>NZ_JBHWIY010000021.1:0-86596 GCF_042731715.1 Streptomyces sp. NPDC059832 | reverse complement strand
GGGGGGGAGCAGGAGGGGGGGTTCTGTGGGGTGTTTGCGGGCGGGCTCCCTCCCCTCCCCCCCCCCCGAGAGGGCGGGGAACCCACGGCCACGCAGACCGCCCCGATCAGACCTCACCCGCCACGGCACACCCATCGAGATCAAGGGGTGAGGAGACCGCAGCGGGCACCGGAGCTGCGCAGCAGCCTCCGCCGTCGGCCTGGTCGGTTGCCGGGCCGGCTGCCTGGTCGGCTGCCTGGCCGTCGAAGAGTCCGGCGCCGCCGCAGACTCCGGTCTCGGGGAGGGTGAGTTCGACACGGTCGGCGGACTCGAGGTCACCGGCGATGGCAGCGGTGACGGAGTGGACCTGCTCGTAGCCGGTCATGGCCAGGAACGTCGGGGCTCGGCCGTAGGACTTCATGCCGACCAGGTAGATCCCCGGATCGGGGTGGGACAGCTCGCTGTGGCCGTGGGGGTAGACGGTGCCACAGGAGTGCTGGTTGGGGTCGATCAGCGGGGCCAGCTCGGTGGGAGCCTGAAGGCGCTCGTCGAGGCCGAGCCGGATCTCGGAGAGAAACGACAGGTCGGGACGGAAACCGGTCAGCACAATGACCTCGTCCACCGGGTCCAGACGGCGTCCGTCCTCACCGACCAGGATCAGGCGGCCGTCCTCGTCACGCTCGATGGCTTCGGTGCGGAAGCCGGTGACCGCGTCCGCGTGCCCGTTGTCGACGGCGGCCTTCGCGGCCAGGCCGAGGGCCCCTCGGGCGGGAAGCTGGTCGGCGGTTCCGCCACCGAACGTGGCTCCGCTGATCCCGCGGCGCAGGATCCACACCGCGTGCGTACCGGGCTCCGCCTTCGCGACGCCGGCGAGGGTGGCCAAGGCGGTGAACGCGGAGGCGCCGGAGCCGATCACGGCGGTGCGCCTGCCTGCGTAGCGGTCGCGGACTGCCGGGTCCTTGAGGTCGGGGACGCGGTAGGTGATGCGGTCGGCTGCCGCCTTCTCGCCGAGGGCGGGCAGGCCGCCTGCCCCGGCCGGGCCGGGGGTCGTCCAGGTGCCGGAGGCATCGATGACCGCGCGGGCGACGACACGCTCCTCGCCGCCGTCGGCAGTGGTGAAGTGCACGACGAAGGGCTGGGTTTCGCGGTCGGCATCGACGATGCGGTCGCGGCCGGCGCGTGAGACTCCGGTGACGGTGGCGGTGTAGCGGACGCGGTCGCCCAGGGCGTCGGCGAGGGGCTGGAGGTATCGCGCTGCCCAGTCCCCGCCGGACGGGTACGTCGTGGCGTCGGGCCGGGTCCAGCCGGCCGGCGCCAGGAGCTTCTCGGCGGCCGGGTCGGTGACCTCGCCCCAGGTGGAGAACAGCCGCACATGCGACCAGTCGCGCACGGAGGAAGCGGCGGCCGGTCCCGCTTCCAGGACCAGCGGTTCGATGCCGCGCTCGACCAGATGGGCGGCGGCGGCCAGCCCGGTGGGGCCGGCGCCGATGACGACAACCGGCAGGTCAGCAGTGGTGGTCATGGTGGTGATGTCCTCCGGAATAGGCGGTCGATTCGACCACTGTTTCGATTGCTGTCGATATCAAGAGCTTGGCATCAGGCATCGACAAGTGTCAACATAGACATATGTCGAAGTCAGAGCTTGTGGATCTGCCGGCCCTCGACGCGGGAACCGTGGTGCCGTGCTGCCCGCCCATCACAGCCGGGGAGCTGTCGCAGGACAACGCGGAGAAGATGGCCCTCATGTTCAAGGCCCTGTCGGATCCGGTGCGGTTGCGCCTGTTCTCCAAGGTCGCCTCGCACCCGGGGGGCGAAGCGTGTGTCTGCGACATCTCCGACGTCGGCGTCTCCCAGCCGACCGTCTCCCACCACCTGAAGAAACTGCGCGAGGCCGGCCTCCTGACCTCCGAACGGCGCGGAACCTGGGTCTACTACCAGGTCGCCCCGTCCGTCGTGGCGGCCATGTCCGCCATGCTCGACCTGCGCTCCTGACCAATGGCCCGGGTCGACCGGCCAGCCTGCGCGGTCCCTCCGCCCGGCAGAAGACCCACTCACCCTTCATGCGGGGAGACCATCTGGCCGCCACGCTCTCGCCGATCGGGACTGCCTGGGCGGTCAGTTGCCCCTGGAGCCGAGCCCCACGGGTCCCGGTGCGACACCGGGGACGATTCCCTCGACGGTGCGGCGGCGGTCTGCGAACGTGCGCTCCGCCTTCCTCGCGTTGCAGGGAAGGCAGAGCACCAGGCGTGCCCACTGCCCGTCGGTCAGCAGGAACGTGCACCCGCTTTCAAGTCACCGAGGCCGGTAGGCGGTGGCCAGCACGGAGACGGTGACGGTGACCCGGCCGGGCACGAGACCGTGATCGGCCAGGTCCGCACGGTTCAGGTGGCGTGCGCTCGGCGTCATCCCCACCAGATCAAGGGCCTCCGGTCCGGTCAAGGACGTGACGTACTCGACCACCTCGGTACCGGCGGCCTCGAAGAAAGGGGCCAACACCTTGTGCAGGCGACGTTCCTTGGCCGGGTCGATCGCGACCATTCCAGGCACCTCACTGCGCAACTCGTGCAGGTGCCGCCCGGTCGGACGTACCACGACCAGCCGACCGCACGGGCGCAGCACCCGGTGGAACTCGGACGGGTTGCGCGGGGCGAACACGTCCAGCACGACGTCTGCCATCCCGTCGACCAGCGGGAGGGGACGGAAGACGTCCCAGGTCGCGGCGGCTGCTCGCTCATGGGCACGGGCCGTCGCGCGCAGCGCCCGCGCTGAGGTGTCCAGGCCCAGACCGCGAGCACCGGACAGCTGCTCAAGGACGCCGGCCAGGTAGTAGCCCGTGCCGCACCCGACGTCCACCACGGTGCTCCGCTCGGGCACGGCGTCGGCCGCCAGGTGAGCCACGGTCCGGCGGATCGGCCCGAACCCTCCGGTGGCCAGAAACCGGTCCCGGGCTCGGACCATGGCCGCGTCGTCGCCGCTGGTGGCGCGGCTGCCTGTCAGGAGGCCGACATAGCCATGCCTGGAGATGTCGAAGGTGTGGCCCGTCGGGCAGCGCAGCGCGCCACGGTCGGAGTGGAGACAGGCGCCGCACGTCGGGCAGCGCAGGAGATCGAGGAACGATTCGAGGGCAGGGGAAAGCAAGACAGGCACAAGGCACTCCTGGCAGCGGTGTGAGGAAGGGACCGTGCCTGCACGCGCGGTCGGCAGATCGCCGCCCCAGGGGGAACGGATCGGCGTCGGCCCTCGATGCGGGCAGCGCCGGAACGCGGGTCACGCGGCAGGCACACCGAGGAGGGCGATGCCGTCCGGCATCGCCCTCACAGCCTCCCGATCAGTGGAAGCAGCAGTGCGGAGTGCTCATGAATGCCACAGCACGATTCTACGAGGCGCAGCCGAAGCCCCTCGCATTCCGCAGTCAGGAGACACGGCCTGCGCAGACGAGGTTCCGGGTGAACCCGAAGCACCACGAAAACGAGGCAGGAATCGAAGTCGTCAGCGACTCCGGTGAAGACAGGTTTTGACGGGTTTCGACGGGGACAACTCCTCGATCACGGCCGAAGTGTCACCTTCCTGCGGCATCCCCAGAACCTCCGAACCCCAGGACCAACTGGTGCGCACGAAGCGCGCCGTACGACTGGTCACAGCCGCCCGTCGATGGCCGCGACGAGCAGGGCTCGAACTGCCGGAAGAGCCCTCCCTGCTCAGCTGCGCTCCCCGCTCAGCCGCTCTCACGATCGGCGGCCGAAGGCCGCAACACGGGATCACGTTGACCACGTTCGGGAGCGAGTTCGGCGCAACGGGCCGACCAGGCCCGAAGGGTCTCGAACCTACGCCGGTGGCGACCATTTCATGTGATCACGAAAAAGTCGGACTGGAGTACTGGAGAGGGTGTTTTCAGTAGTCTGAGGCGATGCCAGAGGATCCGCCGCCCCCTTCCGCACCGGACCCGGCCTCAGCCGTGAGACGAAGGATCGTCCGCTTCCGCGAGTCGGGGGACCCGTGGCACCTGACCGATCCGCAGGCCGAGGAGGAGCACGCCGCGGCCACGGCCGCGCTGATCCGCGTCGGCCGCGCGGGTGAGCCCGAATACAACATGACGGCGGCGGCGGAGTTGGCCCGGTTCCGCTTCTGGCGCGGTGTGGTGTCCGGCACCACATCCGGACAAGCCGAAGCCGACGACGCGATCGGCTTCTTCCTCGGTCTGCGGCAGACTGCGCCGGACCTGATCCCCGCCGAGGTGGCTGACTTCGTCGGGACCCTCGCGACGGACGCGACCCACCGCCTGCGCTGGGCGGTCGACTGTGCCGACAGATTGTTGTCCCTCTCGGACGGCAGCGACCTCAGCCCTCTCGACCGGGCCATCGACCGCATTCTGTGGGCCCTTCGGACAGCGCCTCCGGACCCGGCGGGCCGGATCCTCGCCCTCGGGCGTCTGGGGCAGGCGTATCACGAGCGTCATCGGGTCGCCGGGGACGTGGCAGACGCACGGAGCACCGTGATGGTCCGTCAGGAAGCCGTCGCCCTATCACCGCCAGGCAGGGATCGGGCACGCAGACTGTCGTTGTTGGCCGATTCGCTGCTGGTCGTGCACGAGCGGACCGATGAGAGGCCCTGCCTCGAAGATGCCATCCGGGTGCTGGAGGAGTCGATCGCCACCACCCCGCCCGGCGACCAGTTCCTCTGGCTGCGGCATCAGCGGCTGGGACGGTCGTACCGACATTTGGCCGGGACGACGGACTCGGTCGCCGACTTCGACGCGGCCGTGCGGTGGGGACGGCTTGCCTGCGCCACGATCGACAGCTCCGACACGGACTACGGGTCCACTCTGACAGCGCTCGACAAGAGCCTCCACGCCCGGCACGCGAAGACTCACGACCGGGCCGACCTGGACGAGGCCGTCACACTGTGGCGGACGGCGCTCGCCCGGATTCCGGGGGACGATGCCCGAAGAGCGGACTTCCTCGTGAATCTCAGCGACGCCCTGTACCGCCGGTTCGACGACGAAGGCGACCCGGCCGGCTTCGAAGAGAGCGTCCGGACATGCGAAGCCGCGGTCCGCGAGGCACCGGAGGGCAGCCCCTCGTGGGTCCGGGCCTTGTCCGATCTCTGCTATCGGCTGCGCCGCAGGTTCGAACACGGTGGGGATCCCGCCGACCTGCGGGAGTCGGTTCGCGTCGGGCGTCTCGCGGTCGCACTGACCTCCCTGGACGACGGCGAAGACGGGATCGTCACGTACTCGAATCTCCTGAATGCCGTCATCGCCTGTTACCACGAGGTTCGCGACCTGCCCTGTCTGGACGAGGCGATCGATCTCTGGGCGGTCCTTCTCGCGGCGACGCCGGCCGACCATCCGGAGCGAGGCCGACGGCTCGCCGGCAAGCTGGATGTCCTCGAAAAACGCTTCGAGCACGCCGGGGACCGGGCCGACCTGGACCGGGTATTCGATGCCGCCCGCGAGTGCCTCGCCGCCGCGCATCCCGACTTCGGGCAGACAGCAGGGACGCTGCTGCGGGTCGCCTTCCGTCTCGACATCCGGGCCGACGAGGCCGATGGCTCCCTCAACATCGGGCTCGAACTCGACAACGTCCGGTTCACGATGCGGTCGCGCAGCGCGGCGGAACTCGACGCCATGGACACCCTCGTCGACCTGGCCAGATCGGTCGCACCGCGAGCTGCCGCCGATGCGGCCGACCGCGAGGTCCGCCGGGGCTTCCTCGCGATGGCGCTCGCCACCCGGTACCGGGTCACGGGCTCGGCGGAGGACGGGGCCGAGTCCATCCTTGTGATGCGGGACATAGTCGCCGCTGCGGATCCGGGCGATCCGCGGTACAGCGCCTACCTGTCGAACCTCGGGGACACTCTGATCAGCAGGTTCCTGAGGGACGGCGACGTGAGCGACCTCGATGCCGCTGTCGAAGCCCACGAGCAGGCGTACCGTGCCACGCTTCCGACCGCCCCGGACCGCAGGGACTACCTCCCGAAGCTGGCCCTCGCTCTTCGACTCCGCTACGACGACCGCCGGAACCCGGACGACCTGGAGCACGTCGTCGCAGTCATCCGCGATGCGGTGGCCGAAGGACGTCCGGCGCCGGACTGCCGGTCGGCGGGTCTGAGCACACTGGCCAAGGTCCTCGAATGGCGGTTCCGCCACACGATGGACCCGGCGGATCTGGACGCGGCGGTGGCCGCCGGGCGGGAGGCAGTGGATCTCGACGCCGGGAACGAGGCCCGGTCCACCACTGCGCCTTCACGCCTCGCGTCGGCGCTGTTCGCCCGCTACGAACAGACCGGGAACGCCGCCGACCTCGACGAAGCGATCTCGACCCTGGGGACGGCCCTCGCGAACATGCCCGACGGCGACGAGAGGCGCCCGTCCGAGCTTCACAACCACGCTGTCTATGTCCAGGCCCGAGCGCTGCTGACCGGCTCGTCGGCGGACTTCGACCGATCCGTGATCGAGCTGCGCGAAGTGACGAGCACACGGTCGCCCGGCGACTCGACGCGCTCCCGCGACTTCTACAGTCTGGGGATGGCGCTGCGAGTCCGGCACTCGCAACTGGGCGACGACCTGGACATGCATGCGGCGGTCGAAGCCCACCGCACCGCGCTCCGGGGTGCGGCCGGGGATCCACTGATGCGGCCGATCGCCGCCGTCGGACTCGCGAACGCGCTCACCCAGGTCTTCCAGCGGACCGGCGACCGCGCGGTCCTGGACGAGGCGATCACCTTGGCCGCCGGGGCGGAGCACGAGTTCCCGGAGCACGGGGGCCTCGTCAACCGACCGCTCTCGACCCTCTCCTGGCTCCTCCGCATGCGGGTCGATCTCCCGGGTGATCCCGACCCCACGGACGTCACCGAGATGCTGCGGGTCAGCGAGCGGATGATCGACGCGACCCACCCGGGCTCCTCCGAATACGGCCTTCTCCTCCGGAACCGCTCCGTGGCGCTGACGACGGCAGCCCGGGTCGGGCGAGATGCGACCTTGCTGGACCAGGCGGTCGCCACCGCCAGGCAAGCCGTCGACGTCACCCGACCGGGGGACGCGCGTCGGGCCGAGTGGCTGTGGTCACTGGGTCTGATCCTGAGGCAGCGCCACAACGCCACCGGGAACCGCGCCGACCTGGAGGCCACCCTGGCGTGCTGGCGCGAGGCCGCCCGAGACCCCTACGGCGACCCGGACACGGTCGCGCGGTGCGCGGTCCGCGCCGGTCGGCTCGCGGCGCAGAAGGGCGAGATCGAAGGAGCGGTCGCGGATTACGGTCTCGCGGTCCGGCATCTGCCTACAGTCGCCTGGCACGGGATGCGGACCGGGGTGCGCAGCGACACCCTTCGCGGATGGTCGGGTCTGGCCTCCGAAGCCGCCGGGGCCGCAATCGCCGCCGGACAGCTTGCGACCGCGGTCGAACTGCTCGAACAGAGCAGGTCGGTCATCTGGACTCAGGCACTGCACCTCCGCAGCGATCTCAGCGATCTGGCCGACTCCCACCCCGACCTGGCCGAGCGGCTCACGGCGCTGCGGACCCGGCTCGACGCCTTCTCTCCGATCAGCGAGCCGCACCAGCTGGTCGGTCTGGCCGACGGGATCCAGGGTCCGGAGTTCTCTGCGGAGGCCGGCGAGCGCCGCCGGGATCTGGCCCGGGAATGGGACGAGACGGTCGAGCGGGTCCGCCGGATCGAGGGGTTCGAACACTTCCTCGGGCCGACGCCGTACGCCGAGCTCAAGGACGCGGCCACGGGTGGTCCGGTGGTCATCGTGACCGTCAGCGGATACGGCTGTCATGCGTTGATCGTCCGTCATGACACGTCTGAACCCGAGGTCGTGGTGCTCCCCGGGGTCTCGATCCACGATGTGTCCGGCACAGTCCCGGATCTGTTGTCCGCCGTCGGGACCCAGACCGACCCGAGCGCTTCGTTCCTTGCACGTGAGCGGGCCCGGCACGTCAGCCACGACATCCTCGGCTGGCTGTGGGACGGGATCGTGGGGCCGATCCTGGAACGGCTCGGACACTCCGCTCATCCGCGCTCCGGCCGGTCTGCCGAGGCGCCACCGCGTCTGTGGTGGTGTCCGGTCGGGCTGCTCAGCCTGCTGCCGCTGCACGCCGCGGGCCACCATCCGCGCCACAGGTCGGCCCCCGGCACCGGCAAAACGTGGACCGCGGACCTGGTGGTCTCCTCCTACACGCCGACGCTGGCCGCACTGTCCCGCAGCCGGATCCGGCGCTCGGGGCCGACGATGCGGCGCCACCTCGCGATCGCGCTGCCGGAGACGCCCGGTCTGGCCGCGTTGCCGGCGGTGGCCGATGAGCTGGCCGGCCTGCGGCGGTATGCGGCGAGTCCGACCGAGGTGGTGAGTCTGGTCGGGTCGGCCGCGACCCGGCGGGCCGTCCTCGACGAGCTCCCGCGCTGCGACCGGATTCACTTCGCCTGCCACGCGGCCCAGAACCTCTCCGATCCGGCGGCGAGCTCCTTCAGCCTCGCCGACGGTCCGTTGTCGATAGCGGATATCGCAGACTTGGAACTCGCCGACGCGGATCTCGCGTACTTGTCGGCATGCCAGACCGCTACGGGCGTCCCTGACCTCGCGGACGAGGCGATCCACCTCGCAGCGGCTGTGCAGTTGACCGGCTTCCGGCACATCGTCGCCACCAGCTGGCCGGTCGGCGATTCCTCGGCCGCAGGCGTATCGGACCATTTCTACAGGGAGTTGACATCGTCCGACAGCGGCGCGGAGCCCGCCATCGCGCTCCACCGAGCCGTTCGCGCGCTGCGTGACAGCGATCCCACCGAACCCATGAAGTGGGCGTCGTACGCCCACTTCGGAACCTGACCCGTACCAATCGCGCATCGGTGTATCCGTGTATCGGCAGAGGTGACCATGACCAATCAGCCCCAGCCTCCGATCCCTTACGAGCAGACCTCGGACTACCGCTGGACGGAGGTCGCGTTCGACCTGTTGGAGTCGGGCGCTCTCACAGCACTGGTGATGACGAATGACAACGTCTCCTCGGCCGTTGTCGAGGGCGCGTGCCCGCGCTGCGTGCACCACTTCACCGACCGGCGTCCGCTGACCGCCGTCACCAGCGGGATCGGCGGGAGCCGCGCGGGCGTCCAGGGAACCGGCGGCACCGGCCTGGTGGCGCCTGCCGGCGCGTACGGCTACGGCGACCCGGTCGTGCTGGACGTCACCTGCTCGTGCGGTGCCGCGCATCCGGCCGGGGCATCCGGGGCCGCCGACTCGACCGCCGTCAGCGGCTGCGGTGCCAGCTTCCGTATCGAGCTCACCGCCGACCCCGCTCCGGCCGACGGACAGCCATGACCGGAATGCCACTGAGGCCACGCAAACCGGAGCGCCCACCGACGCCCACGGACCTGGCCGAGCGCGACCGCTTCGCCGCGCTGGCCGAAGCCTCCCTGCCCGCGGTCCGCGCCAACGCGGAAGCCTGGCGCAACGGTCTCGCGGCCTTCGTCACGCTGATCACCACCGGCGCAGTGCTCAAGGGCCGTGATACGACGGCGCACCTCACCCTCGACTGGCGCATCGCGGTCACCCTCCTCATCGGCGGCGGCATCGCCCTCTCCCTGGCAGGGCTCTGGCAGGCCCTCGCAGCTCAGGCCGGCACCCGTGAGGGCATGGTGACCCTGGCGGAGATCCATCGCCGCCACGCATCGGTCGCGGCCTATCAGATCGCCCTGGCCGACGCCGCAGCAGCCCGGCTGAGGCGAGGCCGGACCATCGTCGCCGCAGCGCTGGTGTGCTTCCTCCTGGGCATCACCGCGACCTGGTGGGCCCCGGAAGCAGGCCCGGATCCGGCCGCGTACGTGCGGGTCACGCACGGCGGGACGTCGACGTGCGGGGCACTGAAGAGCGCCGATGGCGGGAGCGTGCGGATTCAAGTGGCCGGAACGGTGAAAGCTGTCGTCGTGCCCGTGGAGAAGGTCACCAATCTGCTTGTCGTGGCACGTTGTTAGCCACGCACGACCCACCGCCGACCGGTACCGGCACTCCGATCGGCCACAGCGTCATGTCGACCACCGGCACGCAAGAGTTTCGAGAAGCCCCTGCGCGTAGTCATCGAGACCAGAACCTGACGACCGTCGGCGCCCACACCGACATGGCTTCCCCCCGTGCGAACCCGTCCTCCTCGGTCTCGCGGGAATCCGGACGCCCGGATATCGGCGGGGCCGCCGCCGTACTCTTGGAGTTTGCAGGGAGTGGCGGGGGTGGGCGGTGAGGCCAGGGGAGCTGATCGCGGGCCGTTACGAGCTGGTCGAGAAGCTCGGGCGGGCGGGATGGGCGAGGAAACGGCCACGCCTCCTTCGATCACGGCCCCGACCCGGTCGCTCAGCTACTCGGCGACACCGTCCGGTCGACCGTCGACGCCGAGCAGAGCGACATTCCGCTGATCGAGAGCGGGCCGCCGTCCCACCGGGACAGCACCAGGTCCCATGCGCCGCTGCTCCTCCGCCGCGGCTGCGAGCACTTCCGCGGCGGAAGACGAACAGGTCGGGAGACACCATCCTGACCCTCGGCAGCCGCGGAGTCCCTACTGGTCCGCCCGTAAGACCGGCGGACGGGGCACGGCCCTGCGAACGGGGTGCGGCTGCCCCCTCTGCCAGAATCGCCACATGGCTGAACACAACACGGATCACGGCTACCTGCTGGACAACCAGCAATCAGAAGCAGGGGTCCGCTTCGGCGCCCTCAGTGAATTGTTCGATCCGGTGACGTTCCGGCATGTCGACCAGCTCGGGATCGCTGCCGGCATGCGGTGCTGGGAGGTCGGTGCCGGCGCTCCGTCCGTACCCCTCGGGCTGGCCGAGCGGGTCGGCCCGGCGGGAACCGTGGTCGCCACCGACATCGACGTGTCATGGACCCGAGGCGTCGACGGAGGCGTGATCGAGGTGCTGCGGCACGACGTGGCGGCCGACCCGCCGCCGCCCGGCGGCTTCGACCTCGTCCACGCCCGACTGGTCCTGGTACACGTCACCGATCGCGCCGAGGCGCTGCGCCGGATGGTCCAGGCGCTGCGGCCCGGCGGCTGGCTTCTCCTGGAGGATGCCGACCCGGGGTTGCAGCCGCTGCTGTGCCCGGACGAGTCCGGTCCCGAACAACGGCTCGCGAACCGACTGCGATCCGGCTTCCGCTCCTTGATGGCGGCCCGCGGCGCGGACCTCGCCTACGGACGAACCCTCCCCCGGCTGCTGTGCGAAGCCGGTCTTGCGGACGTTCGGGCCGACGCCTGCTTCCCGATCACCTCACCGGCCTGTGCCGTCCTCGAGGCCGCGACCGTGCGGCAGATCCGCCACCTGCTGGTGGCGGAAGGGCTTGCGACCGACGAGGAGATCGACCGCCACTTGGCGAACGTCGCCACCGGACGCCTCGACCTCGCCACCGCCCCTATGATCTCCGCGTGGGGACGCCGGCCGTAGCCCTCCCCGATCGGCTCACATACATCAGCCCTCCAACTGGACTGTCTTCCTCGCCCTGTTGACGGCTCCCTTCCCACCTCCCGTACGATCGGGGCGCCCCATGGGCCTGCCTGGCGGCCTGGCGGTGATCACCAGGGCTCGGCCGGCGGCCGAAATCTCATCCGCGCTCGCGTAGGTACGCCTCAAGCTCCGCGGCCCCGGTCAGCATCGAGCGCCCGCGGGCGGACAGCCGGCCATGCCAGTCGTGCAGGGCTGACTCCAGCGGCTCCAGCCCGCCGGCCGCCCGCACCTGGGCGATCAGCGGGGCGATCCGCTCCAGCAGGTAGCCGCCCCGCCTGAGCTGGTGGGCGAGTTGGGCATCCCGTACGTCGGCCTCGCCGTAGACGCGGTATCCGGTCCGCGAGTCGCGGCGCGGGCTCACCAGCCCGGCGCGCTCCCATGTGCGGAGCGTCGCGGGACGGATCCCGAGCTTCCTTGCCAACGGTCCGATGAACGTTCCGCCGGGCCCGAACACAGCTGTGTCCGGGTCGGACACCGCCGCGTCGGGTTCGGACGCCGCGGTGGGCGCCAGGTCACGGAGGGCGCTCTCCACGGCTTGGAGGGTCCGGCGGTCGTCGAGGAGTTGGGCGTGGCTCTCGTCGATGAGACGGAACGCCTCATCGACCGCTTCCTCGTTCACCGCCCGCATGATCGACGTCGCAGTGTGGTGGCCGTGGCCGCGCACCAGGGCGAGGAACGCGCGCAGGGCCTGTGCGTGGAGCGCGGTGTAGGTGCGGTAGCCGTGGGGTGTACGACCGGCGGCCGGAAGGATTCCGGCCGCCTCGTAGTTCCTGATCGCCTGCGTGGACAGACCGTGCCCGCGGGCCAGGTCGACCGGCCTGAGCCGTTCACCGTTTTGAAGGTTTCGCGCCATGGCCCCGTCGATGTCATCGAAAAGTTTCAACCAAAGGTTCGACGATACCGTTGAATGCATGGCTACTGACATCAGAGACATCGCCCATGCCGTCGAGGCGAACCCGTCCACCGGCAGGGACGGCGGGACCGCGCCGGGTGCCGGCGGCATTGTCACATCCTGCGGGCTGACAGGACAGCCCGATGACCGGTCGGTCAAGCAAGCGGCTTGCGGTATCGGACGTACTCGTTCTGCCGCCGGAACCCCACGCTCTCGTAAAGATCGTAGGACCGGTGCGGATTTGCCGTGCCCGTGAAAAGCCGGGCGGTCGTTGCCCCTTGCTCGCGAAGGCTCCGCAGGCCGTCAAGCAGCAGGGCCCGGCCGATTCCGAGGCGTCGCCGGCCTGTCCGGACACTCAGCTCTTCGACCTCACCCACGGTGTGGTCGTGGCGGCGGATGGAGCAGAGTGCGACGCCGACCATGTCCTGCCCGTTCCATGCAGCCCTCCAGCATGCCGGGTCGGCGGTGTCGACGAAATCCTGGAAAGGCCATTTCTGAGTGAAACCGGTGTCCGCATACGAATCGACGACCGTACTCCAGGCTGCACGGTAGTGGCTTGACCCGATCGGCCCCGTCCATATCCCGGCCGGCAATTCGCTGCCCGGCTCGGGCAACTGCTGCAGATCGTCCAGCTCCAGCTCGACCAGGCTGAAGACCCGTCGGTATCCGGTTGCGAACAGAAGCGCCGTGGCGTCCTGTTCGGAGGTCATGGCGTTCGCGCCGATCACTGCCGTCCGCGCCGTCCCATGCTGTACGGCGAGCCGGCGGATCCGCTCTTCGGCCCAGCTCAACATGGCCGAGCCGATGCCCTGGTCGCGATACTCGGGCAAGAGGTAGCCGCGGTGCAGGTAGAGCCACGTATCGTCCCGTTCCTGCCACCACCGGATCGTCGAGTAGCCGACGACGCTTCCGTCGCGCACCACCAGGATCTGGTTCCTGGACGGCTCCTCAAGCTTGTCAGAGGCTGCGGCAATCTCAGCCGCTGTCGGGAGCCCTTCCACAACCGAATGGGCATCGACCCGGTCCCGTTCAGCACACCCCAGCCGCACCGCGGCCATGGCGCTGTGGTCTTCGTCGTCGCGACACGGCCGGAACCCGAAGCCGGCCGGAAGGTCCTGTCCTGGCGTGTCATCCGACATGGCCGGAGGATCTCAAACTCTGCGGCAGGACCGCCATCCTATTCGCCTTCGCCTCCTGCAGGCGTATGCGGAGGTGGATGCCGTCGGCCCATGCGTAGACGTAGGCGGTGCCGTTCTCGTCGATCAAGGAGGAGCCGTTGGCGGTGGTGCCGTCATCGTTCACAACGTTGCTGTGGCTGCGGATGCGGATGAATGCTTCGATTGGTCGTTCCGTGCTGGGGAATTGGCCACTCCGCAGGGTGTGCGGAGTCGGCTGGTGGGCCGGTCAGTGGGGATCGGAGAGCAGTGCGTTGAGCTCGGGGAAGGCGATGCCTTCGGCGAGGGTGTCGTAGGTGCCGGTACCGAAGAGCTCCTGCGCGGCGCGGCGCGCGGCGGCGTAGGCGGCTTGTGCCACGCCCGAGCCGAGACTGACGCGTGCCACGCCAAGGGCGCCGAGCCCGGCGACGGTCGGGGTGCCGGGGCCGGCCATGACGTTCAGCGGTACGGAGATCTCCCTGGCCAACGCCGTGATGGTGGCGGTGTCGGTGACGCCGGGGACAAAGATGCCGTCCGCGCCCGAGTCAACGTACATGTGCGCCCGGGTCAGGGTCTCTTTCAGTCGGGTGTCCGGATCGCCGAGCCCGAGCAGGAAGGTGTCGACACGGGCGTTGAGGAACAGGTCCGTGCCTGCGCGGTCCGCGGTCCGCCGGGCCGCAGCCAGCCGCGACGCGAGCTCTGTCGGGGGCCGGGTGCCGTCCTCGATGTTGACGCCGACGGCGCCCGCCGCGAGCACCCCGGTGACGGTCTCGGCGACTCCGGCGGCGTCCTTCCCGTATCCGCCCTCGATATCGGCGGTGACCGGAACCGCGACGGCGGCGACGATTCGGGCGATCAGCTTCAGCGCTCGGTCGCGGGCAAGGACGTCGCCGTCCGGAGAACCGAGCGACCAGGCGACCCCGGCGCTGGTGGTGGCGATCACTGGAGCGCCCGCGGCCTCGATGACGCGGGCGCTCGCAACATCCCAGGCGTTGGCGAGCGCGAGGGGTACGGATGGAGTGTGCAGAGAGCGGAAGAGGTGAGCGTTGTTCGGCCGTGTGATGGTCATGGGCGCAATCAAACATCGACCACCACCCACCGTCTGGCAAGAATCCGACATGGCCGTCGCCCTCGATTCGGAGGGGCCAATGACTCAAGGAGCGGCACAACAGCCGTCCCGACCCTCCTGACCGAACGCGGCTCATCACTCGGCTCATCACTCCGCCGTCGGCGATTTCGCCGGAGTACTACGCGTACGCGGCCCCATCGGCGCCTGCACCGGCTCCCCGGGGTGCAACCGCCATCGGACTGCTGTGCTGGGAGATTCGACGTGGCCGCTCGAATTTCCACGGCACACGCTCAAGGGTCGGCCCTGTTCATCAATGGGTTGTCGTCGCCCGGTCCTCGGCCGGGTCGACGGTTGTCGACGGGATGACGAAGTATGCCAATGCCGCGAGGACCGCCACACTCGCTGCCAGTATCAGAGTGCCGGGAAGCGACCAGGCCGCAATCGGTCCGGCGACAGACGCACCCATGGCGAATCCGGTGATCTTCAGGCTGGCGCCGGTGGTGAAGATCTGGCCGCGCAGGTGTTCCGGGGCTTCCCGGTGGCGTACTGCGAACAAGGCGGCCAGTTGGGGCCCTTCGCCGATCCCGGCCATCAGTGCGGCCGCGATCAGCACGGCCGGCCGACCCGACGCGGCCGAGGCCAACGCGGCAGCCTGGACAAGGGCACCGGCCCAGATGATTGTGTCGGGCGCGACCGAGCGCGGAAACCGCGCGAGCACGGCGTTGGCCATCAAGGCGGAAATCGCCGCGCAGGAGAGCAGCATCGCGCCACGGCCGGCTCCGCCCAGAACACGCTCGCCGAGCAGCGCGATGCAGGCCGTCAGCATGCCTTGAGCCGCACTGGAGACGACCGAGCTGAGGGTCGCTCGGGCCAGAGACGGTCTCCTGACGATGACCCGTATTCCGGCAGCAAGGTCGCCGATCACCGAGGTTGCCCGAGAGCCCCGCCTCCAACCGGGGTGGGCGGGCAGCATCCACGCGGCGGGCAGCGCCAAGCAGATGAGCCCCGCGGAGACCACCACGGCCGTCGGAGCTCCCAGCGCCTCCGCCAAGCCGCCGACGAGGGCCGGACCGGCCAGACTCGCCGCACTGAACGTCATGGCATCGAGCGCGTTCGCCCGAGGCAGGCCATCGCCCGGTACCACCCGGGGCAGTTGAGCCGTCCATCCGCCCGACAGGGCCGGTCCCAGCAGCCCCGTGAACACGGCGATCAGGATCGTGACAGCGAACGGCAAGCGGCCGAGCCCCACGAGGATCACCCCCAGGCCAGCCGCGTACAGGACGAGGGCCGCTGCCAGCAGGCGGCCCGGCCGTCCCGCTCTGTCGAGGAGCGCCCCGAGCACCGGCCCTCCTACCGCGGCGGAGATCGTGATGCCCGCGAGCAGCGACGACGCGGCGGCGGACGATCCGGCCAGTGTGAATCCTGCGAGCATCAGTGCCGGTCCTGACATCTCGTCCCCGGCACGAGCTGCCACTGCTCCGGTGAGATAGAGGCGGAGTGAGTAACGCATTTTCATGCACAAGACGTTATGGAGGTAACTCAAAACTCAGCAAGATGCGTTACATTGTCTGCGTGCCCTCCAACATCGACGACTGGTCCACCCGGCACTCCGTGCTGACCATGGCTCGGCGGACCGCCGCTCTGATCAACGTTCTCGACGACGACTCCGCCGACCCGGCCGAAGTCGGCGATGTGCTTCGCGCATACGGTGAGACAGACCCCATCGACCTCACCACTCGCGATGTCGCCGGTATGCGTACATCTGCCGCCCTGCTGCGGGAAGTCTTCGCCGCCGGGACGATCGACGGTGCCGCCGCCGGCCTCAATCGCCTCCTGCAGGAACACACCGGACCGCTCCGCCTGACTTCACACCGGGGCAGTACCCCCTGGCACCCCCATCTCGACCCCGACGACGAGGCTCCCTGGGACGAGTGGCTCCTCGCCTCGTCCTGCATGGCCCTGACCGTCCTCGTCTGGGACCGCCAGCGTCCGCCCGGCAGGATCTGCTCTTCTCTCAGCTGCCGGAACGTCTTCATCACCCAAGGCAGCGGCCCGGAACGTCACTACTGCTCCCGCCGATGCGCAACCCGCGAACGGGTCGCGGCCCACCGACGCGCCCGCTCCGCCGAGCAGTCGAGCCAGAACGAGTAGGGCATCCGGAGCCGACGCGGTATTCGCTGCGACGCCTATGCCGTACTGGCCTGGACGGCCGAGCACGCAGCCGAACTCGGCATCGCCCCGGAGCGGATCGCGGTCGGAGGGCACAGCGCCGGCGCGGGAATCGCGGCCGCGGTGGCGCTGCGGGACGAGGTCGACGCCCTCACCGGCCCATACCGGCAGCGGCGGCACATCGCCTCGCGCCACATCGGCCTGATAGGCCTGTCGGACCTGTGGGTCCTCGGCGAGTTCCGCCTCCCTTCCCCGCCAGCGGTCGAGGTAGGGATGGCCGAGGGTGCGAGCCGTGTACTTCGTCGTCGACCAACGGGCTCCCCTGGCGATGTCGAGGACGCTGCTGCGTTCCGTGTCCTGCCCGCGCCCGCGGACGATCGCCTCGGCGGCCGCGGGATCGACCAGGGACTCGGCCGTCGCCTGGAAACGGGTGCCGATGAGCGCACCGGCGGCCCAGCACCAGGGCAGCGGCCACGCCGCGGCCATCGGCGATACCCCCGGCCGCCAGCACCGGCACCGGTGCCGCCAGGTCCGCCACCACCGGCACGAACGGCAAGGTGGCCCTGCCGCGCCGGGCCCCGTGCCCGCCGCTCTCCGTCCCTTGCGCAACGATGACGTCGGCACCCAGATCCACTGCCATCCGGGCCTCCTCCAGATCGGTGACCTGAACGATCACCGCCGCACCGGCTGCGCGAATTCGCTCGACGAACGGGCTCGGATCCCCGAAGGAGAGCATCACGGCCCGCGGGCCGTGCTCCAGCGCCTGCTCGACCGCGCCGACGCCGGCCGCCCAGCTCAGGAACCCGACTCCCCACGGTCTCCCGCTCCCAGCCACGATGGGCAACTCACGGGCCAGCCAGTCCCGTTCCCCGCCCCCGCCGCCCAGCAGTCCCAGTCCGCCGCCGCAGGAGACGGCCGCGGCCAGCGCTCCGCCCGCCGACCCTCCCATGGGCGCCAATGCGATCGGGTACTCCACGCCGAACAACTCCGTGAACGCCGTCGACCATGTCATGCCCGCCATCATCGCCCCTCCCTGCGTTCTGGAGCACCAGCCAGGACACTGGCCGTGCGGGAGAACTGTCGTGTCCCGAAGGGGCTCGTCCCATGTCTCGGATCAACCTCTCCGAACCGGCAGTGGTCTCAGCCGACCTGATTCGCCGACCTGGTCGAATTGCGGATTGCGGATCGCCGGCAGGACGACATCTCGTTCCACTGTGACCTGCTGCGTCGGTCGGATCAGGCCACGGTTCGACCGGTCGCCGAAGCGAAGCCGAGCCACGTGTGCCGGTTGCCCGCCCAACACCAGCCCACCTTCGGCGCATCACGGTTGTCTCGGCCGTCTCGCCCGGTCCCGTTACTGATCCACAAGGCGGGGGTTCGCGCGTCGAGCGTGTCGTTGGCTTTCCGCAAGCGGGAGCCGATGGTCATGAAGCAGTGGCCCCGTTCAAGTGCCGCCGGCTGCTGGAGCACCCAGTGGATGCCCTCGATCAGCAGCAATGGAGTGCGGCCTCCTTCGACGATGGCGGGCAGTGCCTCGTGAGGGCTCCAGTTCGCCATGTGATCGCCTCGGTCGAGGCCCTCCACCACATAGATTGGCTCGTCGGGTACGTTCACGGTCTCGATGGGCGAGAACTGATCGATATCGGGCATGTCCACCACGATGAACCCCTGCTTCCCCTGATGCCGAAGCAGAGGCGCGAGGGCCGACGCCGGAACCCGGTCCGGGCGGACCACAAGAAGGCCGGCACGAGCCCCGGTCTCTGCGGCCATGGAGCGCAGCTCGGCAGGCCGGAAGCCACCAAGTTCATGCACTCCGAGCTCGATCAATCGCTCTGCCTGGTCGGTGACTGAGGGAAGAGTGTGCAATTCGGCTGGCATGCGACTCCATGGGACGTCGAAACAGAACAAGTTGAACGTGCCGCCTACAACGCGACGGACGCCGGAATCGTTCCTCACCCCCATGGCCAATGCCCGACAGCGGACGACGGACGTCGCCGAGATCCGCAGCCCCGCCGGCCCGCGTGGAAGTGGTAGAAGTAGGGGAAGTATGAGCCCATGTGGTCGCGACTGCCGTTCGGGGGCGAGTTACGGGCAGAGCTGGGCTCCCCCAGGCACTCTCGGCGGCTGAGCAGCAGCCCGCGCTCACGTGTGTGGCGCGTGGACCTGGCCGGGGCGCCGGCGGTGGTGAAGCAGATCGTCGCCGGTCCCGACGCCGAAGAGCGGTATGCCCGCGAGGTGGCCGCGCTGCGCCTTGCCGCACGGGCTGAGCCGCCCGTGGTGCCCGCCCTGCTGGGCCTCGATCCCGGCGAGCGGGTGCTGGTCCTGGAACATCTGGTCCACCAACGCCCGTCCAGCGACTGGATCGTCGGCTACGCGGCGGCACTGGCCCGGCTGCACGCCGCTGCCCACCCGCAGGACATCGGAATACTTCCCCGCTGGCCGGGCCCGGACAGCGCCGATGTCGAATCCTTTCTCAGGCTGGCCGAGGCTCTTGAGGTTGCCGTCGCTCCTGGCGTGTCCGGCGAGCTCGACGACCTCGTGCACCGGCTCGGCCAGGCATCGGGGCACGCCCTTCTCCACGGGGATCCGTGTCCCGGCAATGACCTGCACACCTCCAGCGGGATCAGGTTCATCGACTTCGAACAGGCATCCTTGGGCAGCGGACTGGTGGAGCTCGCCTACCTGCGCATCGGCTTCCCGACGTGCTGGTGTGTCACTGCGGCATCCGCTCCTCTGCTGGACCGGGCGGAGACCGCCTACCGCACGGCATGGCGCACCGCAACCAGCACCGAACTCCACGGCGACCTCGCCGACGCGTGCGCAGGCTGGCTGCTACGAGGCGACGCGCTGGTCGAGAGGGCCCACCGCAAAACCACTGACCACCTGGCCCGGATCCCGGAACGGGACTGGAAATGGGGCACCGCGACCGCCCGGCAACGACTCGTCCACCGGCTCGGTGTCGTCGGCCGGATGACTGCCGACCGCCCCGACCTGAACGGCCTGAGCAGGCTCAGCACGGACATGCGCCGGCGAATGCTCGCTCGCTGGCCCACGCTCCCACCGGTCCCGGCAAAGCGGCGATAGACACCTGCTGATATCTCGGGTCACGCGTACGCTCGGAACACAACTCTTGGCTGTTCCCGCGGCTTTCGCCCGGTCGACCGGTTCACGGCGCGCAGTCGCGGCGGTCCAGGTCAGTTGGGCACTGGGACCTAGGACATTGGTCCAGTTCCTTGTCCGATGTACTTCACTGGGAGTGCTGGTCGAATGGGCGCATGGGCGCTCTTGCGAATCTGCCGGGATCGGACGTCCGCATGCGACTGGCCGCGGAGAAGGGTGAATCCGAGCCGCTCGGCATCGGCCCATGCCGGGCGAGCGGCGATGATCCGGGGGGAAACGGCTACGCGTTGAAGCAACGGGCTCGATCCGTGCCCGCTGGGCATCAGTCAACGACACACCCGGACCAACGATCAGATCCTTCGCAAGAAGCGGCCTCGGCGATGTCCGGCCGATCATGCGCTTGTGATGGAACGTTCATGATGTCGCCCAGGTCGTGGCATCTGCGGCGCCACCACGGCCAAGCACGTGGCGCGTGAGGGTCAGGCAGGGTGCGTGCCAGGAATTCGGCATCGGCTTCTCTGACGACCGACGAGATCTCCCGGGCTGCTCGTCTGTCGAGAGCGCCTATTGCTCGCTCTATCAGGAGGCGGTCGTCCCAGATCTCATAGCCAGGCAGGTGCGGTTTGGGCAGGTAGAGCAGCCATCCGGGACGGCGCACGAATGCTCGCCAGCACTGGACGGCGCCTTCGAGCTCCCGGACGGGAAGGCCCCGTTCAGCTTCGAAACGAGACGCCTGACGACGCGTGTGGGGTGAAAACCGTGAAGGCCGGCGCCGGTAGTCCCGAAGATGGGACCGGCAGATGGCATCCAGACGTAGAGCAGCCGCCGTCTTTCGGGGCATGACTCTTCTTTCGTAAACAGTGACTTCGATGAGGAACTCTACCTTCGAGCTCGCGGCAGGGCTGGGACGGGCCGCAAACAGCAAGGCCGTTGCCGGATCCCCGACGCTGAGCGTCACCGGCCGAGGTGGCAACTTGCGCTGGAGATGCTCGACGAACCGGCAGCGGTCGGGCTCCTGCCGCGGTGCTGGTCGCGGACGCCGGTTACGGCGCGAACGCCGGCTTCCGGTACGAAGACCACCCTGGGACTGGACCTCCTCCAACACCTGTCAACCACCTGGACCGGCACCTGCCCCACCTGCCGCCAACCCACCCCATGGCAGCCCTACGACACCCCCCAACAAGGCCCTACTAGCTGAATTGATCCGCGCGGCCCCGTATCGGACCCTGGCGCCGGGCCAGTGCCAGCACGCTCAGACCGAACATCAGGACACCCAGGGGGAGATGGACCGACGGAACGTGAGCGATGCCGAGCACGACTTGAACCGAGGCGAGTACGAGGAAACCTGACGCATGCCAGACAGGCCGGGGCGAGCCGCCACCCGGCTTCCATGCCAGCACCGCCGCGAGCACGTACAGCATCGACGCCCCGTACATCACACGGGCTCCGACACTGTGCAGCGTCTCTCCGAAGGACGAGGTCAGCAGCAGTCCGGCGGAGACCGCCTGAAGGAAGATCGTCAGGGTCTGCAGGGCGATTGCGACCTGCAAGAACGAAGAGCCACGCTGCACGCTCGCCGTCGCCGTCTCCTGAGTGGCCATGTCGCATTCTCCTTTTCCGCCCTCGGGCGGTAGATCGATAAGGTCTCACCAGCCCGACGAAGCGGGCGTGCGAAAGGTAAGGCGAGGGGGCGACCGGAAGCATGGGGACTGTCGGGACCAGCACGGATGAGATATTCGGTGAGCGGCGCCAACTGATCAATGTCGCTTACCGGTTGCTCGGTTCGGTGACCGAGGCCGAGGACGCCGTACAGGATGCCTACGCACGCTGGTACGGGCTGCCGCGAGGCCGGCAGGAGGAGATCCTTTCCCCCGGCGCCTGGCTGACGACAGTGACCAGCCGCATCTGCCTGGACCTGCTCGGCTCGGCGAGGGCCCGCCGTGAACGCTATGTCGGCGCGTGGTTGCCCGAGCCGCTGCCCGACCGCACCGAGTGGGACCACGCGGGCGGCGCCGACCCCACCGGCCCTCCAGACCCCGCCGACCAGATCGTCCTGGACGAGTCGGTAACCATGGCCTTCCTCGTCGTCCTGGAGTCGATGACGCCCGCCGAGCGGGTCGCGTTCATCCTGCACGACGTCTTCCGGTACCCGTTCACCGAGATCGCCGACGTTCTCGGCCGGACGCCTGCGGCCTGCAAGCAGTTGGCGGCCTCCGCCCGGCGGCGGGTGAGCGTCGCGCCCGCTCCGGTGGCGGCGACCGGCCGGACCGACGTGGTGAGGCACGTCAAAGAGGCATGGGAGACCAAGGACATCGAAGCTCTCATCGGTCTCCTCAACCCGGCCGCAGTCATGACCGCCGACGGCGGCGGCATGGTCGGCACCGTTCTGCGCCCGGTCGAGGGCGGCACGCGCATCGCCCAGTACATGGTCGCCATCGCCGACAAGGCTCCGGGGCTCGAACTCCTGGAGCGGTCGGTCAACGGTATGCCGGGTCTGGTGGCCCAGCGTGCCGGCGTCGTCATGACCGTGGCCTCGTTCGACGTCTCCGACGGGCGCGTCACCCGGATCTGGGTGGTCCGCAATCCGGAGAAGCTGCGGCCGTGGGCGCGGGAGGGCCAGCCGGCCCCCGCTCGGCAGAGCGTGCAGTCGCCGCCAGCAGATGAGCGCGCATCCGGGCGGTGACGGGGCCGGCCGCGCTTGCCCCGCACCGGCGGTACGGCGCGCGGCAGTGGGATCAACTGGGTGGTGTGGCGGCGAACAGGATGCCGGTGCCGTGGGTGATCAGGGTGGAGGCGGTAGTCGTGATGCCGGGCACAGGCCGGGCCGGGCCGTCACCAACTTGGTGACGGCATCGACGATGACCTGCCCATTCGCGGAGAAGCGGGGTTCCGTGAGGAGGCATCGGCCTTCCTGTCGGAGTGCCCAGTTCGGCCGACCGCGCGGGGACGGTACCGGCCCCGGCCGGTGGGAACCAGGTGTCGGTGGTAGCAGAGCCCGTCTCAAGGGCTACGGTGCCTGCGCGGCATCCGGCCCACCGTCGGCACATGTTGGATCGAGCAGCGCCGGTCCGAACGGAATCCCGCGATACACCGGAAGGCAATCGCCAACACCCTCGCCGCACTCAAGGCCGATCCGGGCGGCCCGCCCCGACCGCGCCCCGACCTGCGGGCTCCTGCACGCCGCGCAGGACCACGGGAGTGAGAAGATCCCGCGCTGGGCGAAGAAGCATCACATCGAGTTGCGCTCCACCCCGACCTGCCCGTCCTGGACCGATCAACCCGTTCGAGGCACGTTCCAAACTGCTGCAACAGTTCGCCGCCGCTACGGGCGGCGTACCGCAACAACCGCTGAACTGGTGGGAGTTGTGAGAATTTCGGTGGCTTCCAGGGCTGGATGGGTGAGGTAGAACAAGCGGAGCTCATCCACTTCGCCGCCGAATCGAGGCGGCCAATGAGGCGAGGGAGTGAAGTCGTCCAGGATGAGAAGGCCACCGGGAGCGAGCTGATCGACGACTCCCTGGGGGTCGTCACGCTTACCTCCGCCGTCGCAGAAGAAGACGTCGAACGGGGCATGCTGCTCAAGCAGCCGCCAGTCCCCAGTGAGAACGCTGACGCGCTTGTCGTCCGCGAAGACACCGGCCGCTCGACGGGCCAGCTCCTCGTCACGCTCCACGGTGACCAGGCGTGCACCGGCGCCAAGGCCGCTGTGCAGCCACGCGGTGCCCACTCCCGAGCCGGTGCCGCTCTCCGCAATGGTTCCCTGGGGTTTTGCAGCGGCGGCCAGTCTGAGCAATCTGCCCACTTCAGGGATACAACTCTTCTTGAATCCCGCCTCGGAGGCGACACGCTCCGCGGCCACCACACGAGGCGGAACAGCACGTTCTGCCATGATCACACCCCTCCTTCATCGTGAACATGAACCTATCCGCCAACAGAGACGTCGGTACGGAGTTCCGCCCGTCCGGACCCGGCGAAGTTGCCCGGTCAGAGTGTTGGGCCGTATCCGCGAGGTCCCGTCCGGGATGTTGGCTTCGGAAGTTCTTCGGGTTGCCACGGCGATCGGTTGCGTGACCCGAGGCGCTCAAGTGTACGGATCGCTGAAGGCATGGATGATCACTACGGTCAGCGGGGCAGCCCCAGCTCACCCGCACGTAGCCCGGCCTGGAAGCGGGAGCCCGCCTCAAGCTTGGTCATCAGCTCGGCCACGCGTCGTCGGTAGGTACGCAGCGAGATACCCAGCCGTTTGGCCGCCGACTGGTCGGTGAGTCCCGAACCGAGGGCTTTGAGAATCATGCGGCCGTCGGCATCGAGATGGGGGACGTCGCTGCGCAGATAGGTGTCGAGATCGGACGACTCGTCCCAGATCGCTCCGAACAGCGAATGAACCCCGTCGATCAGGATCTGCGACATCGTCACGGTGTACTCACGCCCGGTGGGCGTCTCCCGGCCGGCGAGGATCATCACCCGCCGGTCGATGAGGATGGTCTCGTGCGGCAGCGGTGAGCTGCTGATCCGTACAAGAGCCCCTTCTTTCTGTACCAGCCGCAGGTGCGCGCGGGCCTCCTCCTCGGCGAGCGCTACCGGGCTAAGCAGCTTTCGAGCAGCGAAGCCCGGGGATTCCGTGGCACGCATCCGGCTCTGGATGGCCGCTCGGGACTCCGGTTGTGACCAGGTCTTGAGGTCCCTGGCGGCACACAGGAACTCGCTGTGCGCGGACTCGAAGAGATGACCGGCACGCGCGATCAGCTCTGCGTCCCCTTGGACTGAAAACACGGGTTCGTTCCGCATCCCTCCAGTCTGGCAGCAAGCTGCCGCGAGCTCGCCGACCCTCGTGGCGGCGGGCACCATGAGCCTCATGACGATCAAGACCTTCTCCCTCGGCGGAGACCTGACCATCAACCGGCTCGGCTTCGGCGCTATGCGCCTGGCGATGGGGACCTTCGACGGTCCGCCGCGAGCTCCGGAGAGCGGCATCGCGGTACTCCGGCGCGCCGTGGAACTGGGTGTGAACCACATCGACACCGCCGGCTTCTACGGCAGAGGAGAGGTGCGGGCCAATGAGCTGATCCGTACGGCGTTGGCCCCATACCGTGACGACCTGGTCATCGCGACGAAGGTCGGGCCGCTGCTCGGGCCCGATGGTGTGCCGAGCGAGCAGGCGACGCCTGATCAGCTGCGCGGCCTGGTCGAGTCGGATCTGCGCTCCCTCGGGCTGGACCGGCTCGACCTGGTCTATCTGCGAGTGGGCGGGATGACCGGGCCGGGTGGCGAGTCGATCGCCGAACGGTTCGCGGTATTGGCCGAGCTCCGGGAGGAGGGGCTGATCCGGCACCTGGGTGTCAGTAATGTCGACGCCGTCCAGTTTGCCGAGGCCCGGACGATCGCACCCGTCGCGGCGGTGCAGAACCAGCACGCCGGTGACATGGGGCTGCTCGCGGAATGCGCGGAAGCGGGTATCGCGTACGTGCCGTACTTCCCGCTCGGCGGTGGCGGAAATCCGCTCGACGCCGAACGGCTCGGCAAGGTCGCGGTACGCCTGGGCGCGACCACGGCGCAGGTGCAGATCGCCTCGCTGCTGGCGATGTCTCCGTCGGTGCTGGCGATTCCGGGCACCGGTTCTCTCGACCACTTGGAGGAGAATCTCGGGGCCGACGATCTGAGTCTCAGTGACGAGGATCTGTTCGAACTCCGAGGCTGACCGTACGACTCCGGAAGTCGGCTCGGCAGCCACCGCACCGATCACCGACTGGCCGATCGCCCTCGACACGTCCAACTCGCGCCGTCTTCCCCGGTGTCCGGGCAAGTGGACGTACGACCGTGATCCGGACGTGACCAGCGCCTCGTAATCTCCATGGCCAGGGAATTCACGGGATGAGCGGTCAAGGCGGGGCAGCACATGACATACCGGCGCGCGGCGATTCCGGCACTGGTGGGAGGGCTGCTCCTCACGGCACTCCTGTGGTGGGCGGGGGCGAGTACGCAGGCGCTTCACCTGCCGGGTACCACCGGTGTGATCGGCGGCCGGGCCGCTGCCGAGCTCGAACATTGGCTCACCCCTTGGTCGTACGACCCTCCGGCCTCGGTTGGGTTCGGGGTTGAGGTGTCCGGCGGGACCGGGGACACGGCCGGGAACGGCAGCACCCGCTACCTCGCGCTGTACACAACCGCGCTGCAGATCCGGTTCGCCGCGGTCTTCGCCTTCTTCGTGCCCGTGGCGCTGCTCCTGATCCGCAGGCTGCCACCGGTACACGGCAGGATGCCGGCCGCGCTGCTCGCGGTGTGGGCCTGGGGTCTGGTGGCCGGGACCCTGGCGGTGACCGTTTCCGCGCCGTGGCTCATCGCCTCGCAGGGGCACGGCAGTTACCGTTTCCTGCCCCAGCTGGCGAGCGTGATTTCCTCCGGACGACAGGCCCTGGTGGCGACCGCGCTGGTCGCGGCAGTGGGGACGGTGCTCGTCGCGCGGGTCACCGCCGAGGGAGCCGGTCCGCTGCCGCAGGAGGCCGTCCCGGCGCGCGCCGCCCGCCTGGCCGCAACCGCCGGGACCGCGGTGATCGCACTGTCCCTGGTGGTCCTCTCGTACCAGGAGGTCGCCGCCGCCCTCCAGACGGTCTCCCCCGGCAACGGGCTGTTCGCCGAACCGGGTGATCTCCTGCGCCAGTGGCTGCTGCTCGGCGCCTGGTCGAGCCCGGCGGGCACGCCGCTCGGCGACTGGCTCCTGTACCGGGCCGCCGACGTATTGCTGCTCGCCGTGGTGTGGTGGGCACTGCGGCGGCTGCCCGGACTGCTCACCCGGACCACCGTCCCGGCGATGGCGGCGGGCGCGGTCTGCGCGACCGTCCTCGGGCTGCTGGCGAGCCAGGTGCTGCGGGTGGCTACGGACGGTGTGGGCCTGCACTGGGGGCTGCTGCAACTGTCCGCCGGCATCGGTGGCGGCGTCCCGGCCGCCCTGACCTGTGGGTTGGTGGCGGGATTCGTGGCTGCCGTGACGCTGCGGGTGGCCATGGAGCGTACCGAAACGGTCGACGCCACGGCCTCCGACCCGAGTTCCGTCCGACCCTAGGCAGCATCTTCAAATGATCCCGGATGGTGGATCACGGGGTCGTGATACGTCGTCATGAACCGACCGATACCGAGTGGGAGTTCGTCCGGCCGCTGCCGCCTGAATCGTTGCGGGGACGAAAGCGGCTGGACGACCACAGGGTTCTGAACGGGATCGTGTGGAAGTTCCGGACCGGGACGGCCCGGCGGGACGTGCCCGAGCGTTACGGTCGGTGGGCCACGCTCCACACCGTCCGGGCCCACCAGGATGCTGCCGGGGCCCGAGAAGGGGGCTCCACGCCCCGGCACTCGGCCGGTCCCGGGGCGGTCTGACCCGCAAGATCCACCTCGCCTGCGACGCCCGGGGCGGCGCGCCCGCCTTCGTCGTCACGGGCTGGAACACCAATGACTGCACCCAGTTCACCGCAGTGATGGAAGCGATCCGGGTCCCTCGCATCGGACCAGGCTGGGCTGGGCCTGGCCCGGCAACGTGGTGGAACGGTGCTTCAACCACCTGAAGCAGTGGCGCGGCATCCCCACCCGCTACGGCAGTACCGCCCGGTCCCACGAAGCAGCAGTCAACCCCGCCTCACTCCTGATGTGGGCGTGACATTTGACGACAACTCCCCGTGACTCCTGGTCGGTTGGCCGAGTACTCGTGCACGGAGCATGGTCGGCAAGAGGTCGCAGCATGTGTCGCACCGACGCCTGGACGTGTGGCACTGCCAGGCTGTGCTTCGTCGAGCCCGCGTACGTCGGTGCCCCGATCGTCCCCCTCCGCTCTGAGGACGGCATCAGCGCCTGGAGCAACTCCGTCGGACACACCACCACATGAGTGTGCCGCACCCGAAAGGGGCGGCGGCTCCTCCTGCCGTGGCGCTCGGTGTCCTGGACAGTGCAACTGGGGGTCAGCAGACCGGTTGCTCCCATCTCCTACCTTGTGACGGCACTCGTCGGGACCCGCTCGGGGCCCGGCGGATCAGGACGCCGGTTGGGTAGAGGGGATGGGCGGAAGCCATGCGGGGGTGCCGTCGCGGAAGCTGTGCCCGATGGGGACGATCTCGGCACCGTTGTCGAGGGCCGAAACGCAGACGCCGAGATAGTCATCCCCTTCACCCGCCGCCCCCAGGTGCGTCGCGCACGCGGGACAGGACCACCGCTCCAGCGTGGGCCAGGGCCGAAACGAGGCGGGCGTGCCGGGACCGGTCCAGGTGAAGGAGGTCCGGCGGAAGCCGACCCAGGTCATGAACGCGCCGCCGGACAGTCGGGTGCAGTGGGGGCAGGAGCACAGGTGGGGGTCGTAGGGCTCTCCCGTCGCTTCGAAACGGAGTTGTCCGCACAGGCAGCCGCCGGTGAACACCTCTGATGTGGAGTCGTCGGTCATGGGGCTTTCCTCGCTGTCGGGGTGGTGTTGTCGCGCGTCGCCGGGTCGCAAGAGGACGGGTAGGGCTGCGCAGTGGGTGGCAGCCTGGCACGCCGGCAGGGCGGCGGGGCTGTGGCCGTGTGGAATCGGGCCATTGCCGCCACCGTGACTGCGCGCGGCGCGCGCCGTCGCCGCGCAGTTGCCGCACGGGGCGGCCAGGGTTTCAGGTTGGCCGGAATCCCTCGGAAGAGACGGCCGAACGAGCGACCATCCCTCGAACGAGGACGTTTCAAGGGCCCCGCCCCACAACGCATGGGATCGACCCCAAAATTCGCACAGATGTCCCGCGTTGCCCCCACTGTCACCCGTTACGGCGAGCCAGAAGCACCGTTTCTAGAGCATCCGTGCCATTCGATGGCCTACTGGAGGACTCGATGAATCCTGTACCCACCCCCGCACATCAGCCCCTCGGAATCGAACGACGGCGGCCCGTCCCGGCTTTTTCGGCCCCTGGGGCACGGCGGGTCGGCGCCTTCGCCCGCCGTTCAGCTGGGTCGGACACGAGGTGGAGGGCATGAGCGAGGAGTCCGTCGACCAGACACCGGCCGACATCGGGGTCTCGGAATCCGAACGCCTCCTGTTCGGCGGAGAGCTGGCCTACGACATCGGCTGGAGCCGGCATCAGGGGGCGTGGCTCGCCCTCGATCTGTGGGCGATGGCCCGTACTCTGCCGAAGCTGGTCGCCATCGCCGTCCGGCTGGCGCACCAGGCTGACGCGCGGGCGCTGCGCACGGTGTGGTCGGCCGAGTTGGGCCGGGGTATCGCTCAGGCTGTTGGTCTGGTCGCTGTCAACGCGGTCCTGGGGCACCTGCTGGCAGGCGGTTCGACGGTGGAGCGGCTGGAGCGGGCCGTGCCGGCCCTGACCGCTGTCGCCCTCACGGGGGTGATCGGCTCGTTGCTGCGGTCGGCGTCGACATCGGCGACCGGTGGGCTGGAGCCGAGGGTGCAGCGGGTGGCGACCGAGCGGTATCTGTCGCTCGTGGCCCGGGTGGAGCTGTCCGCGGTCGAGGATGACGAGTTCCACCGGTTGCTGGACTCTGCCGGTTACGGGGCTGACTCGGCGCGGCGGATGGTGAAGTACTGCACGGCGGTCCTCAGCTCGTTGATCTCTTTGGTCGCTGCGGCAGGTGTGCTGACGGTTCTGCACCCGGTGCTATTGCCGTTGCTGGTGGCGATGACGCTGCCGAGCGCGTGGAGTTCGCTGACGATCGCGAAGATGCGGTACGTCTCCTTTCATCAGTTCGTTCAGCATGCCCGAGCCGGGCAGTTACTGGGGCGGCTGCTGATCGATCAGCAGGCGGCCGCCGAGGTGCGGGTCCACGATGTCGGCCCGTTCCTGCTGACCCACTTCCGGGGCATGGCCCAGACCAGTGAGCGTGAGCAGACTCGTCTGGCCCGCGAGTCCGCGCGCAAGGGGCTGATCGCCGACGGCGCCACGGGTCTGGCGACAGTCTTCACCTACGGGGTGCTGGGTCTCCTGCTGTGGACCGGGAGGATGGACCTCTCGGTGGCCGGTACTGCGGTCCTCGCGATCCGTACCGGCTCGGCAAGTCTTGACCGGCTGGTGCTGCAGGTCACCGACCTCCACCAAGAAGCCCTGTTCGTCGCCGACTTCGAGAAGCTGTGTGTGGAGGCCACCGACCGGGCCATCCCCACGACCGGGCTCGACCTGCCGGAGCGGGTGCAGGACATCCGCTTCGAGAAGGTCACCTTCACCTACCCCGGCAGTACCGCCCCGGAGCCGTCCCTGCGCGATGTCGACATCACCATTCCGGCGGGGAAGACGGTCGCCCTGGTGGGGAGCAACGGCAGCGGCAAGTCGACGCTCGTGAAGCTGCTGTGCGGCCTCTACCAGCCGGATCCGGGAAGCGGACGCGTCGTGTGGGGCGACGTCGACACTGCCGAGGCCAACCGGTCCCAGATCTTCGGGCGGGTCGCCATGGTGGCCCAGGACTTCTACAGGTGGCCGTTCACCGCGCGGGTCAATATCGGCATCGGCCGCTCCTCCGGCCCGATGGACGACACCGCGATCGAATCTGCTGCCGCCTATGCGGGCGCCGATGAGGTCCTGGCCGAATTGCCGCGAGGTCTGTCCACGCTCCTGGCCCGCGGCTACCGGGGCGGGCACCAGATCTCCGGCGGACAGTGGCAGCGTATGGGGATCGCGCGGGCGCGGCTGCGCGCCGCCGAGGTACTGATCGTCGACGAGCCCACCAGTGCGCTGGACGCGGTGGCTGAGCAGCGGGTCTTCGACCAGATCCGCAATCTGGCCGGTCAGGGCCAGACGGTCATTCTGATCACACACCGGCTGCACTCGGTACGCCACGCCGACCTGATCTACGTACTTCACCAGGGCCGGGTCGCCGAATCCGGGACGTTCGACGAGCTCATGGATCCGGCGACCGGCACGGGAGCGTTCCGGGACGCGTATCTGCTGCAGTCCCGCGCCTACCACCCCACTGTCCCCGCACAGCGCAGCGGGGCGAAGGACAACAAGCCTGCCGGGGAGGGTGTGTGAGACCGCATCACCCTGACGCTCAGCGTCCCGGCCCCGGCTCCGCCCATGCCGGTCCCGTCGCTCCTCGCCGTTCCAGGACGCGGCCGGCAGCCTCACGATCGGTGCCGCTCCCCGTTCCGCGCGCTGCGGAGCCTGCCCGAAGCTCCATCCAACTCCCTGTGCCTAGGCGGTAATACCTTGAACACATCCCCGTCCTCTCAGCACGCGAGCACTGCCGTCCTGATCGACAACGGCCGCGGCGAATACCTCCTGCACCTGAGGGACGCACACAAACCGATCTGCGACCCGGGCACCTGGTCCCTGGTCGGTGGCGGGCCCGAGCCGGGCGAGACCCTGGACGAAGCGATCACCCGCGAGATCCTCGAAGAGACGGGGCTCGTCCTCTGCGACATCGCCCCCTACACGACTGCGAAGGCCCACGACCCGAACGTCACCGAGGGGAACATCCAGGTCTACACGGCCCACTGGGACGGCGTCGCCCACGATCTGCCCGTCACCGGAGGGATCATGTTCGCCTGGTTCGACGTCGCCACCATGGAGCAGCTGTCGATGTGCCCGTGGGCTCATGAGGTGATCAAGACCCACCACGCCGAGCACCCCGCTCCGCCACGGTCCGGGCCGCGGGACGACGCCGGTCAGGACGTTCCCGCACCACTGCTTTCACGCCGCCCGCGGACGAGGCGTACGGGTTCTGGCTGTCGGCCGCATACCTCGTCCCAGGGGTGGTCCGGCGCTTCCAGGCCGACACACTCACCGTGATCGCACCCGAGGAGGACTCCTGGGCCGTGGCCAGTCCAGGCGACGGCACCGTGCGCGTGCACGGCCCCGCGAGGTGTGGGCCGAGCTCGAAGAGGTCGACGCCCTCTGGACATGCGCCGGGTGCCCCGACCGGTTCCACGTCGACATCCCGGCAGACAAAGGGGAGCAGTACATCGTCTCCAGAACCGGCCCCGGCGCCCTGGACTGGGTACTGCCGCCGCTCACGGCTGTACCCGGGCAGGCCGCCCCTTCCCGTACCTAGCAAGGAGAGTCGTGAACGTGTTCGACTCGGCGACGCCCGACTACGCCCGCTACCGACCCGGGATCCCGGACGAGGCCATTCAGCTCCTCGCCCGGCCCCTGGAGGGCATCGACCGGCCGACGCTGCTCGATCTGAGCTCGGGCACCGGTCAGGTGACCGAGGGTCTGCTTCCCGCCCCCCTGCGCAGATCGGCCGCGTGGACCTCCTCGACCGGGACGAGGACATGCTCCGCACAGCTTCCGAGCTGCTTCGGCCACTGCTCGGACAGTCAGCTGCCGCCTACCATGCCATCGCCGCCGAGGAGTTCACCGCCCCGTACGCCGGCTACAGGGCTGATCTGGCCACATGCTCCCGGGCTTTCCACTGGATGGGCCGTCAAGCTGCCCTGGCGATGGCCGACCGCGTCACCACCCCCCGGGGCGGCGGTCGCGGTCATGGGTGACGGGAGCCTCTGGACCTACGAGGCGGAATGGACCTCGGCCCTGAAGGGGCTCATCCAGTCCTGCCTCGGCACTGAGCGGAGGGCAGGTACGACCGGCGTGTACGCGAACTCCTCGAACGGGGCCGCCGCACCCGGGCCAGGCTCCGTGCCACGGGCCGCCTGTGAACACCACACCCAACGCACCCGACCAGCTGAGGAGCAACACCATGGGGTACGTCGTCCGCGAGGAATGGCACAAGCACTACGCCGACGGGAAGAACTTCCGGCAGTTGGGTGAGGCCGAGCGGGCGCTGCTCGCCGAACACACCCCTGTGCCGGACGGCGGCGGGCGCGCGCTCGACGTGGGCTGCGGGACCGGCGGGCTGGCTCTCCACCTCTCCTGCCTCGGATATCTCGTGGATGCCGTCGACTTCGCCGACAGTGCGATCGAGCGGGCCCGGACCGAGCACGCCGACATGGAGGGAGTGCGCTGGTTGCGGCTGGATATCGAGCGCGAGGACCTGGTGGAGCTGCACCAGGACGGCTACGACCTGATCACGCTGCGCCTGGCGTACCCGTTCCTGCGCGACCGCAGCCGTACCCTCCACGCGCTCGGTGAGCGGCTGCGCCCCGGCGGCGCGCTCGTCGTCATCACGCCCACCGCCGAGCACACCCCGAAGGAGCGGCGGGACATCGCTCTCGACGAAGGCGAGATCCGTCTGCTCACCGCGGGCTGGGGTCGGGCCGAGCGGCTGGAAGCGGACGGGCTCGCCGTCCTCGTTCTGCGCGGTCCAAGGAACGTCGGCACAACTGCGGTCGAAAAGCAGCCGCCCACCGGCCATGCCCTGACCGGTGCCCTCGCAGTCGTCACCGATGAGGCCGGCCGGGTCCTGCTCGGCCGGTCCACCCGGGGCATGTGGGAACTGCCGGGCGGCAAGACTTCCGGTTCGGAGGACTTCGCCTCGGCGGCGGTACGGGAGCTCGCGGAGGAGACCGGCCTGACCGCCTCGGTCTGCGACGCGTACGTGGTGGCGATGCTCGCCGACGACAGCCACGGCGTGCCCCGTCTGACGGCAGCCGTTCGGATCACCGCCTGGTCCGGCACCCTCACCAATCGTGAGACGTCGCTTTTCGAGCGGTGGGAGTGGCACGACCTCCACGGCCTCGCCCACGCCGGGAACATCTTCACACCATCCGCGCAGACGCTCGACGCCATCTGGCCCGGAGTCATCCCCGGCCTGCCGCCCGTCCATACCTATCCCCTCGCCGTTGCGCAGCCGCCCGTACCCGGCGAGCCTGCCGAAGCTGTCCGGCGGCGCCACGCGATGGCCGAGGCTGTTATCGCCGGTGGCTGGGCACCCTCCGAGAGGGTTCAGGATGCGCTGCGCGCGGTGCCCCGGCACCGATACGCGCCGGAGAGGGACCTCAAGACGGCGTACGACGACCTGGCCGTCGTCACCCGCCTCGACGGCACGGGCAAGCCGACGAGTTCGGTGAGTGCGGCCTGGCTCCAGGCCGACATGATCGAAAGCCTCCAGCTGGAGGCCGGATCGGTCGTGCACGAGGCAGGGTCCGGCGGCTACAACGCCGCGCTTCTCGCCCACGTCGTCGGCCCCAACGGACGGATCGTCACCGGAGACATCGACCCGTACATCGTGCACCGCACCCGCAGGCTCACCACGGAGGCCGGCAGCAAAGACGTGACCGCCTTCCACGGCGACGCCGCCCTCGGCGCCCCCGCCCACCTCGTCCCCCGGAGCGGGTTCGACGCAACCGTGATCACCTACAACGTATGGGACATCGCGCCTGCCTGGCGCGAGCAGCTCGCCGAGGGCGGACGCCTGGTCCTGCCGCTCGAGATCGGCGGCCATACCCGGGCCATCACGTTCCGGCGGGCCGGGAATGTCCTGCACGCGGAGAGGTTCACGCACTGCGGGTTCATCCGCGCCCAGGGCGAGCACGCACGGATCATCCCGGTCGTCGACCTCCTCGGCGGTGAACTGCGGCTCCGGTTCGAGGACGGCGACCCCGCCCCCACAGAGGGGTTGGAGGAGGCGCTGCGCGGACCGCGTCACGAAATCGCCACCGGGGTCAAGATGGGCAGCGGCTTCTACTTCGGCTCGCTCCAGCTCTACGCGGCCACGACCCTGCCCTGCTTCTGCCGCCTGTCCGCCCACCGGGACAAGGGCACCGGCGTCACCCTGATCGCGAAGGACGGCGACGCCCCGGCGATCCTCGGCAACGCCGCACTGGCCTACCTCGTCCACGTCCAGACCCGGCTCGGCGACAGCCCGGCCGACAGGGAATGGGAGTGGGTTGTCCATGCCTTCGGAGAGCAAGGGCCTCAGCTTGCCCAGCAGTTGGCGGCCACGGTGCGGGCCTGGGACCGTGACGTACGCGACGGCGACAACCCGGGCCTGACCGTGCACCCGGCCGGGACACCCGATCACCTGCTGCCCGCCGGGGACGTAGTGGACAGACCGTTGTCACGCATGGTGTTCCAGTGGCCAGGCCGTGACATGCTTCTCCGGACGCCCGTTGAGCACTGCGGGACACCCGCCGCAACCGCGGAGGGCACGTGATCCTCTGGCTCGACGCCCCCTTCGGCGGCGGCAAGAGGACCCTCGCCGCCAGCCTGCGCGAGGCGATGCCCGGCACGGTCATCGCCGCCCCGGAGGCCCTCGGCGGTGTTCTGCGCACCGCACTCGCCGGTCACGCTCTTCACCCGCGGGACTACCGGGAACTGCCGCTCCGGCGGACCCTGACCACCGGGCCTGTCACCGGCCTGGCCCAGCGTACCGGTGGCCCCGCCACCGTGCCCATGACCGTCCTCACCCCCGTGTCCGCGACCGAGATGTTCACCCCGCTGCGCCAGAACGGCCCCCTTCTCCACCGCCTCGTCCTGCGCACCGCCCCGCCGGCCCTGCTGGAGCGGATCGAGTCCAGCTGGGAGTACGCCGGGGATGTGGAGCGCAGCGAGGCAGTGCCGACCTGGCTGGTCGGTTCGAACCGGCCGACGCGCTGCTGGCCGTCCCATACTGCGAGGCGCCAGGGCCCGGGATGTGACGTCTTGAGAATCTCCTCACGCGTTCCCGCGATGAAGGCGGAACTACCGGTGTACCGTCAGGGGCAGCTGTCATGGTTCCGAAGTACTGGTCGCCCGTGAACGTTTCCACGGGCGTTTCTGCTGTTCAACGTCTCTGAGGACCAAGGCGATCACCTCCGGTCCCCGCACGGTGCGGGGACCGACTACCAGTCCCCTTGGAGGGCAAAATGGCCAGCGGAACCGTCAAGTGGTTCAACTCGGAAAAGGGCTTCGGCTTCATCGAGCAGGACGGCGGCGGCCCCGACGTCTTCGCTCACTACTCCAACATTGCCAGCTCCGGCTTCCGTGAGCTCCAGGAAGGCCAGAAGGTGAACTTCGACGTCACCCAGGGCCAGAAGGGCCCGCAGGCGGAGAACATCACCCCGGCCTGATCAGCTTTTACCCGCACGGCACCCGCCCCGCGACAATCGCTGGGCGGGTTCCGTGCGCTCTGGAGCCCGGCCCCGTCCGCGGCGCCCATGCTCGCGCGAGCAAGAGGGGCCTACTGATCCAGCAATTGACGGGCCGCCCGTCGCTGCAGGCGACCGCTGGCTTCCCGGAGCCTGCGAGGCTGCTCGCCCCGGACAGCTGTCCCCTCGAAGAGGGAGTGCAAGGAGCCGGATGAGCTGGGCGGCGGGGCTGTCACCAAGATCCGCGGGCCGGTCCGAGGCACTGGCCGGCTGGAACATGTGCGGGCGCGATGACCTGCGGAGTGCGGCTCAGGCGGTCGGGCTGGCCAAGGAGCGGCAGGTCGTGTCCGACATTCGGTAGAGGCGGAGGACTCAGTGCCTGCCGCAGCCGATCACTGACCTCTGCTGCCGCACGCGGCCGTCGCCGGCGCCGCCCCATACCGACGGACCAGGCTGCCGCGTCGCCTGCGTAATGACCTCAGAAAACACCCCGGGCGTGCCGCGCGCGGTCGTGTAATCGCCCGTCACCGTTCCGGTCCCGAGGGCCTGTAGCCCCCTCACGCGCTCTGTGCGAGACCGCCGCCATTCCGCGAGATGGTCAGGAGCACCGGTTCTGCCACGCCGGCGTCGCGTACTGCGGTGGCGGTGACCTCGGCTGCCCAGATGGCGGTGTCGAGCGACCAGGCCGGCAAGGAGCAGTGGATCGACGCCGCGTTCTGCATTCCCCCGGTCTGCACCTCGCCTACGAGGGGAGGAGCCAGCCCTCCTGCGGGTGCAGGGGGTTTGCCGGGATGGATGGCCAGACGGTCGAAGGAACGTTCGAGAATCAGTACGTTCACGTCTTGTGCTCGGTTCGACAGATCGGCGGATTCCCGGGCTGCGATGGTGATGACACAGTCAGCCGACGGCCCCGGCCCCGCAGTGGCCACCCAGTCCGCGGCCTGCGACAAGTAGACGAGGTTGTCGTCCGTGGACAGCTGCAGGGGCGCGACCGTGTGCAGACCGGTGAGCGTGTACGTGCCCATGTGGTGCAGTACGTCGCTGAGGACGGTGGCCACGGGCAGCAGAGGCAGCCGTTGGCCGTGCAGCTGTTCCTCCACGGCTACCTGCATCCAGGCCAGTTGGCGGACACGATTGTCCTCGGTCCAGTCCTCACCGGCGTCGTTGTGTCCCCATCGACAGCCGTCCAGCGGACCGCGGCCCAGGTGAGTAGTGCTCCACCCGTAAGCTTCCGCCCTGGCCACGGCGAGACTGAACACGTCCTCGTCTTCCAGGTCGTTCTCGGCAAGGACGCGAGCGATCCACGGGTGCCGGTGGAAAACCCCGTGCAGGCCCATGATGAGGGTCGGATCGCTCGCGTACATGCCACTGCACTCCTTCTACGCTCCGCACGACAGGGTGACGGTCTTGGTGACCGCTTTCTCAGGGGAGTCCGCGATGCCGATCAAGTCGACATCGATGACGCTGCGCCACTGGGTTCTGTCCCGGTTCTCGCATGTCTTGCGGGCGTTGGCGCGGCGGGAACTGGCGCCCTTGCCGCCGGCCTTCACGTTCTTGGACCCCTCTGCGACAGTCTTCCAGGTATGTCCGTGCTTGGTCTGAAGCCAGATGGTGACCTTTGCCTTCACATTCTTGTGCTTGCCGAGGGGGTCCAGCCACCATCCATGTGCCGATGCTGTCGCGGGCGGCGTGCTGGACACGTGGACGTGGTCTCCGTCGGTGACGAACCCGCCGACGTCCGAAGCCGTCGTCTCGGAGGCCGCGTAAGCCGATGGTGCGGCAACGCTGATGGACATCGCCACAGCGAAGACCGCAGGCAGAAGGGGTGTACGCACAGGACTCCCTGGAGGTGGAGAGGTAGCTGGCAGTTGAAGTCCTGCTGATCATTTACAGCCGTACGGGCAGCAACCTTTCCCCTCGGTCAGATCACCCGATCGATGCGGGGAACGTGGCCCACTGACGCCCTGCCTGACCGGGACTCTGCGCCCGCGAGTTGAGGAGGAGAAGTCCGCGCTGATCGCAAGGCGAGTCACCCGGTCAACGGGGCCGCCTGCCGAGCAGGGTTGACCCGACTAAAGCGACCTCGGGCAAGCAGCGAGTCTCGCGCTCGCGCTTCTCAGTGGGCTAGCGGAGAGCTGGGAGGAGGTCGAGCGCCGGCACCGGCACCGGTACGAAGGCAACGGTCTGCAACCGCTCTGGACGACCCCACGGCTCGACCCCGTGGAATCCGCCAACCTCTACGCCTTCCCAGTCTCAAACGCTCGCGATCCAGGCGGGCCGCGGTGGGAAGCTCCCTGCTACGACGTATCGCTCTCTTCCACACCGTCACTGCCTTCCACCGTGTCCAGTGCTGGGACGACGGCGACAGCCGGAAAATCGACGCCCGCGCCGCCCACCCTCGTGCCCTCTGGCACGACCAGCTCATGCAGCAGAAGGTGGAACTGATCCACGGTGTCATCATCTTCACCGGTCGCTTCGACGGACAGGACCTGGTGTGGGCAGGCCGCAACCCCGGCGACCAACCCCGCGAAGGTGTCCCTGCGAAGGTGTCCTGTCGTCAGCGGGCAACCAGCTACCGGCTGCCGGCTACCGAAGGCAGTTCGCTCGGGCAATCCGCTTGCACGGACTTCGCACAGACGTCTAGCCTCACGCTCATCGGCGTGTAGCTCAGTAGCAGAGCACCGGGCTCTGGACCCGGAGGGCGCAGGGGCGGAACCTGCCACGTCGGCTTATGAGCGATGACGCTGAGCAGCAGCATTCCACAGGGTCCAGAGACTCCATGACGTATCCCCAGGCCATGCAGGCCCAGGCCTTCCTGACCCGGCTGACCCATGGTGAAGCCGACACCCGGGACCGCGCCGCGAGCCGCGTCGACCGTTGGCAGGCGGTGCTCTCCGGTATGGCTGACGGCCGCCTGACCATCGGCTCGCGCACCCCGGTGGCTGGGCTGCCCGCCTGGGTGACCCCGGAAGTCGTACGAGGCGGATTCGCCACCTCCGAGGCGAGCGCCGAGGGCCCGCTCCAACCGTACGAGCGCGAGGCCGCGTCCCTGGCGGGGGTGCCCGTCGGGCGTCGGGCACTGTTCGCGTACTGCCTCACCGAACCCGGCCTGGCACGGTTGTACGCGCTGCTCGACAGTGGACGTTACGAGATCGTCGTGCCCGAGAAAGCCGCGCTGCTGATCGTGGCGTGGCTGGTGCGGTCCGGAGACGTGACCGGCGCGCTGGAGCTTGTCGAGATCCTGGAACCGTGGGCCGATCGGCTGCGTTTCATGCCTCGGCCGTCTGTGCTGCCTACGCCGGACGTTCAGGCAGTCCACCGGCGCACGGTCGGCGACGTCGGCGCGTCCTTGTCCGCCCGACGGCCGCACTCCGCGGTGGAGACCCAGCGCGAGGCGCTCGCCGTCTGGCAGCCCTTCGGCGACGAACTGCTGGCCCACTGGCTGGAAACAGCCGGGACCGGCCGCGTGCTGGACCACGTGCTGGACGACACCTGGCGGGAGCGCGGCGAGATACTCCTGCGGCGCTACCGGGAGCTCGCGGCGACCCACACACGCTGCACCAAGCACCGCGACCCGAGGGAGAACCTGGGCATCCTGCGCGGCGCCCTGGAGGAAACCGTCGCAGGTCGGCCGCTGGACGCGCGCCGACTCGGGCTGCTGCGCCACGCGGTGGAGTCCATGGTTCGACGGCGTGGCCGTCCCGGCTCCGGACAGCACCGCGAGTTGCGCGCCCGCCAGGCGGCACAGGCGGCTCAGCCCTCGCACCACGCGCTCGCCCAACTCGTTCTGCGCCGACTGTCCGGACTCCCGCAGCAGACCGGCGCGGCCGATGTGACACCACTGATCGCGGACGTCTCGGCCCGCGAGTCCACGGAGACCGGGCTGCCCGCGGGGGCGGTGATCCCGGTGGCGGTGCGACGTGTCGTGGAGGCCGCGCTGAGCGCTCCGATCAGTACCCTCGTGGAACGCGGTGTGGTGCCCTCGGCCGAGGTCCTGGCCGAACTGGTGCCGCAGCTGGTCGCGTCAACCGGTTCGCAGGCGTATCAGGACCTGGCGCTGCGCACCCTGATGGCCGCGAACTACCGGGCGTTCCGCAACCGCCGTTCGCTGCTCCTGCTCGACCTCGCCCGGCAGGTACGGGTCGAGGAGCTGCCCTGGGTACGTGCAGTGGCCCAATACCGCGTCGACGATCAGGGGCAGGAGGCTGCGCACACCGTGCTGCGTCAACTCGGCGAACTGGCCGTGCAGGCCTTCCCCGGCACGCTCCTGCCCAACCCTCTGGTGCGCGAACTCAGTGTGCTCGCTCGGCAGGCCGAGGCAGGCGCACCGTTCGTGGAGGAGCTGGCCTCGGACATCTTCATGGGCACCTTCACACCGAAGTTTCTTGCGGCGGCGAGGGTCGCCGCTGAATTGCTCGACGGCACGCTGTACGAGCGCTACTACGGCATCGACTACGCGGCGGTCCGCAACCTCGCGATCACCGAGGCGAGCGACTCGCTGCGCCGGGCCCATCGGGCGCGCACCTCGCCCGGATTCGCGAAGCTGTGCGCAGCGCGGGCCGGCGATACGAGCACCCGGAGCTGGTCCGTGGCAGCGAATGGCAAGATCATCGAGCAGGGCCAGATCCTCACCACACACAACCTGGCCACCCTGGTCGGCCGAATCGGCATCAGTCCCGAGCCCGGTTGGGGAGACCTGGCTCGGCGCTGCTTCACCACCGTGTGCCTGCTGACTGCCCGGATACACGGCAACCCGCGACCGCTGTCCACGATCAAGGACGCGGCGTACGCATGGCGCCAGATGGTGTTCCACCTGTCGCTCTGCGGTCCTGCGGAACAGTCCCATGTGATCGCCCGACTGGACGAGGAGATGGCCCGCTATCCAGGTCATGTCGCGGCTCGGCTCGCTCCGGCGCTGACCGGCCTGCGCCAGGCCGCAGCCGGGGGCTCGCCCGACTCGGGTGGGGGGCGCTGTTTCCTGGGTTGGACCACTGAGGCCCACTGGCTCGTCCGCCTCGATGACGTCGGTATCCCCGTGCGGCCAGCCAGTTGGTGACGGACGACGCGCTATCGACGCCGCGCATGTCCGGGCGCTCAAAAGGGATGCTCATACCGGGCCTTCGCCGGTCGACCGGGCCGGCCCCGTCCGGCACCAGCACTACCTGCCGACCGAAACGGATCCCGCTCTCCCTCCCGTTCGCCGGCGGAGACCGTCACAACTCACCCAGCTCATGCCGCTGCTGGACGCCAACCCACCCGTCCGCAGGTTGCGCGGCCGGCCAGGCCATCGTCCCCGATGGCTCCTCACCGACCGCGGCTACGGCTTCGGCACGCGTGCCGATGTCGCCTCCGAGCACGCGGGGTCACTTCGGGATCGCCCACCGCGGCACCCCGCACGGCACCCCCCTGGGCAGAACCCGCGCCTGGCTCCACCAGTTCGAACGACTCCGTATCCGCTACCGGATACGCACCTCGAATGACCAACGGCCTGGACAGGGTGACCGCCGATCCGGCCGACGGCCCGGCGGGCGCGCGGTTTGAAGGTCGCCACCCGCAAGGGCGAGCCATGGATCACCGTGCCGACACCTCCCGCGGTCCGGGGCGAGGACGGTTCACTTGCCGCTGTCTTCGGCGAGCGTGTGTGCGACGAGGGCATTGGCGTGGCCGTGACCGAGGCCGTGCTCGGCCTTGAGCCACGAGACGAGCTCCATGTGTTTGGTCAGGGAAGAGGACCGGATGAGGTCCTTCCACTCCGTGATCGGACGGCCGTACTTCTTCTCGATCGAAGGGAAGTAACTGGCAGGGCCCTTTACCGGTTCAGTCATGTCGCAGTGTCCCATCTCTCCATGCTTAGTGATCTTGGATTGTCGCTTCGTTCTCGCCCGCCCTGCAAGCCACAGGGGACTCCGCCTGTCCTGCAAGCCACAGGGGCTCCGCCTAATGCTGAGCCGTCGGCGCGGCGGCGAGAAGCCGGGCCGACACTGCGGTGAGCCAGAGGAGTCCGAGTCCCGCTCCGGCCGTGAAGGCCAGGACGGCGACAGAGGAGCTTGCGAGGCCCACGAGAACTCCCACCGGCACGAGGCGGCAGGCGATGGCCCAGCCGCGCTGCCGCTGGGCGGCGAAGAGCCTGGCCAGCACGAAGGACGCGGCACACAACGCGAGGAAACCCACCATCCCGCTGAACATGTGGACGGCGCCGTGCGCACTCATCGAGGCGGCCGATCCCTCCGGGGTACCGGCCGGGAACCCGGCGCCGGCGTCGGCGGTGAACACCCCCGCAAGAAGGAACGAGGCGCCGAACACGCCTACCAACCGCGAGGCCCGGACCCCACCGGGATCGTCGCGCAGTGCCTGCCGTATCCCGATCGCACCGGCGATGGCCAGCACCCCGGTGAGCAGGAAGCTGGTCACCTGGATCCAGCCCAGGCCACCGAGGCTGAGCTGGCTTATGGCGTTGCGGGTGAAGTCGAAGCCCTCACGGGCGAAGCCCTGAATCAGGCCCGCACCCAGGAACAGCGGGCCCGCCGCGATACCGCCGGCCAGCAGCACCCGCGTCGCCTGCCGGGTCGAGATCGTGGAACTGGCAGTGATCGGGGCGTTGTTCGTCCGGGTCATGGAAGTCCTCCTCGGTCGCGATTACCGCACAGAACTAGACGGTTCAGTACCGCCAAGAACTGGACGGTACAGTACTCATGGATGAACTGGACTGTCCAGTACTGTCAGGTCAGGGAGACGGCATGGAAGCGAACGAGCTGGGCCGGTCGGCACGCAAGCGCCAGGCGATCATGGAGGCCGCGACCAGGGTGTTCATGGAGAAGGGCTACTCCGGCACGAGCATGGACGACATCGCGAAGCTGGCGGTCGTGTCCAAGCAGACCGTCTACAAGCACTTCTCCGACAAGGAGAAGCTGTTCGCAGAGATCGTCCTGGCCACCACCGACCGCATCGACGGCGTGATCGACCTGGTGGCCGACATCCCGTCCGACGCCGATGCGCTCGACGAGAACCTGACCCGCCTCGCCCGGCAGTTCCTCACCACCCTCACGCAGGCCCAGGTACTTCAGCTGCGTCGCCTGGTCATCGCCAACGCGGATGCCTTCCCCGAGCTCGGCGCGGCCTGGTACGAGCAGGGCTTCGAACGAGTACTCGTCACCCTGGCAGCCACGTTCCAGCGTCTCGCCGAGGACGGACTGCTCCGGATCGACGAACCGCTCCTGGCCGCCAACCACTTCTCCGGTCTGCTGCTGTGGATCCCGGTGAACAAGGCAATGTTCCACGGCGGCCCCCAGCACACCCAAGCCGAACTCGACCGCTACGCCACCGCCGGCGTCCGCGCCTTCCTCGCCGCCTACCGCTGACCCCCTGCGCCCCTGCGCCCCCGATGCACGCTTCGTCCGGCCGCCCCCTGAAGAGGCAACGCATGCCACGGCCCGAGCGCATGGCTCTGCACGATGGCGTACGGCTTTCCTGCCACGCACCCGAACTCATTCACACACTCGCACTGGTCGATGCTGCGCACCCGCAGCCCTCATCCGGGTGTTCCCGCTGAAATCGGCGGATGGCGCGGCTGATGGCCCATACCATTCCCTGCACGGAAGGTGGCAGTCCTCATCCTCGGCGCGGCCGGGTCGGCGAGGGCAGGGCGCGCGGCCAGTTCCGCGCGCCCGCCGCGTCGGCCGTGAAAATCCCTGTCCGATTGTCGGAGCACGATGAAAGACAGTCAGCGTGCAAAAGACTCCGGAATTCCCCGTTCTGCTGCGGCTGATCAACGAACGGTCGGTCGTGTTCCGGGCCGCGGTCGCCTCCGCGCCCAGCCTCGACGTGCAGGTGCCGACCTGCCCCGAGTGGAAGCTGCTGGATCTGGTACGGCACCTGGGCGGGGTGCACCGCTTCTGGGCCGCCACCGTCGCCGCAGGGCCTGCCGACGCTCCCCCGGCCGAGAGGTCCGGGCAGATGGCCCTCACTGCGCCCCGGGAGTGCGAGGCCCTGCTGGCCTGGTCGGCCGAGTCCACGGAGCTGCTGCTGAGCGCACTGCGCGAGGCCGGCCCGGATCGGGGCTGCTGGACGTGGTGGGGTGGGTCGCAGTCGCCGCAGACCAGCGGTGCCGTCGCCCGGCACCAGGTCCAGGAGGCCACGGTGCACACCTACGACGCCCAGATCACCGTGGGCGCCCCGCAGCCCCTGCCGGAAGAGGCGGCACTCGACGGTGTCGACGAGTTCCTGTCCACCTGCTGCGCGGGGCCGTACACCTGGCCGTACGAGCCCGCTGTCGTCGACTACCACGCCACCGAGGGCCACTCCTGGCGCCTCGCGCTCGCCGCCGACGGCGTACGGGCCACCCGTCTTCCCGCGACCGGAACGATGCCCGCCACCGCTGCCGGCGAGGCCCCGGACGCGGCCGACGCCTCCGCCCGGGGCACGGCCGGTGAGCTGGTCCTGGCCCTGGAAAGCCGCATTCCGGTGGACTCCCTGAAGCTCGACGGCGGCCGACGTCTCTTCGACCTGCTCCTGGCCTGGGACCCGGATGAGTAGGACCTGACGGCGCGCCACCTCACGCCTCCGAGGGCCCGATCCGCAGGGCGCGGACCTGCCGCACGATCGAACCGGACGCCGGGCTGAACGCCGTTCCGGGGCCTGTGAGTTCGATGTCGGCGGCTTGTCGGCTGGGGCCGGCACCTTTCCGGAAACGGCCGCCGGAGATCACTGGGCGGTCCCGACCCCGAGGAGCCCCCATGCGCACCCCCGTCACGATCATCGGCGCCGGACTCGGCGGACTTACCCTGGCCCGCGTGCTGCACGTCCACGGAATCCCGGTCACGGCCCACGAGGCCGAGTCCTCCCCCGACGGCGCGCACGCAGGGCGGGATGCTCGACATCCACGACCACAACGGGCAGCTCGCCCTCAAGGCGGCCGGCCTGATGGACGAGTTCCACGCCATCGTCATCGAAGGCCGCCAGACGATGCGGCTCGTCGAGCAAGACGGAACCGTCCTGCACGAGATGGCCGACGACGGCACGGGCGGAACGCCCCGAGGTAGAGCGCGGGGAGCTGCGACGGATTCTGCTCGACTCTCTCCCGGCCGACACCATCCGGTGGGGGCACAAGGTCAGCGGCACCCGTGCCCTCGGCGAGGGCCGTCATGAGGTGACGTTCGCCGACGGCGGCACTGTCGTCACGCGGCTGCTCGTCGGTGCGCACGGTGCGTGGTCGCGGGTCCGGCCGCTGCTCTCCGACGCCACACCCGAGTACGTCGGCACGTCGTTCGTCGAGACCTACCTGTTCGACGCCGACACCCGGCACACCGGCACCGCGAAGATGGTTGGCGGCGGGTCGACGATCGCGCCCTCGCCGGGCAAGGAGATCTTCGCTCACCGGGAAAGCAGTGACACCCTGCACGCCTATGTGGCACTGTCCAGGCCGCAGGACTGGTTTACCGCCATCGACTTCACCGATGCCTCCGCTGCGGCCACTCGGATCGCGCGGGAGTTCGACGGCTGGGCGCCGGAGCTCACCGCGCTGATCACGGACGCCGATACCACGCCTGTGCTGCGCCCTCACTACGCTTTGCCGGCCGAGCACCGGTGGGCCCGGGTGCCGGGGGTGACCCTGCTCGGCGACGCCGCCCACCTCGCAGCCCCGAACGGCGAAGGCGCCAACCTGGGCTCGACGGCGCCGAACTCGGCAATGCCCTCGCCACGTCCCCCGACGACATCGAAGCCGCGCTCGCCGAATACGAGCAGGCGATGTTCGCCCGCAGCACCGCGGCCGTCACTTTTGAAGGCACCGAGGTGGTCCAGGGAATCGACTCCGAGAACAACACGCCTCAGGCCATGCTCAAGATGATCACCGAGCAGCCCGGCCTGATCGCCCGGACCATTCCCAACTGCACGGCTGCACGAAGATGGCCGTCGGGACGCAATTCGCTCGCGTTCGCATGACTCTTCTGATGTGGTGACCGGCACGGGTACTTCGGAGCATGAGGAGGCGGCTGTGGCGGGTGACGGATGCATCTTCTGCGCGATAGGGCGCGGTGAGGCGGATGCCAGCATTGTCCATGAGGACGAGTCGGTGATCGCGTTCATGGATCTCCGGCCCGTCAACCCAGGCCACTTGTTGGTCGTTCCCAAGACTCATGCGGTGGGGTTGGAGGACCTTCAGGAGGACGACGGCGTCCAGGTCTGGGAAGTGGCGCACCGACTCGGGCGGGCACTGCGCCGATCAGGCCTGCGGTGCGAGGGCGTCAACCTGCTCCTCGCGGATGGTGAAGCGGCATTCCAGGAAGTCTTCCATGTGCACCTCCACGTCATCCCCCGCTTCGCAGGCGATCCATTTCGCATAGGCGCCGACTGGCGCGTTCATGAGCGGGAGCAGCTCGACGAGACGTCTGCTGCTGTCCGCAGCGGTCTCGCCGCCCTGGACGCCTCGCAACGTTGACGCCCGATCGGCGGCGGAACTCAGCGATCGTCGGTTGTCAGTCGCAGGAGTGGATTCGCAGTCGGACCGCCGCACAATTGCCCTGGCCGGGTCCGCAATCGAAGGAGACCCGGCCCGGGGGAGCGGCCCGCCGCGGATCGACAAGGCCGACCGCCTCGGTCATCCGGTCGTCGCTCACCAATCCCTGGCGGCGATCAGCTCCTCCGTATCGGCGTCCGAGAATCCGTAGACCGACGCCACGAACCAGAAGTCCTCGGCTATCTCCTCCCGTGCAACGGTCTCGATCTCGCTCCCTGCCGCCTCGAACTCGGCCTCCAGCAGATTGAACTCCTCTGTCGCCGCCTCCGTGAGCACGTACAGGGCGGGCAGATCCGCAGGCCGCACTGCCTCAATCCGCTCGCACAGCCTCAGCAGGATCGCCCTGCCCTTGTCGACGACGTGATCCGGAAAGTATTCGTCCGTGTAGAGCTGTTGCAGAAAGGCATACTCAGTCACCTGCTGGTTCGTGACCGGCATGGCGCCTCCGTCTCCCTCGAAGAACCGACGTGCCGATCATGCACCACGCCACTGACAGGCCCGGCTCAAGACTCGACACCGGCAGGGCCGGGCGGAACTGCTTCAGCAGAGCGACAGCTGTATGCCGATCCGGCTCGGAAGGCCGCCTGTCGGCGAAATGCATCTCCTCGTCCTCGGCACAGTCGGCGGCCCGTCGCATCAGGCGAGGGTGGCGAAGGCAGGGGGATGCAGAGTGCCCTCGGCGGTCTCCACCACCTGTGCGGCGCCGAGCAGCAGGTCCTCGCGGTGGTGTCGGGCGACGAGTTGTACCGCGCAGGGCAGGCCGTCCGGACCCAGACCGGCGGGGACACTGATTGCGGGGTGCCCGGTGTCGTTGAAGACGGAGGTGTAGGAGATCGGCAGCGTCCGCTCACGCACAGCTGTTGTCACGTCCGGCCCCTCCGCGAGCCATGCCGTTGTGGGCACGGTGGGCATGAGCAGCAGGTCGAACCGGTCGAAGAGTTCGGCCGTCCAGCGGTCGAGCAGGGAACGGTGCGCCCAGTAGGCGGCGAATTCGGCCGGTGCGATGTTGCGGCCGCCATCAAGGAGGTCGGCGAACCATGGTTCGAAATCGGCGCGTCGGGTGGTGAAGTCGTCGAGGACACCGAGGAGCCGGTTGTGGGCCAGGACTTTCTGGCGCAGTTGGAACGGCGCGGGAAAGTCCGCGGCTCCGGGCAGCGCCGCGTCGTCGTCCCGTACATCGTGGCCCTGGGCGCGCAGGATGTCCGCTGTCCGTTCGAGGGCACGCAGCATCTCTGTCCGGGGTGCGGCCACGCCGAGTGTGTGCAGGACTGCCACGCGCAGGGCGGGCAACGGTGTGCCGAGGCCGTCCAGGTACGAGGTTGCCGGTGCGGGCAGCGAGTACGGGTCGGCCGGGTGGTGTCCTGCGGCCACGTCGAGGTGCAGCGCGGTGTCCGACACGGTGCGGGCCATGCCGCTGAGGCATGCGTGCTGCGGCCAGCACGGCATGCGGGAGGGGCCCTGAGGGATGCGGCCGCGGCTCGGTTTGAGGCCGACCACGCCGCACAGTGCCGCAGGGATACGGGTGGAGCCGCCGCCGTCGCCGGCGGTGGCGAGGGCCACGAGCCCGGCGGCCACGGCTGCCGCGGCGCCGCCGCTGGACCCGCCCGGTGTCCGTTCCGGATTCCACGGGTTGCGGGTGATGCCGTGGGCGTCGTTGGCGGTGTGCACTGCGGCGCCGAGCGGCGGCAGGTTCGTCTTGCCGATGACCAGTGCGCCGGCCGCACGCAGCCGAGCCACGTGCAGGCTGTCGCCGGTTGCGGGCGGGCTGTTGTGGTAGGCGCTGGTGCCCCTGCTGGTGGGGAAGCCCTCCGCGTCCTCCAAGTCCTTGACGAGGATGGGCAGCCCTGCCAGCGGGCCGGGGTCCTCGCCTCGGGAGATCCGTGAGGTGAGGGCGGCGGATTCGGCGAGTGCCCGCTCGGGGTCCAGCGCGACGACGGAGTTGAGTGTGGCGTCTGCCGTCCGGATCCGGTCGAGGGTGTGGCGCATGAGCTCCTCGGGCGACAGCTTTCGGCGGCGTATGAGATCGGTGAGTTCGGTCGCGGAGGCGAAGGACAGATCGGTCATGACAGGACGGGTTCCTCTGCAGTGCGGGAGTCGTTGGGAGTGGTTGCGGCTTCCAGGCTCAGGCCGGTGGTGCCGGGGCCGAATGCGATGGCCACGCATCCGCCGACGAGGCTGAGGACGGCTAGAAAGGTGAACACGGCGGTGTACCCGAGCCCGCCGAACACCGCGGCAACCAGCATGGGGGCGGCAAAGTTGAAGATGCGTGACAGGGCGTTGGCGGTGCCGGACCCGAGCGCACGGATACGAGTGGGGAACACTTCGGCCGAGTACACCTGGAGGAAAGGCACGGCCATTTGGAAGAGCAGGCTGACCACGCATCCCAGGACGAGGACGGCTGCGGGGGCCCTGACGAGCCCGAAGAGCAGCAGCATGGTGGCGGTCAGGATACCGAGGACCAGTTGGGTGCGGCGGCGGTCCCACCGGTCGATGAGCGGGACGGCGACGAGGGCACCCAGCGGTGCGGCGGTGGCCAGGGCCGCGGACAACAGCAGTGTGTCGTCGAGATCGAGGCCGGTCTCCGAAAGGAGGGTGGGCGTCCAGGTGTTGTAGGAGGAGTAGGCGAGCAGTCCGGATACCCACATCGTCGCCACGACGAGGAACCGGCGGCGTTCAGGGCCCACCAGCAGCTCGGTCATACGGGGGCGGGCCGGTACGGAGACGGGCGGTGCGGGGACCGGCGGTGCGGAATCAGTCGGCTCGGCAGCGGGCACGGTGCGCGGATCCGCCCCGCACTGCCGCTCGATGGACCTCACGATCTCGTCGGCCTGGGCGAAATCGCCGCGGGAAGCGAGCCAGCGGGGGCTCTCGGGGACCCAGCGGCGGATCATCCAGGCGAAGACGACACCGAACAGGCCCAGACCGAAGACCAGTCGCCACCCCCAAGTCCACTGTGGTACGAGGAAGTAGCCGGCCCAGGCGGCGATCGGGATGCCGAGCGAGCCGACCGCGACCTTGTAGGTCTGCAGCCGTCCGCGGGCGGTGGCCGGGACGAATTCGGTGAGCACGACGATGGCCACGACCGCCATGCCCTGCGCGCCGAAGTGTGCGGCGCAGCGGACCACGATCAGCTGCCAAGGGCTCTGCACGAGGACGCACAGCGCGGTGGCCGCGCAGTAGACGGTGACAAAGGCGAGCATGGTGCGCCGACGACCCACCCGGTCGGCGAGGTAGCCGCCGAGGATGCCTCCGGCGAAGGCGCCGAGCTGGCTCACGCCGGCTATGAGGGCGACGGCCGAAAGCGACAGGCCCCATTGCTCTTTCAGGGCGGGTGCGACGAACGCGAAGGCGTAGGTCTCCACCCATTCGAAGAGGATCATTCCGGCCAGGGCGATGACCAGTCTGCGGTGGAACGAGCTGAGCGGGAGCCGGTCGAGCCGGTCCCCGAGTGCGGCGGCTTCGTACATGGCAGTCATGGGATGCATGACCTCCGGGAGAGTGGCGGAGCAGCGGGTGCGGGACGGGGGGTCAGATGACGCCGTCGGAGCTGAGGGCGGCGAGTTCGTCCGGGCTCAGGCCGAGCACTCCCTGGTACACCTCGGCGTTGTGCGCGCCGAGAGCGGGGCCGGTGGAGCGGATGCTGCCCGGGGTCTTCGACAGCCGGGGCAGGGGGGCGACCATGGAGAGTTCGCCGAAGTCCGGGTCTTCGACGGTGACGAGCGTGCCCCGCTCCCGGTAGTGCGGATCGGCGGCGATGTCGGCGATGCTCATCAGCGGCGAGGCAGGAACGTCCGCCTCGCTGAGCAGCTTGGTCAGATCGTCCGCGGTGCGGGTGGCGGCCCAGTCGGCAATCATCGTGTACAAGGCATCGGCGTTCTCGGCCCGGACCGCGCGGGTGGCGTACTCGGGGGCGTCGGCCAGCTCCGGTGTTCCCATGAGGGTGGCCAGGCGGCGGAAGAGTGCGTCGGTGCCCGCGTGAATCGAGACCCGGCGCCCGTCGGACGTGGTGAAGTCGCTGGCGGGAACGATCTGCGGGTTGCGGTTGCCCATACGCTCCCGAATCCGGCCGGTCGTCGCGTACGAGGTGAGCGCGTCCTCCGAGGCACGGAAGCCCGCCTCGTACAGCGCGAGGTCGATGACCTGACCGCCACCACCCGCCGTGTCGCGGTGGTACAGCGCCGTGACCACGGAGAAGGCGCCGAGATAGGCGGCCATGTAGTCGATCGTGGAATAGCCGCTGCGTACTGGGGACCGGTCGGCATCACCGGTCACGTATGTCAGGCCGGCGAAGGCACTCGCGATCCGGTCGAAGGAGCCCCGGTCGCGGTAGGGGCCGGTCAGCCCGTATCCCGTCACGTACACCAGCACGGTGTCGGGGGCGAGAGCGTGCAGCGCGTCCGGATCCAGTCCCCATGAACGCAGGGTGGGAGGGCGGTAGTTGGTGATCACGACGTCGAAGTGCGGGACCAGCCTGCGGACGAGGTCCTGTCCCCGTCCGGTGCGCAGGTCCAGGGTCACCGACTTCTTGTTGCGCGCCTCCTGGGCCCAGTACGGGGATCGCGCTCCGGCCTTCGCACCGCGGGTGAAGTCGCCGCGCCCGGGTTCTTCGACCTTGACCACCTCGGCGCCGAAGTCGCCCAGGAAAGTGGCCGTGACCGGCGCGGCGAGGACGGTGGACAGGTCGAGGACGCGTATGCCCGCCAGAGGAAGTGCTTGAGGGAGTGTCGGCATGGATGCCCCTTCACATCTAATTCACGTTCCGTTATTAACGAAACGTTGTTAGCGGGACCATAAGCTGGTCACTGGAGCGTGGCAAGGGGCTGCGACGAGAAAAGCCATCCAGGGACGGACGAGGAGCAGGGCATGAGCGAGACCGGCAGGACGCGGCGGCGACGGCGCACCCGCGAGGAGACCGAGGCGGACCTGCTGGCGGCCGCGCGCCGACTCCTCCAGCGCGACGGCGTGCTCGCCGGGGTCAACCTCCGGGAGATCGCCACCGAGGCCGGGGTCAACCACGGGCAGATCTATCAGTACTTCGGCACCCGGCAGGCCCTTCTACGCGCCGCCGCCGCCGACCTGGTACAACGTCAGGCCGCCGACCAGGACGGTCATTGGGAGCTGCCGTTCGCCGAGCGCCGACAGGCCATGTTCCGTCATCGCCTGGGGGAACCCGAACTGGTAAAGCTCGAAGCGCTGTTGGCGCTCGACGGCGATGGCGACTTCTCCCCGCTGCCACGGTTCACGCAGACCCGCCAGAGTCTGGAACGGGACAGGGGCGAGGGCTCACTGCCCGAGGACGCCGACGCAGTGGCCGACCATGTGATGACGGCCGCCGCACAGATGGGTTACATCATCTTCCGCGAGGCGTACGCCCGCGACACCGGAGTCCCCCTGGAAGAACTCGACGAGCGAGCAGCCCGCGCGTTTGCGCGCATGGTGGCCGGGCTCACCACCCCGTCGCCGAGGCAGGGGCCGCCGGAATGACACCTCAGTGCCGCGCACAGGGCCCTGCGTTGCCCGCGCCATCACGACCACGAGCCCCGGCAGCCCCTGCCCTTCCAGCACCCTGGCGACCGGCATGCCCAGCCGGTTGCAGCACGTTTGGATGACCGGCACACCTTCCCTGGTTGCGGGCCCCGCCGACCGGCACACACAGCAGGTCGTACGGCGGGGCGGCACGAGATCCGCGCACCGCCGGCGCGTGATACGCATGCCGACCTCGGTCGGCGGGAACCGCACACCGGTGATCGCCCAGCCCGTGCAGGCGACAAGGACCCCCAACAAGGAATGGGAATGGCGTCGTGGCAACGGCCACCACTCGACCCACCAGGGCTGGTCAGCCCTTCACCCGCCGGTCGCTCGGGCTGCGGAGCAGGACGTGACGGCTGGCTCCGGGTCGCGAGCGACGTGGCGCGAGGACGACGACCCTCGGGCGAGACCGTACGGCTCAGCCGTCCCGGGACCGCTGCGGGCGCCAGCCCTAACGCTGTTCGGCGACGTGCTCGCTCAAAAAGACACCTGCGTGGGCGGCAGCCTCCTCCTTCGTTGCGTAGTACGAGGTGCCGTCGGCCTCATCGCATGTTCCATCAGCCCCCCTTCCGGCCCATCGCCAGCCACCCGATGACGGATCCCGGAACAATTCCGCACTGCCGCCACACAGTTCGATCCGACTCGGCTCCGCTTCCGCAGGAGTCGACCTGTCGAGGGCGTCGGGCCATTTCTTGCGAGCACCCTGTCGAGTGATACCCCAGGCAGCACCCAACTGCTCATAGCTCGCGCCATAGGACCCGGCGGTCCCTGCTGCGATTGCCGTCAACCGCTTGACCTCCGCGTCCACCACCTTCCAGGTGCTGAGGATCGACAGAGTCACATCGATGGGTTCGGCATCCCACATCCGTTCTTCAGGAAGTCCGGTCACCCGGGCACGCATGGCCGAGGCAAGTGGGTTGAGGGCATCGAGGAGAGCCTTGTCGAGAACTGTCTGTTCCGCAGTAGTGATCTCAGGCAGCATCATGCGACAACTTTAGTTACCAGAGATGGCAAGCGCAACTAAAGTTACCGACGTAACGAGAGATCCGCGTCGCCGTCAGGCTCCCGACCCCTCACCGTGCACACAACACCGGCGGCGCCCCACGGATCCGCGATGGCCCCCGTGGAGCGGATGGTTCGCTACGTTCACCGGAGCGCCGAAGCACCAGAGCACCGGAGCGGCTCCGGCTTGTGGGCCAAGAAGCTGACGATCGCTCTCTTCCCCTCTTCGGCGGGCTCCTGCACCAGCCGCGTGGTCACCACGAGCCCGGCCCGGTCCAGTAGTTCGGCGATCCGGTCGGCCGGCAGCAGGTAGGAGTCGAAGAACGCGGGATGGTCGCCGTAGGCATTCTCCACATGCCGATGCTCGCCGTTTCCCGCCCGCCCGACGACCATCAGATGCCCACCGGGCGCCAAGGTGCGCTGAAATTCGGCGAACACGACCGGGAGCAGCTCCGGCGGCGTGTGGTGAGTTGAGTAATAGGCCAGAATGCCGCCGAGCTCGTTGTCATCGATGTCCAGCGCGGTCATCGAGCCCACCGTGAACCGCAGGTCCGGATGTGCTTCGCGTGCCAGGCCGATCATCTTCGGCGACACGTCGATCCCGCATGCCGACACCCCCAGTCCGGCGAGATGCGCCGTCACTTTGCCGGGGCCGCAGCCCAGGTCGGCGACGTCACCTCGGTCGGCGGTCCGCACGAGTTCGGCGAACGCGGCCAGCATCGCACGCGATATCGGATCAAGATCATCGGGGGCAGGTACGTACTCCGCGTAGTCGGCGGCGACGGTGTCGTACGACTCCCGGACCGCCGCAAGGTAGGAGGGTTCAGTCACGCAGCCAATCTAGACCCGCGCACTGACAGTGCCTGAGAGGCCGCTGTGCGCATGCTGCTCGCATGGTCCGTCCCAGACGAGCGAAGGCGGCCCGGCCCCACTGTCGGCCACGCAGTTGGAGGAGGAAGCCGCCCTCCTCCGCGTTGAACTCTCGCCGCAGAGTTTCGATCGTCCCGTCCATGAGATCAGATCATGACATTCGAAACCAATCATCGGGGACAACGGTGCCTCCGGCTGTGAACGCAGCGAGGACGATTGTCACGGAGAGCCAGGGCACCGACCGGCTTCCTGTCCCTGCCCGTCACCCGGGCCGGTGCCTGCTCCCCGGGGGGCTCGATGGACTATCCGGCCTGCCTTGGGCGTGGGCGTCGCGTACGACCATGCAGGCACGGGGCCGCACGCCGGTGATCACGACATCGAGCAGGTGACCGGCTTGCCTCTCCCCGTCCCGCACCCGCTCGGTGGCAACCGCGATCCCGTTGGCCAGATTGAGGAGATCCGAGATCGTGATGTCGTGCCGGGCCGCACCCGCCTGCTGCGCCCGGTGCAGGAGTTCGCCCCCCGCCGCGCGCACTTCGTCGTGCCGCGCCTCCACGTGATGTCCGGGCTCGGCGAGATCCTCGGACAGCAGCGCGGCAAGGCCACGAAACGTGTTGTTGTGCTCCACGACTGCCCGTACCCACGCTTCGAGGGCCTGCCCGGGTTCACACTCGGTCGAGAGCCGACGCGCTCGTGCGCACAGGGTCTGGACCCGTTCGTCCATCACCGCAACGGCCAGTGCGCGTCGCCCCTGGAAGTGGCGGTGCAGCGTCGCCGAACCCACCCCGGCGTGCTGGGCAATCCGCTCCAGGGAGACCGACACGCCCTCTTCGGCGAACAGTTGGCCGGCGGAGGCCACGATCCGCTCGCGGCTGATCCGGGCATCAGCACGTACGGGTCGGCCGTCGCCCGCGCGTTCCTCGTTCGCCGACTGCATTGTTTCCCGCCTTTCTCATCAAGTGGGGTCTGACCCCACTTAGTGTGGCAGAGTGTCGGATCCAGGCTCCTGCCGACCGAAAGGTTCGATGCCCCGTGCCCGATGCACTGGATGATCGCGACAGGCTTCTCGGCGGCTTCGTGGAACGCCCGCCCCTGAAGCGGTACGCGGCCGCGTACGCCGAACACTTCGCCATCCACCGGGACTCGGGAGTCGTCGAGATCCGCATGCACTCCAAGGGTGGACCGGCGGTCTTCTCGCGCGGGCTGCTCAACGCCTGGGGACGAGTGCTCGCGGAGGCCGGCGCGGACCCCGACAACGAGGTCCTGATCATCACGGGGACCGGCCGACAGTGGATGGCCGGGATCGATCCGCGGTCGTTCGCGGAACCGTTGTCGCAGTGGCCCGGCGACCTGCTGTACGAGCAGTATTCCGACGGCGCACGACTCCTTGAGAGTCTGGTCCTCGGTATCGACGTCCCGACCATCGGAGTGCTGAACGGACCCGGTCCACGCCAGGAGTTGGCCCTGATCTGCGATATCACTCTGTGTGCCGACGACGTGGTGATCGCCGACGGCAATTTCGCCGCCGGGTCGGTGCCCGGCGACGGCATGTACCTCGCTCTGGAGGAACTCCTCGGCACCAAACGGGCCGCCCATCTCGCCTACACCGGCAAGGGAATCGATGCCGCGACCGCACTGCGGTGGGGGGTGGTCAACGAGGTGCTGCCGAACGACCAACTGACGCACCGGGCCCACCGACTCGCAGAGACAATCATGGCCACTCCCCGCACCTCCCGCCGGCTCACCCACGCGGTCGTCAGCCGCCCATGGCGACGCCGGATCACCGAGGAACTGCGCAGCGGATATGCACGGCAACTCCTCGCGAGCAGCGGCACGTAGAACCTCTCCGGTGGATGCGGGTCACACAAGGCCCTGGCGCTGCCGCGAACACCTCGACACAAGCAGAGAACCAAGCCCTACGAGAATTCGAGGCACCGACGATGAAGATCGACTCAGTGATCGCAAGGCAGCGTGTCGACGACCTGGACGCGGCCATCGCCTTCTACGAGAGAGTGACCGGCGAGACAGCCGCCCGCTTCGCGTTCGCCGGGGTGAGTCTGGCGAGCATCGGTCCCTTCCTCCTGTTCAGCGGGCCGGACGAAGCGGTGCAGCGGGTAGCCGGTGTCGGGGCCACTCTCGCGGTCGCCGACCTGGACGCGGCGGTCGAGGAAGCGATGGCGGCAGGGGCCACCGTGGTGATGCCCGCTCAACCCACCCCCAACGGCCACCGTGCGGTACTGCGTCACCCCCACGGAGGCGTGTACGAGTACGTCGGCCCCTGAGCGGCCCACCGCGTCCGAGACCGTTGCGCGGTGCCGTTGTGCGTACGCATCGCCGTTCCCCGCCGATTCAAATCCTACTTCCGGGCGATGTAGGGACGCTCGGCGAGCAACTCCGCGAGGGAGTCGATAAGTTGCGTGAGCCATTCCAATTGTGAACCTCCGCGTGCCCTGCGAAATCCGTGGCGGCGACCCCAGAAAGCGCTTTGGACCGCATGGAACTGAGCCCAACGTCGGGCGCGTTCGGGATCGACTTCGGCCGCCTCGGTGAAGACATGCAGGGTCCGGAACAGCGCCCTTCGCAGGTCGCCCGCTTCGAGGAACGCCGGCGCCCGCGCCTTGAGCAGCGTGCCGCCGTCGTATGCGGGGTCTCCTGCGTACCCCTTGGGGTCGACGGCCAGCCACGGCTCACGGTCGGCACGCAGGATGTTGCGAGCATGCAAGTCGCCGTGGATGAGGATGTCCGGCTGATCGCGGCCCAATTCCTGGGCCGTCGCCACGGCGGCGTCGACCACGTATCGGGGCAACGTGTGTGTCAGCTCTGCGGCGTCCTGCCGGAGTTGGGCAGCCCAGGCATCGGCCTGGTCCCGAAGCCGGGGCAGTTCAGGCGGTGCGGGGATGGCCAGCCGATGACTGATCAGCCCTGCGATCCTCATCACCTCATCGCTGTCTTCGACCTCCGCCAGGGTCGACGACCGGACTCGCTCCAGGAGCATCGCGAAGTGCTCGTCGTCGCGCTCGTGCAGCAGCACCGCTCCTCGTCCGCCCCAGGCCGCAAACGCGTCCGGTTCATGCACGTTGCCGGGATGGGGAAAGGACACCTTCACCACGGCCGCCCCCTCGGCCGGCCGCCGCACCGGAACGATGACCCCGACTCCCCCATGCATGACCTCACCGTCCGGCACGCAGTCCCAGCGCCCCAGCAGCTCCTCCACGATCCCGGGCAGCTCGGCGAGCCAAGCCGCACCGGGCTCGCCCTCGCGCTCGACCGTGCTCCGCACGAACGCCTCTGGCACTTCCATCATCCCCGCACCCTACGCACCGGCCCTCTGTGAAGGCGGGACGGGGGGCACCTCCCACGTCCCGGCGCAAGGCAACGGTGCGATTGGCTCAACTCGCGGGAGACTTGCGCGATGCGGTACGCCCCGGCGGTGGCTGCCACCCTGTTGCCGCCGCCCAGCTTTCGGCCGCAATCATCAGAATCTCGGTGGCCGGGGCCTTGATCTGCCCGTAGTCCAGCAGGTCCGGCACACTGCGGGCCAGACGTCGTTTGAACGCCCCCCACTCCCGACGGGCGGCCTCATCGGCGCGCAGATAGTCACGGAACAGGAGAGCGAACCGGCAGTTCGGTGCACCGTCCTCGCGCAGGTGGACGCTGCAACTTCGCGCACCCACGGGCGGGGCAAACACCAACTTACGGCACTCCTGCCCGCCCGAAGTCTCCGCCCGGTTCCACGGCTCGGGACGGCAACGGAAGCCCATCGCGGCAAGAAGCCCGATCTGCCGGGCTTCTTGAATCGAGTCGACGCGTACCTGAATGTCCACACAGTCCTTGGCCGCCAGGCCCGGCACCGCCGTGGACCCGACGTGGTCGATCGCACGTGCGTCGTTCCCCAGAGCCTTGTACAGCTCCCCTGCCAGCCGCTCGAAGTCCACCGGCCACTGCGACTGGTACTCCAGTACGGCCACTGCGGCCGCCTCATCGGCAAAGGGCATGCCCCCAGCATGAACCCTCACGCGTGTTCCGAGCGCTGAACGACCCGAATCGAGGTGCGCGACCAGCGATGCAACTGACATGCTCCGCACGTGAACGACGTCGCGGCCTTCCAGATCTCCAAGATCACCGGCTCGGCCGAGCTGGCAGGCATCACCGCCGGGCTGATCGGCGCGCTCCCGTCATGGTTCGGTATCCCGCAGGTCAACGCGGAGTACGTGGAGTCGGCCAACCGTCTCTCCGGACTCGTCGCCCGCACCGACACGGAGTCGATAGGTGTCCTGCTGTACCAGCGGCACTTCGCCGAAGCAGCCGAGATCCACCTGATGGCGGTTGCCCCGTCATGGCATCGGCGAGGTGTCGGTAGGGCACTCGTCGATGAGCTCGTGTCCGAACTCACCCTGGACGGCTGCCGGTTGCTCCAGGTGAAGACGTTGGGAGCCACGCACCCCGATCGCGGCTATGCCCGGACCAGAGCCTTCTACCGGTCTGTCGAGTTCTTTCCGCTGGAGGAGACGAATGACCTGTGGCCCGGAACTCCCTGCCTGATCATGGTGAAGCCGCTGGCGCGCCCGACCTGAGCCCGCCTTCGCTCCATCCGGCCCGCAGCCCCAACTTCCGCCCGCTGCCGATCAGTCCACTCTTCGCACCGTCTGTCCGCAACCACCGGCCCTGGTCTCATCCACCGCGGTCTCGTCCCGCACGCATCCTCCCGCTCCGGGAGCCCCCACCCGCAGGCCGTCCATCACAAGGTCCAGAAGTCGCTTCGCACGCGGCTGCCAGTCGCTGTGCGGGTCGATCTGCCAGAGCCCGGCGATGAAGAGCACGAAGTCGTCGGGGGTCACCCCAGGACGGATGGTGCCGGCCTGCTCGTTCGCGGTCAGCAGCAGTGTGACCGCCCGAGTCACCGGGCCGTGGCCCAACTGGGCCAAACTGCCGTACTTGCCGGTGGACTTGCGCAACGCGTCGGCCAGGCCGGCCTTGGCCATGGCGTACTGGGCGAGACGGTCCATCCACTCCCTCAGCGCCCGGTCGGGCGCTCGGGTCCGGAGCAGTTGGTCCGCGGTGTCGGCCACCTGCTGCATCTCGTAGCGGTAGACCTCCAGGACCAGGGCCTCACGGTTGGGGAAGTTGCGGTAGAACGTCCCCTGCCCGACGCCCGCCTTCTTCGCGATCGCGCTCAATGGTGCGTCCGCTGCCCGGGTCAGCTCGGCCAGCGCGACTTCCAGGATGCGTTCACGATTACGTTGCGCGTCCGGGCGCAGAGGCGTGCTCTTCTCGTCCCGCACTCGTCCTCCTCCCGGAAGCACGGACGAGTCCGTCCTTGCTGAGCGGACAGCTGTCCGCTAGGTTCGACGATAAGCGGACAGCTGTCCGCTTGGATTCACCATAGCGGCAGATCCGGCCGGTGCGGCCGACCTGCGCCCACCGTCAATGGTTCCTTCACCGTCATCGCCCTCTCCCTCCCGGAATGTCCACCGGGATCGTCTCGTTCGACGCGCATCAGCAATGCGAAAGAAGGCTGATCATGACCCCATCGACGTCCAGTGCCATCACCCTGAACATCAATGGCGAGAAGTACACACTGCCCGTCGACCATCGCACCACCCTGCTCGACGCCTTGCGCGAGCATCTCGACCTGACCGGTTCCAAGAAGGGCTGTGACCAGGGTCAATGCGGCGCCTGCACGGTGATGATCGATGGGCGCCGGGCTGTTTCCTGCCTCCAGCTCGCGGTCGCGGCCGAGGGGCGGGTGATCACCACCATCGAAGGCGTGGCCGATGGCGAGCAGCTCCATCCCATGCAGCAGGCCTTTCTCGACCTGGACGGCTTTCAGTGCGGTTACTGCACACCCGGGCAGATCTGCTCGGCCATCGCGGTGATCGAGGAACACGCGGCGGGCTGGCCGAGCGCGGTGACCGATGACGTCCGGCCCGAGGCGGGGGTACCCGCGCTCAGCGCCGAGGAGATCCGCGAACGCATGAGCGGCAATCTGTGCCGTTGTGGCGCGTACGTGTCGATCGTGCAGGCAGTCGCGCAAGCGGCGGAGTCGGCCGGGTCCCAGAACAAGGAGACAGTGGCGTGAGGGAATTCGGCTACGAACGCGCCTTCGATGTTTCCGGAGCGGTCGCTCTGCTCGGTTCCGACCCCGACGCCCGCTTCCTCGGCGGCGGCACCAACCTCGTCGACCTGATGAAGGCCGGCGTGGAGAGGCCCGCGCTGCTCGTCGACATACGCGAACTTCCGCTCGGTGAAGTCGAGTTCGTCCCGGGTGGCAGACTGCGCATCGGAGCGACCGTCACCAACAGCGATCTCGCGGCTCACCCCGAAGTCCGGCGTCACTATCCGGCTTTGGCGCAGGCCGTCCTGGCCGGCGCATCGGGGCAGCTGCGCAACATGGCCACGGTCGGCGGGAATCTGCTCCAGCGCACCCGTTGCGGCTACTTCACCGACATCAGCAAACCATGCAACAAGCGCTCCCCCGACAGTGGTTGTCCCGCCGTCGACGGCGAGCACCACAACCACGCGATCCTCGGCGCCTCCGAGCACTGCATCGCCACCCATGCCTCGGACATGGCGGTCGCGCTCGCCGCCTTCGACGCCGTCGTCTCGTACGAAACGGCCGGCGGTCCGGGCGAGTTGCCGATCACCGAGTTCTACCCGCCCGTGGGCGACACGCCGCACATCGAGACCGCTCTGCCGCCCGGCGCGCTGATCACCGGCGTGACACTGCCGCCCGCTCCGGTCGCCGCCCACTCGCGATACCGGAAGGTACGTGAGCGCGCTTCGTACGCGTTCGCGATCGGCTCGATCGCCGCCGCGCTCGACGTCCAGGACGGTGTCGTGCGCGAAGTGCGTCTGGCGTTCGGAGCTGTCGCGTCGAGGCCGTGGCGGGCCCGGACGGCCGAGCGGGAGCTGATCGGCGGACCGGCGAGCGCGGAGGCGTTCGCCGCCGCGGCGGATGCCGAACTGGCCGCCGCCAAGGCCCTTCCCGAGAACGGCTACAAGGTGACGCTGATGCGCAACCTCGTCGTGGCCGTGCTGACCGAGCTCACCGAGGAGGTCTCCCGATGACCACGACGACCGGGGTCGCCACCGTGGCAGGAGCCGTCGGCTCCGCCCACACCCGCGTGGAGGGCCGTGACAAGGTCACCGGGGCGGCCCGCTACGCCGGAGAGGTTCCCTTCACCGAACTGGCCCACGGCTGGCTGGTGTTGTCGACCATTGCCCGTGGCCGGATCCGCTCCGTGGAGGACGGCCCCGTCCTGGCCATGCCCGGCGTCCTGACCGTGCTGCACCACGGGAACGCGCCACGCGTCGACACCGATTACATGGGCATGCTGGGGCGGCCGAACCCGATCCTCGGGGTCTTCCAGCACGATCGCGTACCCTTCGTCGGCTGGCCCGTGGCATTGGTGGTGGCCGATACGTCCGAGCAGGCCAGGGAGGCCGCCGAGGCGCTGGTGGTCCGGTACGACGAGGAGCCGCACGACGTCGCCTTCCACGCCGGCCGTTCGCACGCGTACACGCCGGAGAACACCCCGATGGTCCAGGCCGAGACGGAGAAGGGGGACGTGGAGGCGCAACTCGGCGCCTCCGCCGTGGTCGTGGACGCGGAGTACACCACTCCGGAGGAGCACCACAACCCGATGGAGCCGCATGCGGCAACGGCCCGCTGGGACGGCGGCCGACTCGACGTCATCGACTCCAACCAGGGAAGCACCTGGGTGGCGAGCGAACTGGCACAGCTCTTCTCCCTCGATCCGGCCTCCGTGCGGGTCCGGTCCGAACACGTCGGGGGCGCCTTCGGATCGAAGGGACTGAGCCCGCATCAGGTGGCGGCCGTGATGGCCACGACCGTCCTTCACCGTCCGGTCCGCGTCGTACTGACCCGCCGCCAGATGTTCTCGCTCATCGGCTACCGCAGCCCCACGGCGCAGCGGATCAGGCTCGGTGCCGATGCCGATGGCCGGCTGCTCGCCTTCGACCACCAGGCCCAGAACCTCACGTCGACCGTGCGTGAATTCGTCGAGACGAGCGCCGTGCTGGGGCGCGTGATGTACGACGCCGAGGCGCATCACACCCTTCACCGGCTCGTCCGGCTCGACGTGCCGACCCCGACGTGGATGCGCGCGCCGGGCGAGGCACCGGGATCCTTCGCCCTCGAATCCGCCCTCGACGAGCTGGCCGAGAAGTGCGGCATCGACCCGATCGCGCTGCGCGTACGCAACGAACCCGAGACGGGTCCCGTGTCCGGGCTGCCGTTCAGCAGCCGCAATGTGCTGGCCTGCTTCGAGGAGGGCGCCCGCAGGTTCGGCTGGGCGGACCGGGACCCCCGTCCCGGCGTGCGCCGTGAGGGGCGATGGCTGCTCGGGACCGGAACGGCGGCGGCCACCTACCCGTCGGGGGTCGGGCCGTCCACCGCGGCCGTGACCGCGGAGGCGGACGGAAGCTTCACCGTACGGATCAACGCGGCGGACATCGGTACCGGGGCGCGGACCGCGATGACCCTGGTCGCCGCGGACGCGCTGCAGGTGGCCCCGGACCGCGTCCGGGTGCGCATCGCGGACAGCGACCTCGGCCCGGCGATGATCGCCGGAGGCTCGATGGGAACGCGCTCCTGGGCGTGGGCGGTGACGATCGCGGCGGGCGAACTGCGGGAGCGTCTGGCCCTGGGTGGCGGCATTCCGCCGGAGGGAATCACCGCCCGGTCGGACACGGCCGAGGCCATCGGCGCTCTCGCGCAGCAGGAACGCCACTCCTTCGGAGCACAGTTCGCCGAGGTCGCGGTGGATGTGGACACCGGTGAGGTGCGCGTACGACGGCTGCTCGGCATCTATGCCGCGGGCACCATCGTCAACCCGCTCACCGCCCGCAGCCAGCTCATCGGCGGAATGACCTGGGGGCTGTCCATGGCGCTCCACGAGGAGGCGATCAGGGACCAGGCATCGGGCGGCCACGTCGGCGCCGACCTCGCCGGCTATCACTTCGCCGCGCACGCCGACGTGCCGCTCATCGAGGCCGACTGGGTGGACGACCCCGTCCCGGGCGATCCGGTCGGGATCAAGGGCATCGGCGAGATCGGCATCGTGGGCGTGGCCGCCGCGATCGCCAACGCGGTGTGGCACGCGACCGGCGTACGCCACCGGGACCTGCCGATCCGTCCGGACCGCGTCCTGCGCGCGGCGGACGAGGCCCGGCGCCGGGCGGCGGGAGGAGCCCGGAGTGCTTGACATCGCCGAGGAGCTGAGCCGGTGGTTCGAGGAGGGCCGGGACTTCGCCGTCGCCACCGTCGTAGCCGTCAGCGGCAGCGCGCCGCGCGGTCCCGGCGCCGCCCTGGCCGTCGCCGGTGACGGCACCGCCATCGGTTCCGTCTCCGGCGGTTGTGTGGAAGGCGCGGTGTACGACCTGTGTGTCCAGGCGCTCGGGGACGGGCGGACGGTACGCGAACGGTTCGGGTACGACGACGAGGACGCCTTCGCGGTGGGGCTCACCTGCGGCGGCGTCGTCGAGGTCCTGGTCACGCCGGTGCGTGCGGACGCACCGGTGTTCCGGGCCGGGGTGTCGGCCGCGGTCCGAGGAGAACCGGCGGCCCTCGCCCGGGTGGCCCGGGGCCCGGTGGGCCTGCTCGGCCGGGCACTGCTCGTCCACTCCGACGGATCGTACGAGGGCAGCCTGGACGGAGATCCGGAGCTGGACCGGACCGCGGCGGCCGAGGCCCGCGCGATGCTGGACGCCGGCCGCACCGGCACCGTCGAGATCGCGGAGGACGGATCGCGCTGTCCGGGCGGTGTGACGCTGTTCGTGGAGTCGAGGGTGCCGCCGCCCCGGATGATCGTCTTCGGTGCCGTGGACTTCGCGACGGCCCTCGTACGGGCGGGCAAGTTCCTCGGCTACCACGTGACCGTGTGCGACGCCCGGCCGGTCTTCGCCACTCACGCACGCTTCCCCGAGGCCGACGACCTCGTGGTCGACTGGCCGCACCGCTATCTCCGGCGCACCGCGACCGACGAACGCACCGTCCTGTGCGTGCTCACCCATGACGCCAAGTTCGACGTTCCCCTCCTGGAGACCGCCCTGCGGCTGCCGGTGGCATTCGTCGGCGCGATGGGCTCGCGCCGCACCCACGAGGACCGCAATCGCCGTCTTCGCGAAGTCGGCGTCAGCGGACCCGAGTTGGCCCGCCTGCACTCTCCGATCGGCCTCGACCTCGGCGCCCGTACGCCCGAGGAGACCGCCCTGTCCATCGCGGCGGAGATCGTCGCGGCGCGCCGGGGCGGCACGGGTGTTCCACTGACCGGCTCGGGCACACCCATCCACCATGACGTGGACGGGAGGGAGGCGGGCGAGGCCCGTTCCCGAACGGCGGCGTGACCTGACGGAGGCCGGGCGCGGCCGACGGCCGGGCGGACGCGAGGCCGGGAGAGGCTCTCTCAGTGGTCGCGTCCGCTCAGCCCGACGCCGAGCTCCACCAGGCCGTCGAGGACCAGGTCGATACTGACTGCGGCGAGCAGCAGTCCCAGAAGCCGGCCGAGCAGTTCGAATGTCGCATGGTGTGTGGCGCGGAGCACGCGTTCCAGGAGCAGGATGCAGACGAGGTCGAGCAGAATCACCGCCACGTACGCGCCGGCAACCGTGGAGCGCCAGGTCCAGGACGAACGCGCGGTGGCCTCGATCAGCAGCGCTGTCATGGCCAGCGGACTGACGACGAACGGCACGAGGAGTTCGCGCAGTCCGCTGGTCACGTCGGCGGTTTCCTCGTCCGGTGCGTCCACTCCGGTCCGAATCCCCAGGACGAGTCCGACGGCGTAGAGGAAGAAGATGATGCCGCCGGCAAGCAGGAGAGCGGGGGTGCTGATGTGGAACAGGTCCAGGAGCACCGGGGCGGTCAGGCTGGCTACCAGGCCGATGAAGATCGCCGCGCCGCAGGACAGCAGGGCGATGGTGCGAAGTTGGCGCGTCGGGTGCAGCTTCGCCAGGTGAGCGAAGGAGAGCAGAACCTTGGGCGGCCCGACGACCGAGACGAAGGTGATCAGAGCGGCGGAGAAAGTGAGCGCGTTCACCCGCGAAATCTAGGCCGCCGGGTCCGACTCCACGCAGTAGGCGAGGCTGGTGTCCCCCGCATCCGGCGAACGAGATCACGGCACCGGGCTCACGCTGTGCGATGCCCGGTCCGGCGGGCAGGCAGGCCTTCGACGCGCCCCTGTCTGCGGCGGTGTCTCCGAGTCGTGCCTTTTTCTGACGGCATTCGATTCGGGCACAGGCTTCTCCGCATGGCACGATGACTTGCGGTCGACGCAATCACGGTTGACGCTCCGGGGTGCGCTCGGATTTCCTTCTGCGATGCCTGACATTCGTATCGAACGGCCAGACAGAGAAACCGCATTCAAGGACTGGCAGTACGTCCACAATGCGATCATCCCTACGCACGTCCTGTCGCTGGACGACGTACGGGAACGCGCCCAGCGGCACCACCTGGAAGTCGCCTATCTCGGTGACGTTCTCGTAGGTAGCAGCACCGTGCGGCCGCCGACGGGTGATACATCGGCGGCCACGGTGATCGCCCGTGTGCTGGCCGATCGTCGTGGACAGGGATTCGGTGAGGAGCTCTATGCGCGCGGGCTGAAACGGGCGCGGGAGCTGGGTGCCCGGGTGGTCGAGACCGTCGTCCTGGCCTCCAACGAGGACGGTCTGCGGTTCGCGCGGAAGCGCGGTTTCATCGAGACCGAGCGCTACCTGCTGCCGGGAGAAACCATCCCCTGGATCGACTTGCGGCTCTCATGACCCGCCTCGCCCTCTGATCTCATGGGGCGGAAACGCCTGTCCGTCGATAGTGGACTTTCCTCCTCGCGAAGGTGCGGGTGAACAGCCTCACCTCCGGCCGGCGCTCTCGCCCCTCTGTACCGGCACTTCGCTGCGTTTCCTGGATGTGGTGACGCTCGATCGGTTCCTCGCCGAGGCGGGGTTCGAGATCGAGGCCCGGTACGGCGACTGGCACCGCGGACCCGTCACTCCGACGAGCCAGGAGATCGTCACTGTCGCTCGCCGCAGACAGGAAGGCCGGTGAGGCATGTGCTCTGAGGAAGAATCGTTGCCGGCCCACCCGCACGCCACTGCGCGGCGCGGAGCCGGGCCGCGACCCGTCCAAACCGTTGCGACGCGATTGGGAGCGGGTCAGGGACGAGGTGTTGCGTCGCATGGTAGCGGCCAAGTTCCGTACACACACCGACATCCGTGAGGTTCTGCTGTCCACCGGCGATGAAGCGATCGTCGAGGACACGACCACCGATCACTCCTGAGGTCGCGGTAGAACCGGGGACGGCAAGAACCTGCTCGGACGGATCTGTACCCGTACCCGTGGCCGGCTCGGGCCGAGTTCGCCGGAACCCACGGGAGCCACGGCCGTCCCGGACGGTGACCGGAGGAGTTGCTCGTGCCCGCTCGCGGTCGGGCAGACGGCCCGTGCCACCCGCCGGCGGGCGAGGACACGGGCCGACCGCGCCGTCATCCCGGCCCGGCGTTTCGATCAGCGTTCAGAGGCCGGTTCAGAACACGAACGGGCCCGGCGACTGAGTGGAGGTCGCGTTGCAGGTCGCGGTGATGCCGAACACCACGACCTTGAGGGACTTGGCCTCCAGGCTGTCCCCCGAGGCGACGGTTCCCTTGAGCGGCCCCGTCGACACAGGGCTTCCGGCGGGGATGGCCGGGTTGGAGTTTCCGGTGAACGTCACTGTTGACGCGCCCTTGTTGGTGAGAGTGAGCGTGGAACTGACCGAGTTCGCCCCGATGCTGATCGGTGCCGTGATGGCGGACGTCGAGACATTGATGGTCGCGCTCGTGCCGTCCTGCGTGGCGGTGAGGGTCGCGCTGCCCGAGCCGTAGGATCCGCAGTCGAAGGAAATGGTGGCGGTGGTGGGGGCGACCGCCTCGGCCGTGGGTGCCAGCGCGAGCGTGCCCGCGGCGAGGGCGGAACAGATGGCGAGTCGCCGTATGCCATACCTCATGGTGGTTGCCCTTCATGTGGGGGGACTGCCGACGCGCTGAATCGACGTGCCGCGTCGGAACACAGCACTCCCTGACGAACCGTCAGGGCGGCTGCCTCCCCCATTGAGGCACGACCCCCTTGAAGCAACAAGGCACATCACCATGATTCTTGACATGCCACGGCCAATTCAGGTCACCCCCTGGGGCTCCCCCGTCAGGAGGGCAGCTTCAGATCCGTGCATCCATGGCGCTGCGCGGCACGTTCGGCGAAGGCGCGCAGCGCGGTGCGGAGGTAGCCGCGCGGCGGGGCCGCGTACTCGGTGTCATTGACGGTGAAGAGGGCCCGCGGGCCCGTGCCGCACACGGCGCTCGCCCAGGCGCTGTGACGGTCGGCGCCCGCGTCGCCGCGGTAGCCGCCGGGACCGTCCTCGGAGGTGCGCAGGCGCTGCGTGTACGGGCCGAACGCGGCGTCGAACCAGTAGAGTTCCTCGTCCCGCGCCTTGGTCTCGCCGAGTGCGCAGGTCTCCAGGAGGGCGGTGCCGGGGGCGGTGGTCTCACGGTGCCAGTCGACGGAGTCGTCACCGGGGACGGGAACCCCGGCACAGGTGCCCGTGGCGTTGCCGGGTGCCGGGCGGTCGTCCTGTACGGGGATCGGCGGCACGCCGGTGCCGTGGGGGGCGTCGCACGACCATCGCTCGGCGGCCCGTTCGGCGGTGGCCGTGGCCAGCCGGGCGATCCGCCGGGTCTCCGCGGCGTTCTCGTGCGACTCGTCGGCACGCACGGCCACCACGAGGGAGGCCGGCCTGTTGGTGCAGTTGAGCACGATGCCGGTCTCGCGGAAATCGGTGTAGCCCTGCCAGTCACCGCCGACGGCGACGGGCAGATGGTCGGAGTCCCCGTCGCGCAGCATCGAGAGCGGATCGCCGGAGAGGTTGCGGTTGCGGACGGCGTCGTGCGGAATCAGAGCGGCCAGCAGCCGGGTGTCCGCCACCCCGCACTCGTACCAACGGTCGTCGTCCGCACCACCCGTGCGGTCCCCCGGCAGTCCGGGGTCGGTGGAGTACGCGGTCAGGGCGGCGGACTCGGCGACCGGCAGCAGGCCCTCGCAGTACGTCGCGAGCCGGCCCTCGTACCGCCACCGTTTGCCGGTGTCGCTCATCCGGTACCAGCCGTAGCCGGCCGCGAGCACGAGGGCCAGTGGCACCACGGCGTACAGCGCAATCCGGCGCATCGTCTTCATGGCGCGTCGGCCTCCCCCGTATCGATCACGGGCCCCTGCCTATCATCCGGGGCCCGGGACCCGACAACCGCCCTGCCCGAAATGGGCGCTGCTGCGGGCTTCGAGCAGCGCGGATCACACCGCGTCCCGCGCGGCCCGTCCCGGGCAACGCCACAGTCAGCCAAGGCGGGTCGTCCTACGGGGCGGGGCCCGGTCGGCCCCGGCCCGCTCGACAGCCAAGAGCTGTCCCCTAATCCCTGGTGGATCAGCGTGCGGCGTCAGATGCGGTGCATCGCAAGGACGCGGCGAGGCGCCATAGCTGTCGTCGCACGCCCGCCAGGGGTTACGGGACAGCCCTGAGGGCCTTTTGTTTGGATCACGCCCGGCTCGCGGGGTCCGGCCTGATCCAAACGAAAGACCCTAGGCCGGCCACGCGATCTGCCCGTTCACAACCTCGATCGCATCCGGCGTCAGGGCTTCGAGATGCCTCAAACCGCCGATCGGAACGGCATCGCCCGCGAGCCGGTCGGCGTCGTGAACTCGCGCCGCAAGCCAGCACAGCAGCTCGCCGACCTGCTCGAACTCGTCCGGGTGGATCTCCTGCCGGGAGGTCAGCGACCAGCCCTTCCGCGGCAGGTCCGCGCGGTCGGCCAGTGCCGAGCCCAGCACACCGCCCACCCGCCAGGCCGCACCGTTGCCGGCGAGCAGTGGACGAGGTTCGTCCTCGATCACCGGGTCCCCCGCCTCGTCCACCACCACGATCGGGAACGCGGTCACGATGGACAGGCGCTCCGGCTGCGGCCCGATTCCCAGATGCCAGCGCAGCTCGGCGAGCTCCTGCTCGGAGAGTTCGTCCCGCAGATCGACCGATATCGCCAACTCGTACACGTCACTCACGCCAGGCACCCTACAGAGAGGGTCCGACATGCCGATCCGGACCCGGGGCAGGGCGTACACCCAGCACGCTCCGCCTCCCGTGATGCCAGGAGTCGCCGCACCCACCGGCCGTGTGACGCGCCCGGTGATACGACGATCTCGATCCCGGTGCGATGTTTCCGTTCAGGCCCGTATGTGTCCGAATCTATTTACATCCCCGAATCACGGGCGTAATCTGACCACCAAACCACACACTCAGGCATGGAACGGATCCAAAACAACATGTATGCACCGGAGCGGCAGCAAGCCATCCTCCGCCTCGCCCGCGAGAGCGGCCGGGTCGACGTGCTGTCCCTGGCCGAGGAGTTCCAGGTCACCGCCGAGACCGTACGGCGTGATCTGAAGAGTCTCGACCGGGCCGGGCTGCTGCGGCGCGTCCATGGTGGCGCGATCCCGGCCGGGCGGCTCGACTTCGAGCCCGACCTCGCCGAGCGCGATGCAGTGGCCATCGACGAGAAGGAACGCATCGCGACAGCCGCGATCGGTGAGCTCCCCACCGACGGCAGCGTGATCATCGACGCGGGCAGTACGGCCGCCCGGCTGGCCGCGGCCATCCCGCTGGACGCCCACCTGACCGTGGTGACCCATGCGCTGCCGGTGGCCGCCAGGCTCGCCGACCACCCCGGCATCGCGCTGCACCTCGTCGGCGGCCGGGTCAGGCACCGTACTCGCGCCGCCGTCGATGCCTGGGCGTTGAACGCCTACAGCGAGATCAACGCCGACGTCGTCTTCCTCGCCACCAACGGCTTCTCACCGAAGGGTGGCCTGACCACGCCGGACCTGGCCGAGGCCGCCGTCAAACGCGCCATGATCGCTGCCGCCCGGCGGGTCGTGCTCCTGGCCGACTCCGCCAAGTTCGGCCAGGAGCACTTCGCCCGCTTCGGCGATCTCACCCAGGTCGATCTGCTCATCACCGACACCGGACTCGGCTCCGACGACGCCCTCGCCATCGAGAGCCTGGGCACGGAAGTAGTACGCGCATGATCCTCACCGTCACCCCCAATCCGAGCCTCGACCGTACGTACGAGCTGCCCGAGCTGACTCGCGGAGCCGTGCTGCGGGCCACGGACGACCGGGTCGACCCCGGCGGCAAAGGCATCAACGTCTCGCGCGCTGTCGCGGCGGCCGGCCACCGTACGATCGCTGTCGCACCGCTCGGCGGACCCGAGGGCGCGCTGCTCGCCCGGCTGCTGAGTGAGCACGGCATCGAGGCGGCCGGAGTGCCGATCGTCGGCAGCACCCGTATCAATGTGACGCTCGTCGAGCCCGACGGAACACTCACCAAGGTCAACGCGGTGGGCCCGGAGATCACCGCGGCCGAGGCCGAGGCCCTGCTCGATGCCGTACAGACCAGGTCGACGGCCACGGACTGGATCGCCTGCTGCGGCAGTCTGCCGCGTGGACTGCCGCCGCAGTGGTACGCCGAGCTGGTGGCGCGGAGCCACCGGGCCGGGGCCCGGATCGCCCTCGACACCTCCGGCGCGGCGCTGACCGCGGCGCTGCGGGAGCACCCCGATGTGATCAAGCCGAACGCGGAGGAGCTCGCCCAGGCCGTCGGTCGCCCGCTGGCGACGGTGGGCGATGCCGTGAAGGCGGCGGAGGAACTCCGCGAGCGCGGTGCCCGCTCCGTTCTGGCCAGCCTCGGGGCCGACGGGCAGTTGCTGGTCGACGGTGCGGATACGTACTTCGGCAGCGCCCGGGTGGAGACGGTCCGCAGCAACGTCGGAGCGGGCGACGCCTCCCTCGCGGGCTTCCTCGCCGCGGGCGGAAGAGGCCCGGCCGCGCTCGCCGCGGCGGTCGCCCACGGCGCGGCGGCCGTACAGCTGCCGGGCAGCGTCATGCCGACCCCGGCCGATCTCGATCTGTCGGCGGTCACCACGACCACCGAAATCCCTCTGGACCGACCCCTGACGGAGCCGACTTCATGACTGCCGCGCATCCGCGACCCAGCCCGCCGCCCCGAGTGTCCCCCGCCGCCCGCAGAACGGTCCACGAGCAAGGAGCCCCGCGATGAGTGAACTGATCACCGCGGAACTGGTCGATCTCGATCTGTCCGCCGAGACGAAGCACGACGCTGCCCGGTCGCTCGCCGAGCGGATGGTCGCCGAGGGCCGGGTGACCGACCTCGACGGCTTCCTCGCCGATGTCGCAGCCCGTGAGGCACAGATGCCGACCGGTCTGGACGGCGGCATCGGCATCCCGCACTGCCGCAGCGAGCATGTCACCACGCCCACGCTCGCGTTCGGCCGCAGCGGTTCGGGCATCGACTTCGGTGCGGCGGACGGCCCCGCCGATCTGATCTTCCTGATCGCCGCGCCGGCCGGAGCCGACGACGACCACCTCACCATCCTCTCCGCGCTGGCGCGGCGGCTGATGGACCCGGACTTCACGGGCGCGCTGCGCGCGGAGCGCGACGCCGGCGCGGCCGCGGCCCTCATCCGCGGCAAGGAGACCCACCCGGCCGACTCGGCTCCGCAGGCCTCGCCCCCGGATGACGTACCGGTGGACAACCCTGGCGCGGACAGCGCCGCGCCGGCCGCCGCCGCACCGTTCCGGATCGTCGCCGTCACGTCCTGTCCGACCGGTATCGCCCACACCTACATGGCGGCCGAAGCGCTGGCAGCCGCGGCCCGTGCCGAGGGCGTGGTGCTCGATGTCGAGACGCAGGGCTCGGCCGGGTTCGAGCGGCTCGATCCCGGGCTGATCGCCTCCGCCGACGCGGTCATCTGGGCGCATGACGTCGAGGTGCGCGAGAAGGCCCGGTTCGACGGCAAGCCCATCGTCGACACCGGGGTCAAGGCGGGGATCAACCGCCCAGCCGAGCTGATCGCCGAAGCGAGGCAGAAGGCGGAGCGCGGCGAGACCAGCACCATCGCGGCCGGCGCCGCTCAGCGGGACGGTGGAGCCGCGACCGGCGGTGACCACGCCCACTTCGGAATCCGGCTGCGGACCTATCTGATGTCCGGCGTCAGTTACATGGTGCCGTTCGTCGCGGCGGGCGGGCTGCTCATCGCCCTGTCGTTCGCCATCGGCGGCTACGAGATAACCGGTGCGAAATCCGTCGCGGACCACTTCGTCTGGGGCGAGGCCGACAGTTGGGCGGCTCTGCTCAACCAGATCGGCACCGCCGCATTCGCCTTCCTGGTGCCGGTGCTGGCCGGGTACATCGCGTACGGCATGGCCGACCGGCCCGCGCTCGTTCCCGGCTTCGTCGGCGGCGCCATCGCACTCACCATCGACGCGGGCTTCCTCGGCGGCCTCGCGGCCGGTCTCCTGGCCGGTGCGGTGGTGATGGCGATCCAACGGGTGAAGGTCCATCCCACCCTTCGGGGCATCATGCCGGTGCTGGTGATTCCACTGATCGCCTCGGCGGTCGTCGGTTTCCTGATGTTCATCGTCGTCGGCAAGCCGATCGCATCCCTCCAACGCGCTCTGACCGACGGGCTCAACGGGCTCTCCGGCTCGAACGCGATCATCCTCGGCATCGTCCTCGGGCTGATGATGTGCTTCGACATGGGCGGGCCGCTCAACAAGGTGGCGTACGCCTTCGCGGTCGGCGGTCTGGCCGACCCGACGCCCGGCAGCCTCAAGGTGATGGCCGCGGTGATGGCCGCCGGTATGGTGCCGCCGCTGGCCATGGCACTCGCGACCACCGTGCGCGGCAGGCTGTTCAGCAAGACCGAACGGGAGAACGGCCGGGCGGCCTGGGTCCTGGGCGCATCCTTCATCAGCGAGGGCGCGATCCCGTTCGCGGCGGCCGACCCGCTCCGGGTGATCCCGTCGGTGATGGCCGGCGGCGCGGTGACCGGTGCGCTTTCGATGGCCTTCGGCTGCACATTGCGGGCCCCGCACGGTGGCATCTTCGTGGTGCCGCTCATCGGGGATCCGTTCCTCTACCTGCTGGCCATCGCCGCCGGTACGACGGTCGCCACCGCCCTGGTCGTCCTGCTCAAGGGCATGCGCCGGAACACGGAGGCATCCGCACAGGCGACCGCGGAGCCCGAGATCTCCGTCGCCGCCTGACGGATTCCCCAGCAACCCGCATCTCCACCCCGCCACCACCACAGGAGAGTTCACCATGCATCAGCGCACCGTCGTCGTCGGTTCCCGCAGTGGTCTGCACGCCCGCCCGGCCTCGTTGTTCGTCAAGGCCGCTGCCCAGCATCCGGTCAAGGTGACGATCGGCCGGGACGGTCAGAGCGCGGTCGACGCCCGGAGCCTGCTCTCCGTTCTCGCCCTCGGGGCCCAGCACGGCGATTCGGTGGTGCTGACCGCGGAGGGCGAAGGCGCGGAGACCGCGGTCGAGGAGCTGGCCGCGCTCCTCGCTCGCGACCTGGATGCGACGCCGTAATTTCAGCTACCCCCTGCCGTCCCCGGAGCACCCAACGGCTCCGGGGACGGTGGGCGTTTCCCGAGCCGTTGTGTCGAACCGGCCGCAACGGCGGGCAGGGCCGTGATACCACGCTCGGCATCACCGTGTCCGTGGGGCGCGGCTGCCCGGCGAAGGGCGGCAACCTCACGCTTCCCGGCCTGCTCGCCGGTGTTCGGCGGTGCTGAACAGCAGGCCACCACGGGTGTCGGGAGTGTCACCGGTTCACAGCGTTCGGGCGAGCCGGAACCCCAGGTCGTCGATGCGGAACGTGGGGTGGCTCTTGCGGCGGCACGATGCGCGGCAGCCTCGGGGCCGGTCGAATCCGCCCCCGCCACGGAATACGCGGTACGGGCCGTAGACCTCGGGGTCGTAGAGGTCCCAGCACCACTCCCACACGTTGCCGATCATGTCGTGGAGCCCCCACGCGTTGGGCATCCTGGTCGCGACGTCGTGCACTTCGTCGCCGGAGTTCCCGCGGTGCCAGGCGATCTCGTCCAGGTCCCCGTAGCGGTCGCCGGAGGTTCCGGCTCTGCATGCGTACTCCCACTCCGCCTCGGACGGGAGCCGATAGCCGTCGGCCTGCCAGTCGCAGTCCACGTCCAGCCCGTCGGGGCCGTCGCCCGTCGAGTAGCAGGGCCGGAGTCCCATCGCCTGCGAGAGCAGGTTGCAGAACCGGACAGCCTCGTTCCAGGAGATCTCGGTCACCGGTGTACGTGGACCGGCCGAACTCGCGGGCAACTCTCCTCGAACCGCCTGGTACAGCTCGCGGGTCACGGGGTACGGCGCCAGTCGGAAGGCAGCGACCTCTACCTTCCAGTCCGTCCTCGTCCCCTCGTCCCGCAGCACGATCTCCCCGCCGGGGATGCTCCTCATGCTCTCGGCATTCGCCTGGCGACGTATGGATTCCGCGCTCATCACAGCTCCTCATGTGCTCCAGCTCGTCGAACCGGTGCGCCGGACCGGCAGCCTCCCGGGGTGCCCCGTCCTGCTGTCTCCTGAGCGAGTGAGAATACAGACGACAGTGACGCAGCGGCGCGGCGTTCCCGATGCCCCGTCACATCGCCCCGCTCCGGCACCAGTCGCGACACCGGACCACGACTCCCCATCCGTCGGGATCAGTGGAGGTGGATGTGGACGTGGACGGCGACGGGGCCGCGTCCGCCGCCGGGTCAGTCGCGGTAGCCGGGCATGGTGGTCCAGAGCGGATCGATGTGGCCCAGCCAGGCATCTTGTTCGTCCGCCAACGGTCGCTTCAGAGGAAGCGGGAGGAAGCGGCAGGCGAAGGTGAGGCCGGCGTCATCGCCGTCTCCTCGGACCTGGTGCTCCCACGTGTCAGGGGTGTCGGCCGATGCTCGGAGGAAGAAGAAGGTGGTCCTGCGCGGCTGTCCCGTATCGGGGTGCGGCTTGTCCTCCACGGCGATCCTCCGGACCACGGTGGCTGACGAAAGCCCGGATTCCTCCGCGACCTCTCGCAGGACGGCGTGTTCCATATCTTCGTCCGGTCCCACTCCGCCGGCGGGCACCTGGGTACCGGCTGCCGGCATTCCGATGTGGTCGAACACCAATAACTCGGGTACGGCACGATTCCGGATCACGTATGCGGCAACACGGATTCTGGGTCGGGTCATACACACATTCTCTGCCACCGGCAGCGCTCGCCGCGCGGGACTGCACGGGACCGCACCGGACCGCACGGGACCGGGCTTGAAGGCTGGAGAGCGAGAGGCATCCGCATGCCCATGGGCGCAAGGGGCTTTCGCCGGAATACCCGGTTCCCGCCCTCTGGAAGACTGGTTGTGTGACGGTGACAGAGGAACTCTTGCGACAACAGGACACACTGCGATCCGCGGCGGACGGGGTCAGCGCCGATCTACGGCTGGACGCACTGCTGCCCGAGGTCGGCCGACCGGTGCGGGTGGGAAGTTACGCCCTTGGTCTGATGGTCCGTCGCGACCTGGACGTAACGGTGATCTGCCCGCAGCTCGACCCGCGGACCCTGGAGACCGTTGCCGGCATCGGCGCACAACTGGCACAGCACCAGCGGGTGCGGCAGGTCCGGTTCCGCGACGACACCGGTGAGTGGAACACCGACCCGGACTACCCCGACGGGCTCTATCTCGGTGTGGAGTGTCGCTCAGTGCAAGGTCAGGACTGGACACTGGACATCTGGTTCGTCGACGAACCCGACCGGCAGCCCGACCTCGCCCACGTCAAGGCAATGCCTCCGCGTCTCACTTCCGAGACCCGCGCGGCGATTCTCGAAGTCAAGCGGGCCTGGGCAGACCGTGCCGAGTACGGCAAGTCCGTGAAGAGCGTCGACATCTACCGGTCGGTCCTGGACGACCACGTCCGCACACCCGAGCAGTTCGACGAATGGCGTGCCCGCGCGGAGTCCTGAGGGCGTTCAGCGTCGATCTCGTGGGCAACGCCCGCCGTTCGTCGATCAGGCCCGGACCGGTGCGCGGCATCATGTGATCGTTGACGACTTCGCAGCCTCGGCTGCCTCCGTCATTTGCTCAGTGCGCTCAGGGCGGCGGTTAGTCTTCACGGATGACCGACGAACCCTTGCTGCTGAACGTCCAGTTCGACGAAGCCGGCCTCGTCGTGGCCAAAGAGCCTGGTGAGGACGGAGCTTACTGCTTCCCTCGCCATGGCCGGGTGCCGGACAGTTCGCGGTGCTCGCTCCCCCTGGCCGAGGCATTGCACGCGCGGATCCGGCCCGTCGGCACCGCGGAGACCGTGCTGCGGAACTGGGTGACGGGAAGTCCGGCGCGGGAAATGGCCCTCTGGGATGATCCGGCGGCTGCCGATCCGGTGCGGGTCCGGGCCGGCGCGGTGGTGATTCGTGAGGGGCGGATGCTGCTCATCGGCTTCGAGGAGGACGGGCACCCGTTCTACGAGATTCCGGGCGGCGGCGTCGAGGACGGCGAGACTCTGCACGCTGCGGTGATCCGCGAACTGCGGGAGGAGACCGGCCTGCGCGGCGAAGTGGTCAGGGAAGTGGCCCGTGTCTGGAAGGACAATCGCCGTGAGCACTACTTCCTGCTGCATGCCGAAGGCGAGATCGGTGCGCCTGCGGAACTCGACAACTACGGTGGAACGCCCACGTGGATTCCGGTCGACCAGCTGCCCACCACCCCGGTGTGGCCCCGGCGACTGGCCTGGCGCATCGCTCACTGGTACACGACCGGGTGGCCCACTCGACCGGCCGAACTCGCCGACAGCATCAACGACCTTCGGGCCGACTGCACTTGGTGAGTGTGTTTCGCGGTTCCCGTCACGATTGCACACGCGACACGGGGCACCCGGGCGTCGAACTGACTGAGGCCGCAGCCTCCTGAGTGCACGCGCGCCACGAGAAGGGTCTGCCGCGAGCGGGCAATGGAGCTCGTGTCGCGACAGACCCCTCGCAGTGGGCGCCGGGCGGACCGGGTCCGGCCGGCTCCCGGGTACCGTCAGGCCGTGTGCAGGGTCAGCCCGTACCGGTTCAGAATCTCATTGATCGGCTGGTGCCAGGTCTCCCCGCCGCCGGTGCAGTCGCCCCAGCCACCCGAGGTGACTCCCTGGGCCTGGTCACCGCTGATGAACGAACCTCCCGAATCTCCCGGCTCGGCGCAGACACTCGTCTTGGTCATCTGATAGACCGCACCCTGGCTGTAGTTCACGGTCTCGTTCGTGGCCAGCACATTGCCGCAGTGCCAGTGGCTGGTGGAGCCGGAACGGCAGATCGAGGCGCCGATGGGCGCCTCCGCGGAGCCCCGCACCAGTTGGTCCGAAACGGTGCCCCAGCCGAGGACCACGGGGACGGTCCACCAACCGTTGCCGACGCTGACCCAGGCGTAGTCGTCACCGGGGAAGGACGACCCCTGGAAGTTGCCGATGGCCGAACGGTCCCATCCGCTGACCGCGGCACCTGCCTGTCCGCAATGTCCTGCCGTGACGAAACCGCCGTACACGGAGAAGCCGATGGAGCATCGGACATTGCCCGTGTAGTAGGGATCGCCGCCCACGGTTCCGGCAGCGAAGGTCCTGGGTGCCTCTGGTGTCTGATTCACCAGTACGGGACCGGCCCTGCGGGCCTGTTCGACGAACTCGCGGACATCGTTGTCACCCGCTGCCGGAGCGACGACGTCGACGACGACGCGGTTGGCCTTCGGGTCGACGTGCCAGCCGCTGACACCGTCCGGCGCGGTCAGCCTGTCGATCCGCATCCTGGTCGCGTCGAGCTGCCGTGCGTTGTGGCGTACCAGCTCGACGGACGCGCCGGCCGCTCGGACGTCACCCGACTTCCGGCTGTCGGTGACGGCCACGGTGAGCCTGCCCGTGGCCGGATCGAACCAGGAGCCGGCATAGGACGATCCGGCGGCCCGTCGCGCCTTGCCCTGTACGGCGGTTGCCGTCTTCTCCGCAGCCAGCCTGGCCCTGGCCTGACTTCTCGTCAGGCCGAGGTCCCTTTGCATGGCGGAGAGCAGTCCTGCGGACGCCGGCGCTTCATCGGTCGCGGAACGGGGTGTCATGGAAGGCGAGTCCGCCGCGGCGGCGGACGCGGGACCCGAGGCAAGACCCACGGTCGCCCAGGCTCCGACAACCAGCGCGGCAGCCAGGCTCGTACGCAGTGCGTTCACACATCTCAAGGCAATGGCCCTTCTGTTGTTCCGGCATCGTGGGGGAGGAACAGCAGGCGTCCGGGAGCTCTCACCTGAGAGCGCTCTCAGAGTGTGCCGCAACGGACTGTAACGCAGCTCGCCTATCAGGTCCATGCCAATGAATGTTTCCGGTCCCGGTCAGAGGTGCGTCCTTCGCGCCACGGCGCCCCCACCGAGCCCGCCTCCCTCCGCTCCGGGCGGACACCTATGCTCGCGTCAGATGATCGTGCGTGCCCGATGCTTCAGCTCCCGCCACGGGTCTCGCGCACGGCAGCGCACTCTCCCGCAGGAGCCTCACCATGACTTCCTCCGCCGACGAATCCGCTTCCTGGACCAGGTTGTGGGAGGGCTCCCCACGGGTTCCTCATACGCCCCTCGACGAGAAGACACGACGCAGCTCGGGGATTCCGGGCACATTGCTGCCTGCACCGGACGGGATGAATCACCCCCTGGTCTTCGAACCCGCTCTCAAGCAGTTCGCCAATGCCTACCGGGCAGGAGAACCGGACTTCGGCGATGGCGGGGAAGAGGTGGGGCGCACCTGGCATCGGGCGCGGCGTACCGTACTCGACACGGTGCTCTCATCCATCGCGGACGGCCCGTGGAGCGGCCATCTGGTGTTGCGTGGCAGCGTATTGATGGCCACATGGTTCGGTAAGGCCGCCCGCGACCCGGGTGATCTGGACTTCCTCTTCGTACCCCGGGACTGGGCCATGGACGACCCTCGGACCTCGGGTCTCTTCGGCACGATCGCCCGTGACGCGGCAGCGTCCGCCGTCGGTGGCCCCGTCCGGATCGACGCGGCAGGCACGGTGACGGAGGACATCTGGACGTACGACCGGGTTCCGGGCCGGCGCATGCTGCTGCCGTGGACGGCGGACGGGGTGCCCGGCGGCACCGTGCAGCTCGACGTGGTGTTCAACGAGACCCTTCCCTCGCCCGCCGTGCTCACCGAACTCCGGCCGCTGGGAGACGGCCCGGGTTGCCGCGTGCGGGCCGTCTCCCCCGAGCTGTCGCTGGCCTGGAAGTTGCTGTGGCTGGTCACCGACATGTATCCGCAGGGCAAGGATCTGTACGATGCCGTGCTGCTCGCGGAACACTCCCCACCTGTTTACGAACTGTTGCGGGAGGCCTTCGTTCTCGGCGGGACCGAGGGCCTGCGCCCCGTCGGCGCCCAGTTGTTCGACGATTTGAGGGTACAGACCGATTGGGAGCACTTCACCGCGGAACACCCATGGGTCACGGAAAGTGCGGCGAACTATTGCGGACGTCTCGCGCGAGCGCTGGCACCGCGCCTGGAGACGGAGGTGCCGGCTGACGGGACGGGCCGGTACCGACAGTGGGCCCGGTGGCTGCAGCCACTGGTGGAGGCCACGCGCGCGTCGGCCGCGGCGGACCCTGCCGCCGCGCTCGGGTATCTGGCCGAAGGCGGGCGGGACGGGTTGCTGGCGGCCGTCGTGGTCGTACGGGAGATCGCCGGGCCCCGGTGTCCGGATCTGGCGGAGGCACTCGCCGACGTCCTTTCCCATGAGGGAAGTTGGCAGTACTGGCGGGACCATCCCGAGGCGTGCGCCCGGCTCCTCGACGAGCTGCGCTGATCAACTCCCCCGGTTCCTGGCCCGGTTCAGCCGGCCCGGCCGATCGCGCTGCGCAGCATGGCGATCGTCGTCGCGGCGGCCGCTCGCTCCGCGCCGTCATCCGTCGCGCGTACTCGCTCCTCCAGGAGGACCACGGCCGCCTGGAGGACACCCACACGCACCGGAACGCTCTGCATAGCCGTCAGTACGGCCGCCGCCTGTTCGGCCGGGGTGGCCGTGGCGGCCTGTGGAATGAGGGTGGTGATTCCGCGCCCGAGCGCGCGGTCGCGAGGCGGCTGAGCCGCGGCTGTGGTCACCCGAGAAGTGTGCCGCACCGGACCCGGGGAATCGGTCAGCGACCTGGCTGTGCCCCTGCGGGACCTTCATGGACATGGGCATGCACTCGCCTCAACAGTGCTGCCAGCTGGGCCTGTTCCGGCCCGGTCAGAGGTGCGAGCAGCGCCTCCTGCACAGTCAGTGCCTCGGCCTGGAGCTCCCTGAGCGCCGCACGGCCGGCCGAGGTGGGCGTGACGGTCACCCGGCGGCGGTCGCCGGTGTCGCGGGCCCGGTCGACGAGACCGGCCACCGAGAGATCGTCCACGATCTTGACTATGTCGCTCCGGTCGATGCCGAGCCGCGATGCCAGCTCCCGTTGTACGTGAGGGCCGAAGTCGACGAGCGCCGACAGCACGGCCATGTGCCAGAGCCGCAGATTTCGCTCGGCCAGTCGTGCTGCCAGCATGCCGCGCGCCGCCTTGCCGGTCTTGGACATCAGATAGGTCGTGAGTCCCAGGAGGCTGGGCGGGGTCTCGCTCATCGGCACTATCTTAGGCCCACACCAATCATAGGTTTTCACCTACCAATCGGAGCGCGTCATGGATGCCCGCATCCGTGCCTGCCGGAGCACGACGCGCGGTGCCCCGCTCCAGGTGCACAGCGCCACGCGTCCTGCGTCCCGTCATCTTGATCCGGTCATGGCCGTGTCCGTGCTCCGGCGTCCGGTCCTCGGTCTCACCGCCCTGACGCGGCGCCTACCCCCGGGCCCAGTCGCGCATGGCCGTCCGCGACGAGAAGGCGGCGACGTCCTTGTCGAGCGGTTGGTCGGTGTACTGATGAATACGCCAGGATGCCTTGATCCTGGGCTTCCCCGCGGTCACATAGTCGGCGATCCACAGACCGTCCCCGGCATACGACGTGGTGTCGTGGTTCAACCAGAAGTAGCGGTTGCAGTACAGCAGAACCTTGTGGTGGGGCCGCAGGCGCTTGACCTCACGAATGAAGCGGTCCTTTTCGGCATTGCCGGCCCTCGTGCCTTCGCCGTTCTGCTCCCAGTCGACGGCGAGCAGATCGCCCGCCTTCTCGGGAGCCTTGCTCACGAAGTACTCGGCCTGGGCCGTGATGTTTCCCGGCCAAAGAAAATGATAAAAGCCGACCACGCACTCCGCGTCCCTCGCACGTTTCACCTGGGCCGCCAGATGCGGATTGATGTACGAACGTCCCTCGGTGGCCTTGATGAAGACGAAGTCCAGTCCGTCCGTGTCGAAGGACGACTGATGGGAGCTGACATCGACGCCATGCAGCATGGGCACCGCCTTCAAGTGGTCTCAGTGATTCCGTTCTCCTCCTGTAGGTGCCCGCAGCAACTCGTTCCCATCCTTCGGGTGAATGGGCGAATCGCTTTTCCAACGGCAGGAATACGGACCGGCGGCGGGTAGTTGATGATGCGCGAGACCACATCACGTACCGCAGGCGCCATGGGAAGGTCGGATCCATGAAGATCGGCATCATCGGAGCGGGCAACATCGGCGGAAACCTCACCCGGCGCCTCACGGCGCTGGGCCACGACGTCTCCGTCGCCAATTCGCGCGGCCCTCAGACGCTCTCCGCGCTCGCCGACGAGACCGGAGCCACCGCGGTCACCGCCGCTGAAGCGGCTCGGGGAGCCCAGGTCGTCGTCGTCACCGTTCCCCTCAAGGCCGTCCCCGATCTGCCCGCCGGCCTGATCGACGGTGCCGCGGACGCGGTCGCGGTCATCGACACGGGCAATTACTATCCGCAACAGCGCGACGGCCGTATCGCCGCGATCGAGGACGGCAAGCCCGAGAGCCGCTGGACCGAGGAGCAGATCGGTCATCCGGTGATCAAGGCGTTCAACGGGACGTACGCACAGGACATCCTCTCCAACGGCCTTCCCCAGGGCAGCCCCGGCCGTCAGGCGTTGCCGGTGGCCGGTGACGACGCGGCGGCCAAGCAGGTCGTGCGCGAGCTCATCGACAAGCTGGGTTTCGACACCGTGGACGCGGGAGGCCTCGACGAGTCCTGGCGTCAGCAGCCCGGCACGCCTGTTTACGGTCATCAGGGCGACGCGGAGGCAATTGTCAAGGCGCTCGCCGAAGCGTCCCCCGAGCGCACGGCCGAGTGGCGCGCCTGACGTCCCCGATGCCGGGGACGGTCGGGTTCGTACCCGTCATCCCCGGCGCGCCTCTCACCGATGAGCGCCCCGGCGCCGGTCGTGGGCCCGCAGGCGCACTCCGGCGCGCGTCCGAGGGCCCGGCGCATGCGCCCTGACGTCAGGTGCGGCAGGGCGCACTTCTCATTCGTCGAAGTCGGTGCTGCGGCTGACCGTCTCCCAGGCGAGAGTCTCTGCGCGGGCCGCTTCGAGGTGGGCCTGGATCGCGTCGATCGCGTCGTTCCCGAGCGGCAGTCGCAGCGGCGTCTCCTCGGCGGCGAGAGCGGTGAGATTGGCTGCAGCCGCCTTGTCGGGGTCGCCCTCCTGCTTGCCGTCCGAGCCGGGGAGGTTTGTCCGTACGGGGCCGACCGTCGCCACGTACGCGGGGATCTCGGCTGCCCGGCGGAGCGCCCCTCCCCCGTCGAACCCGGGCCGGAACGACCCGGGTTCGACGATCAGGACCTTGATTCCGTGCGGGGCGACCTCGGCCGCGAGGGCCTCGGACAGTCCTTCGAGAGCGAATTTGCTCGCCGAGTAGGCACCGACCCCGGGGAAGGTGAACCGTCCGCCCATGCTGCTCATCTGCACAATGGCGCCGGATCTCTGACGGAGCATGTGGGGCAGCACCGCGCGGACCAGCGCCGCGGGACCGAAGAAATGCAGGTCCATCAGGTCCCGCAGTTCCTGGTCGGTGGTCTCCTCGACCGCCCGACCAGGCCGAGGCCCGCGTTGTTGACGACGACATCGATGCGCCCGTGCCGGAGCACCGTATCGGCGACGACCGCGGCGATGCGTGCGGTGTCGGTCACGTCCAACTGGGCTGCCACGGCCCGGTCGGGGTAGGCGGCGACCAGATCGCCGAGCGCCTCGGGCCTGCGGGCCGTGACCACGACGGTGTCCCCTGCGGCCAGAGCGGCGTCAGCTGCACTACCTCACCGTGATCGCCGACGAGGAGAACCTCGGACGGGCCGCGCAGCGGCTGTACGTCAGCCAGCCGGCTCTGTCCTATGCGTTGAAGAGTCTTGAGTCCGAGCTGGGTGTGCGGCTCTTCGGCCGGCACGCCGGGGGTGTCTCCGCGACCGCCGCCGGGCGCGACATCGTTGCCGAGGCTCTGCTCACGGTCCGTCAGTCCGAGCGGGTGGCCGCCGCCGCGGAACGGCACCGGCGCGGGGCGACGGGCGTGCTGCGGGTGGGCTTCGAGGCGAGCGGTGCGGGTGAACTCACCACCCGCGCACGGGCCGAGTTCGCACGGCGCCACCCACGCGTGTGCGTGGTGCCCAAGCGCTATGACTGGGGGCAGGAAGGCCGCCGCTCTGCGTAAGGGGCTGGTCGACGTGGCCTTCGTCCGGCTGCCCAGCGATCTGACCGGCCTCCGCTCCGAGATGGTGCGTACGGAACCACGCGTCGCCTGGGTCGACGGCACGGACAACAACCTGGTGCGGGGGTTCGCGCGCGTGGTAGGCGAACTGGCGGCCGGGGCCCGGACCGGGTCCGGGCCCGGCGACCGGACCGGTACTACCGGTCGTCTTCCGGACGGGCCGGAAGGCTGTCCATGAACGAGCTGACGGAGAAGACGGCGCGTCCGGGTCCGGGCGGCCCGTAGCCGGGGGGCGAGCTGAGGCCGTACTCCTCCATGGTCGCGCGATAGGCGTCCAGCAGGCGGATGTGGTATTCGAGCGGCGCCCCGTCCGGGTTGGTCTTCCCGAGCGGGGTGGTGGGCTCCGGGCACCAGGTGGTGAACCGCGGGGTGATGCCGTGCGACATGAAGAACCGCAGGCCCTCGGTGGTCGAGGCGATGGCTTCGTCCACCGTGGTGAAGCCGAAGGGCTCGGCCATCTCCACGCCCGCCACGAAGTTGGGGATGACGTTGCGGGCGCCGAAGACCTCGGCGGAGTCCAGGATGCGGCGGTGCCATTCGTCGCGGCCCACGTAGCGTTCCTTGCCCGGACAGTAGAGCTCGAACAGCCGGCGGTCCCACACCTCGTAGTTGGGGTGGTAGATCTGCACGCCGTAGTCGTGGAACCGCTGTACGTCGGCCTTGGGCAGGGCCTGGGCGACGACCTTGCCGATCCAGCGGCCGGGGAACCGCTCCTCGATGGCCTTGGCGTACTGCCCGTAGAAATCGGCCTCGTCACGGCCTCCGATGTGGGAGGTGATGGCCCCGCCGGTGAGGGTGTAAGCGGTGGAGGCCTTCGCCGTGTCGTACTTGTCGATGATGGCGAGCGCCTCCAGGACCTCCTCGACCGGCTTCACCCCGGTGTACGGGCGTCCCGCCGCCTTGTGCTGGCGCCAGTTGTGATTGATGTCGCAGTACTGGCACTCCTCCTTCGCCCCGAAGTACTGGCAGACCCGGAAGACGGTCAGGTAGACGAGGTATCCCCACTGGATGGTGGGCGCCACCTCCATCACGGACTTGCCGTTCTCCAGTGTGTGCCGGTAGTAGTCCGGCATGGGCGGCAGACCCACGTCGGAGATCCGCCGGCCGTCGAGATACAGCCCGAGCACACCGTCGTCGTCGGCCGCGACACGGTACGGGGACGCGGGGTTGACCCGCACCGACACGACGGTCCTGCGCAGGTCGTACGGACCGCCGGTGAGGACGATCTCCTCCGGCGGACGGCGAAGTGCGGCCGCGCCCAGCTCGGGAAGGGTGCCGTGGTCGAACGAGAAGATGAAGTAGGACTTCGGCTTGACGTCACCGTCCTCGTTGTCGCTGAGCGCGGACTCGTCGAACGCCACGCCGCCGCGCAGCAGATCCTCCTTGATGACGGCTTCCCGGGGCACGTGCGGGAACTGCTCCATGAGGCGCTCGACCAGGCGGGTGCGGTTCCCGTCGGTGCGACTCGGTTCGGTGCGGCTGCGGTCGGTACTGCTGGGCATGTGCGGGACTCCTCGGTCCGGTCGTCTGCGGCGTTCCGGGTACGCCACACTGTGCAACGAACCGGACACGTCCGCAGTGCCCCGACCCACCGGCCGATTCGTCCCGATGTGGCGCGGATGGTCCATGGCCGCCAGTGGTGCGTCCCGGCCGTCGGTCGGTGGCCGCCTCCGGGCCGGGATTCACCGGTCCCAGTGCGTGGGGCGGCCGAGTGATGGCGGGAGCTTCGTCGCCGTGTCGCCCCGGGCCGCGTTGAGCTGGGCCTGAGCGAGGAAGAGGCTTCCGGTGAGGTCGGCGCCGGACAGGTCCGCGTCCCGGAAGTCGGCGCCGATCAGGTCGGCCAGGCGCAGATCGGCACCGGTGAGGTCCGCGGCGATCAGATAGGCGCCCCGCAGATCGGCGCCCCGCAGATCGGCACCCTTGAGCCTGGCTCCGATGAGGTCGGCGCCGCGGTGGTCACGCTTCTTCCTGCGCGGCGCCGTCGCCCGTACCAGTTCGCTGGTACGGAGCAGCAGTTCGGCCACGACGTCGCGGTGCCCGGCCACGTCCAGTTCCGAGAACGCGTCCGCCGGGAGGTGGGTGAGGCGCTCCGTCTCGTCGAGGGTGCGCCGGATCTCCGCGCGGAGGGGCCGCGCCGGTTCCAGGGACAGCGCTTCCGTGAGGTACCAGAGGAGTTCATGGAGCTGCCGCACGACCGGGAACACCTGGAACATCTGCCGGGCGGTCTGCGGGGCCCTGCGCCAGTCCTGTCCGTCGAAGATCTCACCGGAAACCTTCTGGCCCGCTCCGAAGCAGTCGTACACGGTGCAGCCGGGGAAGCCCTGTGTCCGCAGTTCGGTGTGGATGCCGCAGCGGAAGTCCTCCTGGAGGTTCCGGCAGGGCTTCCCGGCGTCCTTGTCGATCGCGAAGTCCGCGGACCGTGTCAGGGTCAGCGCCACGCAGCACAGACCGAAACAGTTCGCGCAGTCGGCGCGCAGCGCGGCACGATCGGTGCGGTCGTGGCCGGGGCCTTGGACATTGTCGGGCACGGTGCGTAGGTCCTCTGGGTACGGAACTGTCGGACGGTCGACCTTATCGGGATCCGTCACCCGTTCGCGTCAATTTCATGACCTCCGGATCAGGGGGCTCCGATCCGGCCTGCGCGCGATGATGGTGGGTAGTACATCTTTGTAGGAGGTGGCCACGACCGTGGCGAACGCAGCAGTCGACGACATCCCTGCCCGCCGGGTACTCACCGATCCGACCGGCCTCGCGCGGTACCAGCACGACGAGGCCGAGTGGGCCCCGTACGGAACGCCGCTGGCCGTGGTGCGTCCGCAGGACACCGAAGAGGTCCGGGATGTGGTCCGGCACTGCCTGGCCCACCGCATCCCGCTGGTTCCGCGCGGCGCGGGCACCGGCCTGTCGGGAGGTGCGAACGCCGTGGACGGGGCGATCGTCCTGTCCTTCGAGGACATGAACCGCATCGTCCGCATCGACAGGGCGGAGCGGCTGGCCGTCGTCCAGCCGGGAGTGGTCAACGACGATCTCCGGGCGGCGGGCGCGGAGCACGGGCTCTGGTACCCACCGGATCCGGCGAGTTCGCCCTGGTCGACGATCGGCGGGAACGTCGCGACCAACGCCGGAGGCATGTGCTGCGTCAAGTACGGCGTGACGCGCGACTACGTCCTCGGCCTCGAAGTGGTCAACGGGCTCGGTGAGGTCGTCTCGCTCGGCCGACGAACCGCGAAGGGCGTAGCGGGGTACGACCTGGCCGGCCTGATGGTCGGGTCCGAGGGCACCCTCGGCGTGATCACGGAGATCACGGTGCGGCTGCGTCCGGCACGGCCGCAGGAACGGAC
>NZ_JBHWIY010000020.1:108388-149736 GCF_042731715.1 Streptomyces sp. NPDC059832 | reverse complement strand
CAGCGCCCAGGCGCCGGAGGCACCTGCCGGAGTGAATGCGTCTGCCATGCGCTTCGCCTCAATTCCACTACTCAATTAATGGAATCATGGTCTGGGGTGGGAGGGGCTGTCAAACCGCCCCGGGCATCGGCTCTTGCGGACCGTGACGCGGATATCCGTGATGCACCTGTTCGGGTGGGTACCCGGCGCTCCCTTCGGAGGACTGGACCATTGAACGTTCAGACGGCTCTGGCCTGGCGGTTCTTCGGCGCGTAGCGTGAGCCCGCATGAAGATCCTGATCAGCGCGGACATGGAAGGCGCCACCGGTGTGACCTGGCCGGCCGATGTGCTGCCGGGCACCCCCCAGTGGGAGCGGTGCCGTGCCATGTTCACCTCCGACGTGAACGCGGCGGCGCTCGGCTTCTACGACGGCGGCGCGGACGAGGTCCTCGTCAACGAGGCCCACTGGTCCATGCGCAACCTCCTGCTGGAGCGGCTCGACGACCGGGTCCAGATGCTCACCGGCCGGCACAAGTCCCTCTCCATGGTCGAGGGCATCCAGCACGGCGACGTCGACGCCATCGCCTTCGTCGGCTACCACACGGGCGCCGGCGCGGAGGGGGTCCTCGCCCACACCTACCTGGCGAACTCCATCACCGGGGTGTGGCTCAACGGCGCCCGCGCCAGCGAGGGACTGCTCAACGCGCATGTCGTGGCCGAGTACGGGGTGCCCGTCGTCCTCGTCACCGGCGACGACCTGACCTGCGTGGATGCCGAGGGCTACGCCCCCCGGGCCCGCAAGGTCGCCGTCAAGGACTATGTGTCGCGGTACGCGGCGGTCTGCCGCACCCCGGCCCGTACCGCGGCGGACATCCGCGCCGCGGCGAAGGACGCCGCCGCGCTCGCCGTGCGGCACACCCCGGTGGAGGGCGGCCCCTTCACCGTGGAGCTGGAGTTCGACGCCGAGCACCTGGCCCAGGCGGCCACCGTCGTCCCCGGGGTGGCACCCAGCGGCGAACGGCGCGTCGCCTACACCAGCGCGACGATGTACGAAGGTATCCGCACGTTCAAGGCGGTGACGACGATCGTGTCGTCCGCCGTGGAGGAACAGTATGGCTGAGGCGACCCGCCCCCAGGAGAGCGTCGACCAGCAGGCGCTCGACGAATCGGTGACGTTCACTTCCGAACTGATCCGGATCGACACCACCAACCGCGGCGACGGCGACTGCCGTGAACGCCCGGCCGCCGAGTACGTCGCCGAGCGGCTGGCCGCCGCCGGACTGGAACCCACCCTGCTGGAGCGCACCCCCGGACGCACCAATGTGGTCGCGCGGATTCCCGGCACCGACCCGTCCGCCGACGCCCTGCTCGTCCACGGCCACCTCGACGTGGTCCCGGCCGAGGCGGCCGACTGGTCCGTGCACCCGTTCTCCGGAGAGGTCCGCGACGGTGTCGTCTGGGGGCGCGGCGCCATCGACATGAAGAACATGGACGCGATGGTCCTGGCCGTCGTACGCGCCTGGGCACGGGCCGGGGTCCGTCCCCGCCGCGACATCGTGATCGCGTACACCGCCGACGAGGAGGCCAGCGCCGACGACGGCTCCGGCTTCCTCGCCGACCGGCACGCCGAGCTCTTCGAAGGCTGTACGGAGGGCATCAGCGAATCCGGCGCCTTCACCTTCCACGGCGGACCGGACATGCCGCTCTACCCGATCGCCGCGGGCGAGCGAGGCACCGCCTGGCTGAAGCTCACCGCGCACGGCAAGGCCGGGCACGGCTCCAAGGTCAACAAGGCCAACGCGGTCAGCGCGCTCGCCGCCGCCGTCTCCCGGATAGGCGAGCACGAATGGCCCGTCCGGCTCACCCCGACGGTCCGCGCCGCGCTCACCGAGATCGCCGCGCTGCAAGGCATCCACCCCGACCTCGACGCCCCCGGCTTCGACGTGGACGAACTGCTCGGCAAGCTCGGCCCCGCCGCCGACCTGGTCGCACCGACCGTCCGCAACAGCTCCAACCCGACCATGCTGGAGGCCGGGTACAAGGTCAACGTGATCCCGGGCCACGCCACCGCCTTCGTCGACGGCCGGATGGTGCCCGGCGGCGAGGACGAGTTCCACGCCACCCTGGACCGGCTGACCGGCCCCGACGTCGACTGGGAGTTCCACCACCGCGAGGTCCCGCTCCAGGCCCCGGTCGACTCACCGACGTTCGCGAAGCTGCGTGCCGCAATCGAGCGCTTCGATCCGGCCGGCCACGTCGTGCCGTACTGCATGTCGGGCGGCACGGACGCCAAGCAGTTCTCCCGGCTCGGCATCACCGGCTACGGCTTCTCGCCGCTGAAGCTGCCCGTCGGCTTCGACTACCAGGCGCTGTTCCACGGCGTCGACGAACGCGTCCCCGTCGAGGCCCTGCACTTCGGCGTCCGCGTCCTCGATCACTATCTGCGTACTGCCTGACCGCTACAGGGGGAATCGATGAAGCTGCCCACCGGGGCCCACGGAACCTGGCCGTCGCCGATCGACGCCGCGCTCGCCGCCTCCCACGACGGACGCCCGGAGTACGTCGGCACCGTCGGCGACGAGGTGTGGTGGACGGAGCCGCGCCCCGCCGAGGCGGGCCGCCGCGCCCTGGTCCGCCGCCGGGCGGACGGGGACGCCCAGTGCGTGCTGCCCGCTCCGTGGAACGTACGGAGCCGGGTCATCGAGTACGGCGGACGGCCCTGGGCCGGGACCGCGCGTGCCGGGGGCGGCCCGCTGATCGTCTTCGTCCACTTCGCCGACCAGCGGCTGTACGCCTACGCCCCCGACGGCACCGACGAGCCCTGGCCGCTCACCCCGGTCTCGGCCGTCGGCGGTGGGCTGCGCTGGGCCGACCCGCAGTTCCACCCCGACCGGGGCGAAGTGTGGTGCGTCCTGGAGGAGTTCACCGGCGCGGGCCCCACCGAGCTGCGCCGGGTGATCGCCGCCGTACCGCTGGACGGCTCGGCCACCGACGACCGCTCCGCCGTACGCGAACTCACCGACGACAGCCACCGGTTCGTCACCGGGCCGAAGCTCTCGCCCGATGGGCGACAGGCGGCCTGGATCGCCTGGGACCACCCCCGGATGCCGTGGGACGGCACCGAGGTGATGCTCGCGGACGTCGCCGAGGACGGCACCTTCCACTACCCCCGGGCCTTCGGCGGCGGACCCGAGGAGTCGGTGCCGCAGATCGAGTGGGGCGCCGACGGGCAGCTCGTCCTCGCCAGTGACCGCAGCGGCTGGTGGAACCTGTACCGCGCCGACCCGCACGGGGGCGAGGTCGCGCTCTGCCCCCGTGAGCAGGAGTTCGCCGGACCGCTCTGGAAGATCGGCCTCAGCTGGTTCCGGCCACTGGACAACGGCCTGATCGCCACCATCCACGGCAAGGGCACCACCACGCTCGGCATCCTCGACCCGCAGACCGGCGAACTGGTCGACGTCGCCGGGCCCTGGACCGAGTGGGCCGAGACGCTCGCCGTGCACGGCAGCCGGGTCATCGGCGTCGCCGCGAGCCCGTACAGCGCGTTCGAAGTGGTGGAACTGGACACCGCGACCGGCCGCACCCGCGTCATCGGGGCACCGCACCAGGACGCCGTAGACCCCGCGTACTACCCGCGGCCCGAGCAACGCACCTTCACCGGGCCCGACGGACGCGAGATCCACGCCCACATCTACCCGCCGCGCAGCCCCGACCGGTCCGGCCCCGAGGACGAACGGCCGCCCTACGTGGTCTGGGCGCACGGCGGCCCCACCGGCCATGCCGCACTCGTACTCGACCTGGAAATCGCCTACTTCACCTCGCGGGGCATCGGCGTCGCCGAGGTGAACTACGGCGGCTCCACCGGCTACGGCAGGACCTACCGCAACCGGCTGCGCGAGCAGTGGGGCGTCGTCGACGTCGAGGACTGCGCGGCCGTCGCCACGGCACTGGCCGACGAGGGCACGGCCGACCGGCGGCGGCTCGCCGTCCGGGGCGGCAGCGCCGGCGGCTGGACCACTGCGGCCTCGCTGACCGGTACCGATGTCTACGCCTGCGGGACGATCATCTACCCCATCCTCGACCTGACCGGCTGGGGAACCGACGAGACCCATGACTTCGAGTCGCAGTACCTGGAGTCCCTGGTCGGCCCGCTCGCCGAAGTCCCGGACCGCTACCGCGAACGCTCGCCGGTCGGCCGCACCGACCGGCTGACCACGCCCTTCCTCCTCCTCCAGGGGCTGGACGACCCGATCTGCCCGCCCGTCCAGTGCGAGCGGTTCCTGGCCGCGCTCGACGGACGCGGCATCCCGCACGCGTATCTCACCTTCGAGGGCGAGGGCCACGGCTTCCGGCGCGCCGACACCATGATCCGCGCACTGGAGGCCGAACTCTCCCTGTACGCACAGACCTTCGGGATCGACCGGGCCGACGTACCGCGACTGGAGCTGAAGAAGTGACCCTCGCACCGCTGACCCGCCCGGCCCGGCTGCGCCCGGGAGCCAGGATCGCCGTCGTGTCACCGAGCGGGCCGGTGCCCGCCGACCGGCTGGAGGCGGGCCTGGACGTACTGCGCGGCTGGGGCCTGGAGCCGGTCGAGGCACCGCACGCGCGCCAGGTCCACCCCGAACTGGACTACCTCGCCGGCACCGACGAGGCGCGGGCCGGGGATCTCCAGGAGGCCTGGTGCGATCCGGCCGTGGACGCGGTGATCTGCGCCCGCGGCGGATACGGCGTGCACCGGATGGTCGACCTGGTCGACTGGGCGGCGATGCGCGCGGCCGGGCCGAAGGTGTTCGTCGGATACAGCGACATCACCGTGCTCCACGAGGCGTTCGCCCGGCGCATGGGGCTCGCCACCCTGCACGGCCCGATGGCCGGCACCGAGACCTTCCTCAAGGACCCGGACACCCAGGAGTCCCTGCGGGCCACCCTGTTCGAGCCCGATTCGGTACGGACCCTCGGCCTGCCGACCGCGCGGGCACTGGTCCCCGGCAGGGCCCGCGGTATCACCTACGGCGGCTGTGTGAGTCTGCTCGCCGCCGACCTCGGCACCCCGCACGCCCGGACGTCGGCCCGGGGCGGGCTGCTGGTGATCGAGGACACCACCGAGGACCCGTACAGCATCGACCGCATCCTCACCCAGCTGCTGCGGGCCGGGGCGCTCGACGGGGTGTCCGGGGTGGTCTGCGGCTCCTGGGCGGGCTGCGGTCCGTACGAGAAGGTGCGGGCGGTACTCGCCGACCGGTTCGGCACGCTGGGCGTACCCGTCGTCGAGGAGCTGGGCTTCGGGCACGGACCGACGGCGCTCACGATTCCGCTCGGCGTGCCCGCCGTGCTGGACGCCCCGGCCGACGGCGGTCCTGCCACGCTCACCGTCGAGGTGCCGGCGCTGCGCTGAACGGCGCAGTACCGCAAAGAAGTTGAGTGCTGTTCAGGAAACGCCGACCCGGGCGTTGACATCACTATGACACGTGTCACAGCATGAGCGCGGTCCATTGCTTACCGGTCGGTAAGGCGCCCTCGGTGTGGAGGTCTTCGTGTCGCGTGCTGTTCCCCGCCCCCGGTCCGGCTACCGGACGTTCTCCCGGAAGTCGGTCGCCTATGTGGCCGGAGCCGCGCTCGCCGCACCGCTGGTCCTCACCGGTGCGGCGCGGGCGACCGCTGCCGAGGCCGGCCAATACACCGTCACCCCGCTGAAGTTCACCCTTCAGGCGGGCGGTCGCTCCTGCACCGTCGATGCCGATCTGTACCGCCCCGCCGGGGTCGACGCACAGCACCCGGCGCCCGCCGTACTCGCCACCAACGGTTTCGGCGGCAGCAAGTCGGACGGCTCGACCGACGCCATCGGCAAGGCCTTCGCCTCCCGCGGCTATGTCGGCCTCGTCTACTCCGGCCTCGGCTTCGGCAGGTCGGGCTGTCTCATCACCCTCGACGACCCGGCCATCGACGGCAGGGCGGCCGCCGGGCTCATCGACTTCCTCGCCGGGACCCGCGCCGCCGACGACGGCACCGAGGCCGACTACGTCACCCGGGACGGCAGGGGCGACCCCAGGGTCGGCATGATCGGCGGCTCGTACGGCGGTGCCATCCAGATGGCCACCGCGGCCGTCGACCGGCGCGTCGACGCCCTCGTACCGCTGATCACCTGGAACGACCTGGCGTACGCGCTCGCCCCCAACAACGCCGGTACGCGCAAGGGTGTTTCGTCCGACACCGCCGGGGTCTTCAAGTGGCAGTGGACCAACGGCTTCTATCTGATGGGGGAGGGGCAGACGGTCCTGAACGCCGGCCTCGACCCGTCCCGGTTCAACAACCTCACCTGCCTCCACTTCGCGTCACGGGCCTGCGACACCATCCGGCTGCTCAACTCCGGCCGCTACCCGGCGGACCGGACCACCGCGATGCTCGACTACGCGCGCAGCGTCTCGCCGGTCGACTACCTCGGCAAGGTCAAGGCACCCACACTGCTCGTCCAGGGCCAGGCCGACAGCCTGTTCAACCTGAACGAGGCCACCGCCACGTACGACACCCTCAAGGCACAGGGCACCACGGCCAAGATGATCTGGCAGGCCTGGGGGCACAGCGGCGGGCAGGTGCCCGGCGAACTCGACCTGGGCAAGGGCAACCTGGAGACCAGCTACGTCGGACAGCGGGTCCTCGCCTGGTTCGACCGCTACCTCCAGCACCGGAAGAACACCGACACCGGGCCCGACTTCGCCTACTACCGCGACTGGAAGAGCGGTTACGGCACCGCGGACTCCGTGCCGGCCCTCTCGCAGAAGGTGTACCTGTCCGGCGACGGCAAGCTCGTCGACAACCGGTCCAAGGTCGTCCGGGGCAGCCGCCAGTACGCCAACTGGCTCGTTCCCACCAGCCATTCGGAGAACTCGCTCGCCGGCCTGATCGGACTGCCCGACCCCAAGCCCTATGACACCAGGGGCACCTACCTCGGCTGGACCAGCGCCCCGCTGACGTCTCCGGTCGATGTCGTCGGCGCACCGAAGGCCACCCTGAAGGTGGTCTCGCCGAAGACGGAGCGGGTCCAGAACAGCGGCGACGCCGCCGACAGGCTCGTCCTGTTCGCCAAGGTCTACGACGTGGCCCCGGACGGGAGCAGGACGCTGGTGAACCGACTGGTCGCTCCGGTGCGGGTGCCGGACGTCACCCGCTCGTTCACCGTGCGGCTCCCGGGCATCGTCCACCGGTACGAAGCCGGACACCGGCTCGAATTCGTGATCGCGGCGAGCGACAGCGCGTACTCGGGCAACCGGGGAATCAAGCCGGTCACGGTGGTCAGCGCCCCGGAGGACACCGGAGTGCTGGAGCTTCCGGTGGTCGGCGGCCGGCTGAAGTGACGTGGCCCGGTCGGGGTCAGGCAGGCCGGGCCTGCCCGGCCCCGACCACCCGCAGATACGCCTGCGCGGAGTCGCGCGTCCGGATCTCGACGGGCAGCAGGACGTGCCGTACCTCGTGCGGACCGTCCGGGTTCCGGATGCGCTGCGCGAGCAGCTCCATCGCCCGGCGGCCCATCTCCCGGGAGGGGAGGCGGGCGGCGGCGACCGTCAGCGGCAGCAGGTCGAAGGGGCCGGCGTCGTCCATCCCGGCGAGTTCGATCTGACCGGGTACCTCAAGGCCGAGGACGGAAAGGTCCCGGGCGGCATGTGCCAGGGTGTGGCCATTGGCGCAGAGCAGGACGGTGGGCGGCTCCGGGCGGTCCAGGAAGGCCGAGAGCACCTTGAGCCGCCGCTCGTCGGGGAGTCTGTGATAGGTCGTCAGGGCGGTGAGCTCCGGTGAGACCGGGATGCCGTGCGTGCGCAGCGCCTGGACGTGCCCGGTCAGCCGCTCCGTCACGCTGGTGACGTCGGTCTCGTCCCAGAGCGTGGCGATCCGGCGATGGCCACGCTCGATGAGGTGCTCGGTGAGCCCGAATCCCACCGCGTAGTTGTCGAAGACGACGGCATCGCTGGGGGATTCGGGGTGGTAGCGGTCGATCATGACGACAGGGACGCCGCACCGGGCGAGCTCGGCCAGCGCCGGTGAGTCCGAGTTGCTGTCGATGGGGTAGAGCACCACCCCGCCGGCGCCCGTCTGCAGGGCCAGACGCAGGGACTGCTCCTCCGCCTGCTTCGAGCCCTTGGAGTTCGACAGGAACATCCGCAGTCCCTCCTCGCCGCACACCGACTCGATGCCGTCGAGGACGCCCGACTGGTGCGGGCCGTGCCCGTGCATCACACAGGCGACCGAGCGTCCACGCGCACCGGCTCCGGCAGTGGCCGGGGGTGAGTTCCGCTCCGCCACGAACGTCCCGCGCCCCCGCTGCCGGACCAAGTACCCCTCGGTGACGAGTTCGTTGAGGGCCCGCACCGCGGTCGTGGAGCTGACGCCGAACCTCTCGCAGACCTCGCGCTGACTGATGAAGGGCTGATCGGGCTCATAGGCACCCCGGTCGATGTCCGCGACAAGATCCCGCTTCACCATCCGGTAGAGCGGTTCCTGGCCGGTGCCGTCGCGCTCGGCCTCGATCATGCTGCCCCCATCGTTCACCGACTCATTCCCTGACACGTTAACGCGCTAAGGGTAACTCCGGGTCGCCGCTGAGCAGAAGATGTCCCACGGGCCTGGGCTCCAAGTGGTGGGCGGGGACGGGCAACGGCATTCCTGGTGTGTTAACTGCACGAACTTCGGCAGCGCTTCAAGCGAGTTCGCCGCAACATCTTTACGCGTTAACGCGCCATTGCTAGCTTCTGCTCAGCCCGATCCGCATCCATGGGAGTCGTGATGACCGAACCCGCGCACAGATCACTCAGCAGGCGGACGAGGAGCCGACGGCCGCGATTCGCCGCCCTCGGAGCGGCTGCGCTCATGGTTGTCTCCCTCGCCGCCTGCGGGAGCGGCGGCGAGAGCGGGAAGAGCGCGGACGGCAGGACGGAGATCACCGTCGCGGGCATGCCGCCGACCACTCTGCCGGCCGGCCGGAAGGACTTCCTCGCTCAGGTCAAGTCCTTCGAGAAGGCCAACCCGGACATCAGGATCAAGCCGACCGACGCACTGTGGGACGCCAAGACCTTTCCCGCGCGTCTTGCCTCCGGCCAGCTGGAGACCGTCTTCCGGGTGCCGCTGACCTACCCGCCGGAGATGATCGAGCGGCATCGGATCGCCGATCTCAGCAAGGAGATCAAGGAGCTGCCGCACGGAGCGGAGTTCGACAGGCGGCTGCTCGCCCCGGCCACCGGCTCCGACGGGAAGATATACGGCATCCCCACCGAGGTGTACTCCGTCGGCCTGGTCTACAACCGGGAGTTGTTCACCAGGGCGGGCCTCGACCCCGACAAGCCGCCCACCACCTGGGACGAGTTGCGCACCGCGGCCAGGACGATCACGGACCGGACCGGTGTCGCCGGCTTCGGCATGCACACCACCGACAACACCGGCGGCTGGATGCTGACCACCATGACGTACTCCTACGGCGGCCGGATGGAGAAGAAGGCGGACGGCAAGCAGATCACGGCCTTCCGCGAGGGCCCGACCGGCAAGGCCCTCGGACTGCTGAAGTCCATGCGGTGGACCGACGGGTCGATGGGCAGGCAGCACCTGCGTGGCACCGACGACCTGACCCGCGACTTCGCCAGTGGGAAGGTCGCCATGCTGCTGGGTTCGCCCAGCACGTACGGCGCCTATGTCTCCAAGTTCCACGGCAGCCCCGACGCCTACGGACAGGCCCCGCTCCCTTCGGGGGGCGAGAACGCCACCCTCCTCGGCGGCGGTGTCGCCGTCGTCTCGCCGAAGGCGGACGAGGCGCAGCGCAGTGCCGCGGCCAAGTGGATCAACTTCTTCTATCTGAGGACCAAGTACGATCCCGCGCTGGCCGCACAGCGCACCGAGCAGATCGCCGCCGACAAGAACCCCGCCGGAGTCCCCGGCCTGCCCTTCTACGACGCGAAGGTCTCCGGCCCGGCCGCCGCGGCCGAACGCAAGCACTCCAACGTGCCGCTGAAGAACTTCGCCCCCTACCTGAACGGTCTCGGCGCGACCGAATACGTCGTCGAACCACCCGTCGCCGCCCAGGAGTTGTACGCGGCACTGGACAGCGCCGTGCAAGCGGTCCTGACCCGGGAGAGCGCCGACCCGGCCGCCGAGCTGGAGAAGGCGGACCGGAGGATCGGCCCGGTCCTCGACCGGTCGCAGCGGTGACGCCGACGCCATGAACGGCCCAGCAGCCCGACAGTTCCACGAGAAGGGACCTCGCGATGTCCGGAGCACCACCGAGAAGAAGGCTCACCCGGCTGCGTCGCACGCTCACGACGCTTGCCGCCGCGGCCCTGGCGGCAACCCTGTTGCAGGCACCCGCCGCCGCGCCTGCGCAGGCGCAGGCCGCCCGTGCCACGGCCGTACTCGGCGCGCAGCCCGCGTACGAAGGCATCGAACGGGCCTGGCCCGGCGACCGTGACAAGGACCCCGCCCACGCGGTCCGCGAACAAGCGGGGCGAAGCTGCTGGACGATGACGGGTGATCCGTACAACCGGTACCTGTACGTCGACGTGGCGGCCGGTGCCGTCCCGGCCGGGGCGAAGCGGGCCGTGGTCACGGTCGACTACTTCGACGCGGCCGCGGTCGGCATGAACCTCCAGTACGACTCGCAGTCGAACGCCTTCACCGGCACCTCCGGTCTGTCGATGAAGGGCACCGGAACCTGGCAGAGCCACCAGTTCGAACTCGGCGACATCCGGTTCGCCAACCGCGCCAACGGGGCCGACTTCCGGCTCGATGTGCAGGCGACGGCCGAGAACATGTCCCCGGTCTGCTTCAGCCGGATATCCGTCGAGTTCACCGACGCCCCGTTGCTCGACATCACCTCGCGTCGTCTGCTCTTCGCCCAGGGCGCGGACCAGGGCCCGATCACCTTCGCCTCCGCGGCCGACCGGGTCGGCTGGACCATCGGCGACGCGAACGGCGTGCCCCTGAAGTCCGGCACGGCGCAGGTCGCGTCGGGCAAGGCCGCCCTCGACATCAAGGATCTCGGCCCCGGCTACTACACGCTCACCGCCACCGCCGACTCCGGCGCCCCGGTGACGCGGACCACCTCGTTCGGCGTCGTCACCCCGGCGCCCGCCAAGGATCCCTACTACGCCGTGGCCATGCACTACGGCTGGCAGCCGGGGTGGGAGGACACACTGCTCGATTCCGCCGCCACCGTGGGCTGGAGCGAGGTCAGATCCGACGTCAACTGGGCGGTGGAGAAGCAGAAGGGCGTCTACGACTTCGGCGCCTACCCCCTCGACGCGGGGCTGAAGAACGCGGCGAAGCGCGGCATCAGGACCATGCCGATCCTCGGATACCGCAACCCGCTCTACGACGGCGGCAAGACACCGAGCTCCCCCGAGGGACTGGCGGCCTTCGCCAGGTTCGGCGCGGCAGCGGCCGCCGCCTACGCCCCGTACACCAAGGACTTCTCCGTCTACAACGAGTTCAACGGGACCGGATTCAACGACGGGGCCTGCGGCATCACCGCCAAGTGCTATATCGACATGGCCAAGGCGGTGAAGCAGGCCATGCCGGACGCCAATGTGGTGGGCCCCACCTCGGCCGGCACCCAGCTCGCCTGGCACGACGACTTCATCGCCCGCGGCGGCCTGGACTACCTCGACACCTTCAGCGTCAACTACTACAGCAGCACCGGCGACGCGCCCGGCACGCCACCGGAGGAGATCAAGGCACTCGGCGAGTTCACGCAGCTGGTGAAGAAGGTCGAGGCGCGCAAGAAGATGCCGATCTGGGTCACCGAGAACGGCTGGCCCACGAACACCGGCGGTTGGAGCGAGACCCAGCAGGCCGACTACCTGATCCGCGCCCAGACGCTGGCCCGCGCGGCCGGTGCCGACAAGTACTTCTGGTACGACATCCTCGACGACGGCGACAACCCCGGTGAACGCGAACACCGCTTCGGCCTGTTCCGCCGCGCCGGGGGCGGCGTCCAAGGACTGGCCCCCAAGCCCGCCGCCGTCACCGACGCCGTCCTCATCCGCCAGACCGTGGGCAAGCAGCTCGGCGCCCGGGAGAGCGCGGGCGACCCGGCCGTCCACGTCTACCCGTACGGCACTACCACCCGTTCCCTGTGGGCCACTTCGCCCCGCACGGTCTCGGTCCGCACCGACAAGCCCCTGACGCTGACCGATCAGTTCGGCAAGCGGAGCACACTCGCCCCGACGGCCGGGCGCGTCACGCTCGGCCTCGACGGCAGCCCCGTCTTCCTCGAAGGGCCGGTCACCGGCGTGGCGGTCACGAACTCGCCGCTCTCGCTGAGCACGGCCGAGCGGTCCGTCACCGGCGCCGGCCTGAAGGTCACCGTCACCGCGGACCGCACCAAGGCGGGCGCACTGCCCCGCCGGCTGCCGGTCACGGTCGACGGCGTGCACGGCACGCTGAGGACCAAGCCGGGTGCGAAGACCTCGCTCACGCTGCAGGTGCCCGCCACCGCGACCACCGGCGTACGCGATGTCAGCGCCTCCTTCGGCCGTCGGGCCCTGCTGCGCACCACGACGAAGGTGGTCGAGCCGTACACCGTGACCGGGCGGCCCGACATCAGGAGGACCGGTGGCGGCCTCACCGTGAGGATCACCAACAACGACCCGGAACGGGAGCTGGCACCTTCGCCGGTGGGCTGGCGAGTCGGGCCGTGGATGGGCACGATCGCGGATCCGGGCCCGGTCCCGGCCGGGAAGTCGTCCGAGAAGACCTTCGAACTCCCCACCACAGCAGCCCAGTTCGTGCCCTACGCCTACTCCGTCACGACCGGCGATGCCGCGGACTCCGGCTCGCTCAGCCTCAGCCCCGTCGAACCCGCGGGTGACACCACCCTCGAACCGACGGACCTGAACTCCCTCGGGAACTGGGCGAGTCTGCGGGGCGGTACCAGGACCGGACCCGACGATCTCTCCGGGACCATCCGCTACACCCACACGGACCAGGACCTGATCCTGGACGCGGTCATCAAGGACGACGTGCACAACGCGGACCGGACGGATCCTTCGGCGGCCTGGCAGGTCGACTCCATCCAGTACGACCTCTACTCGGGCTTCCCCGGCACGCCCGACGGCAACCGGGTGGAGGTCGGCGCGGCGCTGCTGCCGAGCGGCCCCGTCGCCTACACCTGGGCCGCCCCGCCGGGGCAGCAGGCCGGGCCCACGCCGGGCGCGGACGTCTCCGTCGTGCGCGACGAGAAGGCCCGGACCACCACCTACCGGCTCGCCGTCCCCTGGACCTCGCTCGGATTCGACCGGCCGCCCACCGGGACGTTCGGACTGTCGTTCCTCGTCAACGACGCCGACGCGGGCACCGCCACCGACGCGCGTGACGGCTACCTCCAATGGGGTGCCGGAGTGGGCGCCTCGCCCAAGAACCCCGCCCTGTTCCGGTCCGTGAGGCTCGTGCGATGACTCTTCTGCTCGCCGGTGCGCACCTGCCCTACCCCCACACCAACGGATTCCACGCCGAGGGCGAACGACTGGTGCTGACCCGGTACTCACCGGCCACCGGCGCCCTCGGGCTCACCAGCGTCCGCTGGCGCGACGAGGAGCGTGCCGCACGCCCCCTGTACGAACCGGAACCCAGCACCACGGGGCCGGAGCAGCTGCTCTGGCCGGATGTGGCCCTGGCCGCCGAGCGGGTGGCCTGGGTCTGGAACGGTGCGGTCCACGTCCTCGACCTGGACTCCGGTGCCCCCGAGCGGCTGTACACGGCCGCTCCCGGGCACACCCTGCAGAACCTGTGCTCCCTCACGGCATCGGGGGACCGGGTGGTGGTGATGGAACAGCCCGAGGACCGGGAGGCGCCGGTGACCTGCCTGGAGATCTCCGTGTCCACCGGAAGGGCCGACGAGCTGTTCGGCAAGGACTGGTTCGCCAACCACCCGGCCCACAGCCCGCACGACGAGTCATGGCTGACCTTCGCCCACGAGGGGCCCGCCCGGGAGATCCCGGACCGGATCTGGGCCCGGCACCCCACGCGGGCGCCGGAGGGCCGGTGCGTCTTCGAGCAGGCGGTCGACGGCGCAACGCTCGCCGTGGGTCACGAACGCTGGATGTTCCACGACCTGGGCGCCGTGGTGTGCGCGTACGGCGAGAGCGAGGCGGGGCCGCGCGGCCTGTACACGGTCCACCCGGACGGCCGGGCGGCCCGCCTCGTCAGCGAGGGGGAGCGGGACTGGCACTGCGACATCAGCCGCGACGGACGGTGGGCCGTCGTCGACACGACCGGTCCCCACGACGCGCCGGGCCGGGGCTGGCAGGACGCGGGGCAGGTCTCCGACATCGTGCTCGTCGACATGGCCACGGGCGCCCGTACACCCCTGGCCCGGACGGCGGCCGACCGGCACCCCCGGCACCCGCACCCGGTGTTCACGCCCGACGGCACCGCGGTCCTCCACAACCACGGCGATCCGTCGACCGGCGAGGTCGCGGTGGCCCGGGTCCCCGTGCCCCGGGCCGTGCCCCGAGGACCCGTCCCGAGGCACGCGCCTGCCGGTGATCGAGGCCCTAGGCTGGCGTGATGTCCGAGAGCGACTATCTGGCCGAGGGGCGGCGCACGGCCATCCGCCCCTTCGCACTGGCCGATGCCGAGGAGTTCACCAGTCGGGCGCGGGAGAGCCGGGACCTGCACAGACCCTGGCTCTTCCCGCCCGACGACGCCCGCGCGTACGCCGCCTACGCGGGCCGGCTGATCGACGACCCCGCGAGGGCGGGCTTCCTCGTCTGCGAGCGCGGCGGCGGGAGCGGGCCCGCCGGCGGGATCGCGGGGTTCATCAACATCAACAACATCGTCACCGGCGCGTTCCGCTGCGGTGCGCTCGGATACGGGGCCTTCGCCCACGCGGCAGGACGCGGCCTGATGGGCGAAGGGCTGGACCTGGTCCTGCGGTACGCCTTCGGGCCGCTCGGTCTGCACCGGCTCGAAGCCAACATCCAGCCCGGCAACGAGGGTTCGCTCGCCCTCGTCCGACGGGCCGGATTCCGTCTCGAAGGCTTCTCGCCGGACTTCCTCTTCATCGACGGAGCCTGGCGCGACCACGAGCGGTGGGCCATCACCGCCGAGATGACCGGCGAGAAGTCCTAAGCCTTTGACGCGGGCCGGGCCCCGCCCACCGCAGCTGACACCAGGGCGCCGGCTTCGGGCCCGGCCTGCACGACCGCGGTTCCGTCCGGCGCCCAGATGCCGGAGCCGCCCGATGTCCGTTCGTATGTTCCGCTCGGGCCCGCCGAGGTGGCCAGCACCGCCCACACCCCATGGGCGAGCGCCGTGCGGCTCATGTGCCCGTCGCGGCGGGCGGCCTGCTCGGGCCCGGGGCCGTAGAGGGTGCTCGCCACATAGGCGTCGATGCCGAGCGCGGCGGTGCCGGCGGCGTGTTCGGGAACCGCGGCGTCGTAGCACACCGCAAGCCCCAGCCGATGCCCGTCGACCACCAGGACCTGCGGCTTCTCGCCGGGGGTGAACCGGTCGGACTCCGCGCCGTGCAGCCACATCTTGCCGTACACGCACCGCGCGCCCTGTCCCGTCACGGCCAGGGTGGCGAGGTACTCGCGCCCGTCCGCGGCGCGCACCGGTGCCCCGGCCAGGGCCGTCGCCCCCGCCTCGCCGCAGGCCGTGACGAGCGGGCGCAGCCGGGGGTCGTCGGGGGACACGGCCTCGGCGGCGAGGTCGTAGCCGGTGAGCGAGAGCTCCGGGAAGACGACCAGCCGAGCCCCCGAACGCCGGACCGCCGCCGCGTGGGCCGCGGAGTTGGCGGCGACGTCGAGAGGAACGCAGGCGGGCTGGGCGACGGCGACGGTGAGCGGTACGGGGACGGGCACGGGTACTCCGGATCAGCCGGTCGGCCGGGCGTTCTGGGGCGGGCTGCCCCGGAGGGACCGCAGGCCACCGATGCGAACAGGGTCGTGGCCAGCCTATCGAGCGGTCCCCGGCCGGTGCGGTCCCGGGCCGTGACCCGGGGCGGGGCGAGGTGGGGCGGTTCGGCAGTGGCCGGGCCTCGCGAACACGGTGATGCGTGCCTGGGTGACCGTCCGGTCGGTGCACTCCTCGAAGAACTCGTCGAGGGTGGCCCGCTTCACCACCTCGCGCGCGTCCGTCTCCAGCGGCCGGCCCGCCAGGTCGCGTACGACCACGATGCGTTCGTCGGCCAGCATGCGCTCCCGGATCCTGTCGGGCGGCAGTTCCCGGCCGGACAGCGTGCCCGACTCGACCGGCGTCCGCTCCAGGGCGAGGTCGGTCAGGGCCCGGAAGTCGTCCGGCCGGGCCAGTGTCCACACCCGCCTGCGGATCGGCGTGAACAGCAGCCCGTCGCCCGGCTCGGCGACCTTTCGGACCGTCCGGGCGATGGCGACGGCGTCGTTCTCGCGGCTCTCCGGCTTCCGCAGCGCGATGCTCACGGGTACGAGCGCGAGGAGCACCGCGGCCAGTGCCACCGCCCATGTCACACGCCGCACGGTGCCGGCGGACCGGGCCGACCGCCCGAGCCGGTCCAGCATGGAGCCGGTCAGGAGTGCGAAGCCGATCGCCGAGGCCAGGACGTACCGGTCCACGTACAACGGGTGCAGCGGGCTCGTCAGCATCAGCAGCGCGGGGGGCAGGATCAGCAGCGGGAGCGCCAGCTCGGACAACGGAACCGGACCGCGCGAAAGCCGAGCGCCGGTCGCGACCGGCGCACCATGCGAAAACCGAGCACTGGTCGCGAGCCGCGCACCGTGCGAAGGCCGGGGCACGCGGGCGAAGGCGATACCCAGCAGGGCCGTCACGACGAAGCCCAGCACCGCTCCGGCGTCCGGCGGGCCGATCCAGTCCACCTGCTCGGACTGCGTGGTGCTGAAGGCGGCCAAGGGCAGGAGCCCGGCGAGCACCCCGCCCGCCGCGACGCTCCACGTCCGCCTCTCCGGACGCTCCCGTCGCGTCCGGAAGACGGTCACGCCATGGGCCAGAACTATCAGTACGGCCAGCTCGTGGAGCAGACAGGCCGTCAGTATCACCGCGCCGTAGGCCACCCAGCCCCTCCGCCGGGGCCGGGAGAGATTGCTGACGAGGAGCCAACTCGCCCAGGTGACCAGGGCGCAGACCAGGGCGTAGGACCGTCCCTCCTGCGCGTACCGCTGCACCGGTGGCAGCAGTGGGAACACCGCGCCCGCCAGCAGACCGGCCCGCGTCGCGCCGAGCCGTTGCCCGATCCTGACGATGCCGACCGCCGCCGCGGCCACCGCCAGCACCGACGGCAGCCGCAGCGCCACCAGGCCGCCGTCCCAGAGGATGAACACCCCGCGCATCAGCAGGTAGTACAGGCCGTGCACCGCATCGATATGGCTCAGGGTGTGCCGGATCTGCGGCACATCGCGGTGTGCCATCGCATAGGTGACCGCCTCGTCGCCCCACAGGGTGCCCTGGCGACGGATTCCCCAGAGCCCGACGAGCAGCGCCATCAGGCCGGGGGCCCACGGCGCCCACCGGCGCAGGGGGCTCCGGGACGGCGGCGGGCGGTGTTCCGTCAGCGCATCGGAGGGGGTGGAGGAGGAGTGCTCGACGAGAGAGATGACGTGCTCCGTCCGGTGGGGGTCTCTCACTCAGTCGATCGACGGTGATCGACCGCTCGTTGATTGAACGACTGGGGGCGGCAGCCGGTCGCGCTCGTCGCTCCCACCACGAACCCCCGGCCCGGACCCTTCCACCCCACTGGCCGACCCCGGGTTGAGCAAGTCTTTACCGATGGCCGATTCGGGCCCCTTGCCGAGCCTACGAGCCGTTCCCACAAGGGTTCCGGAGCACGGCGCTCCGTACAGGAAGCGGAAAACCGCGGCCGAAAATATGAGGGGCGTGCCCCCGTCCAGGTAACGGTCGTGTTGACCGTACGCAATCGCAGGCAGACGCTCGTCATATAGCTGCTAAATACAACTGGTTCTGCCGGGCGGGACCGGATCGGGAGGACGCATATGTGTGGCATCGCCGGCTGGGTCTCCTTCGACCGCGATCTGCGGGCGGCCGAGGAGGTCGCGAAACTGGACGCGATGACGGAGACCATGTCCTGCCGGGGACCCGACGACCGGGGCACCTGGACCGCCGGTCACGCCTCGCTCGGACACCGGCGGCTCGCGATCATCGACCTGCCCGGCGGCCGTCAGCCCATGACCGTCGACACACCCGAGGGGGCGGTCGCCCTCGTCTACTCCGGCGAGGCGTACAACTTCATCGAACTCCGCGGTGAACTGACCGCCCGCGGGCACCGGTTCACCACCGACTCGGACACCGAGGTGGTGCTGCGCGGCTATCTGGAGTGGGGCGAGGCCCTCGCCGAGCGGCTCAATGGCATGTACGCCTTCGCGATCTGGGACGGCCGCCACGACCGGCTCGTCATGATCCGCGACCGGATGGGCGTCAAGCCCTTCTACTACTGGCCCACGCCCGACGGTGTGCTCTTCGGCTCGGAGCCCAAGGCCATCCTCGCCAATCCGCTGGCCAGGCCCCGGGTGACCCTCGACGGGCTGCGGGAGCTCTTCACCGTCGTCAAGACCCCCGGCCACGCCGTATGGGACGGCATGTACGAGGTGGAGCCCGGCACGGTCGTCACCGTGGACCGCGGCGGCCTGCGCCGGCACGTCTACTGGCGGCTGGAGACCCGCCCGCACCCCGACGACCGGGACACCTCGATCGCCACCGTACGGTCGCTGCTCGACGACATCGTGCGCCGTCAGCTGGTCTCCGACGTACCCCGCTGCATCCTGCTCTCCGGCGGACTCGACTCGTCGGCGGTCACCGCACTCGCCGCCCGGCAGCTCGCCGAGAGCGGCGAGAAGGTCCGCACCTTCGCCGTCGACTTCGTGGGACGCACCGAGAACTTCGTCGCCGACGAGCTCCGCACCACCCCCGACACCCCGTTCGTGCACGACGTGGCCCAGCAGTCCGGCACCCTCCACCGGGACATCGTGCTCGACCCCGACACCCTCGCCGACCCGGAGGTACGGGCCCGGATGATCCGGGCCCGGGACATCCCCATGGGCCTCGGCGACATGGACGCCTCGCTCTATCTGCTCTTCCGGGCCATCCGCGAACACTCGACCGTCGCGCTGTCCGGCGAGTCCGCCGACGAGGTCTTCGGCGGCTACCTCCAGTTCTTCGACGAGGAGGCCCGCAGCGCCGACACCTTCCCCTGGCTGGTGCGGTTCGCCGAGCACTTCGGCGAGGACTCGGGCGTGCTCCGCGACGACCTCGGCCGGGCCCTCGACCTGGGGGCGTACGTCCGCGACAGCTACGAGACCGCCGTCGCCGGCATCGAACGCCTCGCCGGCGAGAGCGACTTCGAGTACCGCATGCGCAGGATCTGCCACCTCCACCTGACCCGGTTCGTGCGCGTCCTGCTCGACCGGAAGGACCGCGCCAGCATGGCGGTCGGCCTGGAGGTCCGGGTGCCCTTCTGCGACCACCGGCTCGTCGAGTACGTCTACAACGCTCCCTGGTCCATCAAGTCCTTCGACGGCCGCGAGAAGAGCCTGCTGCGCGAGGCCACCGCGGATGTGCTGCCCCGGTCGGTGTACGACAGGACCAAGAGCCCCTATCCGTCGACCCAGGACCCCAAGTACGCCATCGCCCTGCAGGGGTACGCCCGCGAACTGCTCGCCCGCCCGGACCACCGCGTGTTCGACCTGGTCGACCGCGACCGGCTCCGCAGGGCGGCCGACCACCACGCGCCCCAGGTCACCTCGGCGTCCCGCCGCGGCCTGGAACGCACCCTGGACCTCGCCATGTGGCTGGATCTGTACGAGCCCGAACTGATCCTCGGCTGAACTGCCACCGCCGGCCCATCGCGTGACGGTCAGTCCGATTCGAGCAGTACCCCCTCGTAGGCGAGCCACTGGGCGAAGGAGTGCAGTCCACGCGACAGGCCCGTCGCGGGCGTCCAGCCGGGGGGTCGCAGGGTGCCGGCCGGGGTGTGCCACCCCGGCTCGGCGTCCGGCACCGTCCGTACCGGTACGGGCCGTACGACGCCGTGCACGGCCTGTGCGAGTTCGGCCGCCGTGCACGGTTTCTCGGCGGCGACCGCGAAGTCGCGATTCTCCGGCCGGGCGCGCAGAACCGCCTCGATCGCGTCGGCGAGGTCGTTCACATGGACGGGATACACCTCGGCGTCCGGGTCGCCCTCGGCCTTGACCGGGTGGCTGCGCAGCGCATCCCACACCATGCGGCCGATCGGGGTGTGGCGTGAGCAGCCGGGGCCGTAGAGCTCACCCACGCTCAGTGTGTACGGGGCCGGGTCACCATGCGGACGGACCGTCACCTCCGGTTCGGCGGAGCGCAGTCGTGTCAGGTCGATCACGGCGGCGGATCGCTCCTGCCGGTCGGCCAGCCTGCGCGCGAGGTGTTCGCCGAGCGGGGTCGCCGCCCCGCGCCAGACGAGGCCCTGCGCCGGCCGGGGGCGTGTGCGGTGCTCGGCGGCGGCTTCGAGCCCGGCCAGGAGCGCCCGCCGCGCCACCTCGGCCAGGGGTTCGCGGCGGCGTGCGATGTGCTCCTGCGTGCTGGCGTTGCTGATGCCACCCGGGCCGATCGTCGCCACCGCCTCCATGTAGGCCTCCGATGCCGTGGGCGGTGCGGCGAGTCCGGCGCGGGCGGCTTCGAAGCCCATGGTCAAAGCCGTCAGCCAGGTGCCCTTCACGTCCGCCTCGGCCGAGGCGGCGCCGGGCGGGCGCAGCAGCGCGGCGGGCAGCCCGGCACCGTGGAGGTACTGCGCGGTGTCCAGGTGCAGCCACTGTTTTGGACCGGGGCCAGGGACCCGTACCGCGCATTGCGCGACCCCGTGCTTGAAGAACGGCAGCACCGTCAGGCCGGTGAGGGTCTCACCCTCCTTCCCGGGCCGGTCTCCCGGCAGGAAGCAGACCGAGCGGCGCGGGCCCCGGAAGGCGTTTCCGGAGATCGAGCCGCGGTCCTCGTGCTCGGCGAGATTGGGCACGGCGACATAGCGCGGAACGCCATGGGCGCTCAGATAGCGGTGCATCAGGATGTCGTCGGGCCAGCCGCCGAGGCGTTTCCTGCCGTACGCGACGAATCCGTCGGCGAACCGGCGCGGCAGCACGATCGCCACGCACGGGAAGTACTCGTTGACGGCGCCGACCCAGCGGGCGCCGGCCATCGCCCCCAACCGCACAGCCGCCCCGTTGCGGGAGTCCCAGAGGGCGAACAGGGCCAGCGCCGCGTCGGGCAGCTCCTCGATCGCGCGCTGGACCCGGTCGAGGAAGGTTTCGGACAACACCATGTCGTCCTGGACCACCAATTGATGTGTGGCCCCGTCCTCGATCGCCGACCACGCGGCGAGTGCGGTGCGCAGCACCGACGGAGTGCCTGTGGGGTCGGGGTCCATGACCACCCGCAGAAGGCCGGAAGGCGCGCTCAGGGCCAGTTTCTCGGCCGCCGCCAGGCGTCTGGGATGGGTCATGACCACCGCGCTGAGCCGTTGGCGCGCCATACGTCCTCCCTCTGTCCGGATCGGCCCGGACCGCACCGGGTATCCGTCCGAAGCCCGGGTCCGCCAGCCGGATTCGGACAGTACGGGCGGTACCGACGGCCCGCAAGAGTGCCGAAATGGCCCTCTGGCAGGGCGACGACGGGCCCGTGATGCTGGGCCCGGCACGCCAGGGTCCGTGAACCGCGTGCATTTCCCCCGACGCCGGAAAGAGGCTTTCATGCCCGCGTTACCCCAATCGACCGCTGTCGCCGCCGAGGAGGCCGTCCGCTCCCGGCTCGACAAGCTCCGCGATGCCCGCATCGTCGTCACCGGCGGCGGCGGACTCGTCGGCAGCAGGCTGGTCGCGCTGTTGCAGAGCGCCGGAGCCGTCGTGACCGTCCTGGACCGCATGGACGCCTATCCCGAGTCCGGCCATGAGACCTTCGGCGTGGCGCGCAGCGGCGCCCGGCTGGTCGTCGGCGACGTCCGTGACGCCGACACCGTCGGGACGCTGCTGCGGGAGGCCGACTTCGTGGTCCACGCGGCTGCCTACGCGGATGTCGCAGCCTGCACCCGGCGCCCGGACATCGCATTCCGTGCCAACGTCGAGGGCACCCAGGTCGTCCTGGAGCAGGCCGCGCGGTTCCCGGTTCGGCGACTCGTGCTCGTCTCCTCCGCGTCCGTCTACGGCAACGGCGCGCCCGATGCCGAGGGGCCGCAGGTCTTCCACGAGGACATGCCGCTCGTCCCGGTGTCCGTGTATGCCAACTGCAAGCTCTGGGCGGAGCACCAGACCAGGCTGATGCTCGGCGCCTCCAGCGGCACCGAGTACGCGGTGGTGCGCTACTTCTCCGTGTACGGCGAGCCCCAGATCCCCAAACCCGGCAGCCACTCCTGGATGGTGCCCTGGCTCTCGCTCCAGGCGCGTCTCGGCCGGCCCATGCGGCTCAACGGCGGCGGGAACCAGGTCCGCGACCTCGTGCACGTCGACGACATCGCCGAGGCCACCGCGCTCGCCCTGATCGAGGAACAGATGGCCGGGCAGACCGTGAACGTCGGAACGGGCCGGCCCACGTCGGTCCGCGAGGTGGCCGATCTGATCGCCCCGTACTTCCCCGGCTCACGGCAGATCGTCACCCCGCGCCCCGAGGGGGATCCGCTCGGCGGCTACGCCTCCGTCGAGCGCTCCCGCGAGCTCCTGCGCTGGCAGGCCCGCATCGGGGTCGGGGAGGGCGTGGACCGGTACGTGCGGTGGCTGCTGGCGACGTCGGGCGCCATGCCGCGCTGGCTGGCCGAGGAGCCCGGCGAACCGGAAGGGGCGTGACACGCTGCGCACTGACGGGCCCGTGGGGCGCATGGACTGCGACGAAGGCGACACGTACACGATGGGTTACACCGGTTCCTACATCTGGTCGCTGCGCCGGCAGGTCGGCTCCAGGACGCTGCTGGTGCCCGGCGCACAGGTGCTTCTGATCGACGCCGAGGGGCGCGGGTTGTTCCAGCAGCGCGCGGACACCGGCGTCTGGGAGCTCCCGGCCGGATCCTGCGAGGAGGACGGCGACTTCACCGACGCCGCCGTCCGCGAGGTCGCCGAGGAGACCGGCCTGCGGGTGGAGCGGGACGACCTGGTGGCGTTCGGGACGCTCTCGGATCCACAAGTGCACACCCTGACCTATCCGAACGGGGACGTGACGCACTGCTTCGCGCTCTGTTTCGTCGCCCGGCGCTGGTCGGGGGAGCTGTCGCCCGGCGCCGACGAGGTGCGCCAGGCTCTGTTCCGGCCGCTCGACGCGCCGCCCCGACCGCTGCACCCGCCCACGGAGGTGGTGCTGTCCATGTACGAGAGATTCCGCGTGGAAGGAAGGTTCCAGGCCCGGTGAACCCCATACATCCGATACGCGCGGCGGTGCCCTGTCGGGCCTGTCTGTCCGGCGAGGACCTGGACTGGCTCGGCGGGGGCCGCTCGGTGACTCTCGCGCTCGGCCTGATGACGACCGTGGAGGTCGGTCCCGGCCCCGGCCCCGGCCCTGGCGAAGAAGGGACCGAGGACAGCTGGCAGCGGGAGGTGTGGGCGTTCCTGCGCGCACGGCTGCCCGGACTCGCCCCGCGACCGCCCGCCGTGACGGTCCGCAGCGAGGCACCCGCGGCGAGCGGCCTGTCGTCGTCCACGGCGCGGATCGTGGCGCTGTTCCGGGCGTTCGCGGACACTTCCCTGCGCGGGAGGCGTGTCTCCGACGCCACGATCACGCAGTGGGCGTACGAGTTCGAGTTCGCCGTCTTCAACGGTGGCGGCATGGACCACCTGGCAGTCGTCGAAGGCGGTGCGCTCCTGCTCGACGGCCGCGAGCGCGGGCTTCCGGCCATACGGGACCGGCTGGAGTTCCCCGAGCAGTGGCGGGTGGTCGTCGTGGATTCCGGCACCCGCAAGGACACCCGGCACCACATCCGGGACGTACGGGCGCAACTCGCGGCCGGCGACCCCGCACTGGCCGCCTACCGTTCCGTGACCGACGAGGCGTCGGGCCGGGTGTGGGAGGCGCTGCGCTGCCGGGACCTGGCGGAGCTCGGGGCCGCGATGGCCGATGCCCACGAAGCCATGCGGGACCACCAGCGGATGTCGACGCCGTTCCTCGAGGAGCTGCGGACGGTCGCGCTGCGCTCCGCCGGCCTGCCGCTGAAACTCAGCGGGGCCGGCGGGGGCGGTGCGCTGGTCGGCATCTGCCCGGCGGACGAGGCGGCGGAAACGGTGGCCCGCCTCGCACGGGCGCTGCTCGTCTCCCATCCGGGGGCCCGGGTCGTGCCCGCCACGGCCGCTCCGGGCGCCCGGCGGGAGCCGGTGCCGGTGGCGGGAGGTCAGAGGAAGGGGTCGTAGTCCTGCACGAGCGGGAGTTCGCCGGTTCCGCGGGCGATGCGCTCCAGCTCCAGGTTGGAGCGGTGGCGCGCGCAGTGGAACCGGCAGTCCCGGCTCGGGTCGACGATCCCCCGCCGGTCCGCGTCCTGCCAGATGGTGGCGAGGTCGTCGGTGACGGCGTCGCCGATCTTCGCGAGCGGGTTGCCCCGGTGGTAGGCACACACGTACACCCCGGAGGGGGTGATGAGCGTGCGGAGTTCGGCGACCCGGCAGCGGTCGTACTCCTTGGGCTGGACGGTGCCGACGTGGCCGCGTAGCGAGGTGAGGGTGGAGGAGTTGACGAGCTGGAAGTCCTCGCTCTCCAGGCGGGCGGCCTCGGCGAGCTGGCGGTCGACGGATGCCAGCATCTCGCCGGGGACCTGCACGATGTGGTGGTCGTCGTCGAACATGGCCTTGGTCTCGAAGTAGTCGCAGCCGATGTCGTGGGCGAGCTCGGCGGCGCACAGCACCTCGTGATGGTTGGTGACGGTGCGCCCGCCGGGCTCCTGACGGGACATCACGAGGAAGGAATAGCCGAGCGCGCCGGTCTTCTCGGCGGCGAGCAGCCGCATGTTCTCGATCACCTTGTCGAAGACGCTGCGGCCCTTGCGGTCGGGCCGGAACAGGCCGTACGTCCCGGCGGTGCCGGCGTCGACGGAGACCCGGACCCAGGTGGCGTACTGGGCGAGCTCGGCGAGGTTCTGCCGGATCATCGTGCCGTTGGTGACGACTCCGACGGCCAGGCCCGCTTCGCCGAGGATGCGTAGGACCTTGCGGGTGCCGCGATGGGCGAGGGGTTCCCCGCCGCCTATGAGAACCACCGCCCGTACGGACATGGCGACGAGTTCCTCGGCGAGGGCGGCGAGCCGTTCCGGGGTGAACCGGCCCTGGTTGAGGAGCTTTCCGCTGATGCACTCGGGGCAGGCCAGGTCGCAGAACGTGGTCGGGTCGAGGTCCACGACGAGCGGGGCGGAGGAGGGTTCGCCGGCGGCGGCCTGCAGGATCCGGGGCCAGCCCGCGGGCTGGTACAGCTTGGAGACGAGGTCGAGACGGTCGTGCGTCACAGGGTTCTCCTCTGTGGGGTGTACGGGGTTCGTCGGCGGGGCGTACCGGTTCCGGCCGGGCGGCGCTCAGCCCTTGACCGCTCCGGTGGCCAGCCCCGCGGCGATCTTGCGCTGGACGGCCAGGAAGAAGACGACGACGGGCAGGGCGGTGAGCGTGGCGCCCGCCATCAGCCCGCCGTAGTCGGTGCCGAAGCTGGTCTGGAAGGAGACCAGCCAGATGCTGAGGGTCTGCTTCTCCGGGGTGGACAGCAGGACGTAGACGAGGACGTACTCGTTCCACGCCTGCACCATCGCGAAGACGGAGGTGGCGACCAGCCCGGGGGCGAGCAGCGGCAGGACGATACGGACGAAGGCACCGAACCGGCCGCAGCCGTCGACCATCGCCGCTTCCTCCAGCTCCGCCGGGATCGCGGCGATGAAGCCGTGCAGCATCCACACGGTGAACGGCAGGGTGAAGACGAGGTAGACGAGGATCACGCCGCCGAGGCTGTCGGTGAGACCGGCGTCGTTGAGCAACAGGTAGACGGGGATGATGAGGGCGGCGAGCGGGATCATCTGGACGGTGAGGATCACCACGACGAACGCCTTGCGGCCGGCGAAGCGGAAGCGGGCGAGGGCGAACGCGGCGAGGGTGCCGACCAGGAGGGAGACCAGGACGGTGCCGAGGCCGATGACGGCGCTGGAGCGGACGTTGGCCCAGAAGGTCTCCGTGCGCATCGCGCGGGCGAAGTTGCCGAGAGTGGGATTGCTCGGCCAGAACTCGGGCGGCAGGCTGAGGATCTCGGTCGCGGGCCGGAACGCGGTGAGCACCATCCAGTAGACGGGGAAGCCGAGGGCGGCGGCCACGAGCAGGCCCAGGAGGTCGTAACGGCGTCGGGGCCGCCGCACGGCCGCAGTCCTCTGCCCCTTGCGTACCGCTCTCATTCGGCCTCACCCAGCCTCAGCATCTGCCGCAGGTACACGACGGCACCGGCGAGCAGCAGGACGACGGTGACCAGCGCGATGGCGGCCCCGGTGCTGTAGCGGTTGACGGCGAACGACTCGATGAAGGAGTAGACGCCGAGCAGGTAGTACTCGCGCTCCGGCTGACCGCCGCGCATTAGCCAGATCTGGTTGAAGACGCCGAAGTCCCAGATCGCCATCAGGGTGGTGACCATCACGAAGAGGGGCTTGATCGCGGGGAAGGTGACGTACCGGAAGAGCTGGGACGGGCGGGCGCCGTCGATGAGGGCGGCCTCCTCCAGTTCCGGCGGGATCTGGGTGAGCGCGGCGTGCAGGCTGACGGCGGCGAACGGCAGCGCGCCCCAGACGACGACCGCGGTGATCACGGCGAAGCCCTGCCAGGGGTCGGTGAACCAGTTGTGCCGGGCGAGGTCGATGCCGGGCAACGTCGACAGGAGCCAGTTGACGAGGCCGTAGTCCGCGTCGAAGAGCCAGCGGAAGATGGCCGCTGCGACCATCACCGGCATCGCCCACACCGCGACGAGCACGCCGGCGAGGACCGCTCGCACCCATGGCGACGTCCGCCGCATCAGCAGCGCGATGAGCAGGCCGAGCCCCATGGTGAGGGTGACGCAGACGACGGTGAACAGGGCCGTGCGGGCCACCACCGTCCAGAAGAACCCGTCGCCGAGGATCGTCCGGAACTGTCCGAGACCGGCCCAGGGCGGCGCGGCGCCGCTGAACAGCTCCTTGCGGGTCATGTCCTGGAAGGCCAGGGTCACCATGTCGACCAGCGGGTAGCCGAGGACCACGAGGAGGGCGAGGAAGGACGGGGCGATCAGCAGGTAGGGCAGGTGGGGGCGCGGCCTTCGCCCGGCCGGATCAGCGCTCATTGATCACCGCGTCGATCCTGCGGTCCGCCTCGCGTGCGGCGTCCCGCACGGACGCCTTTCCGGTGGCGATGCGCTCCAGCATCTCGGGCAGGACGTTGGACTTCTCCACCGAGGTCCAGCCGGGGGCGAGCGGGGTGACCCAGCCGCGCGCGGCGGCCTGGGCGGCCGGACCGTTGATTCCTCCGGCGGCGACGTCGGCGAGTTGCACGGTGTTGTTCGGGAGGGTGTTGGCGGCGATCAGCTGCCGTTGCGACTCGCCGTCGGTGAACAGGCGGATCCAGTCGGCGGCCAGCTCCTGGTTCCGCGACTTGGCGGGCACGGCCAGGGTGGAGCCCCCGAGGAACGGCGGGAGCAGCTTCCCGGAGGGGCCGGGGAAGGCGAAGGTGGCGAACTTGCCCTTGAGGCGCGGGTCGCCGCCGGAGCGGGCGTCGGCGGCGGCCTGCGCCTCCCAGGTGTTGCCGTAGAAGACGCCGGCCTTGCCCTGTCCGACGACGGCCGGCTGGTCACCGTTGTCCTTCGCCCGGTCGCCGACGTAGTAGTCGTCCAGGAGCTTCTTCCAGGCGGTGAGCCCGGCGACGGACTTCGGCGAGGAGAGGGCGCCCTGCCAGCGGCCGTCCTTCTCCACCGCCATCTCACCGCCCGCGTCCTTGACGAAGCCCATGGCGGCGTACCAGTAGCGGCCGGGCATGTAGAAGGCCGAGAAGCCGGGGTCCCCGGCACCGTACTTCGCCTTGAGCCGGTCCAGGCCGGAGATCAGCTCGGGATAGGTGCGCGGGGCACTGGTGATCCCGGCGCCCTTGAAGTAGTCGGTGCGGTAGACGCCGACGCGCGCTCCCGCGTAGTACGGCACGCAGTACGTCCGGTTGTCGTGGCGACAGGCGTCGGCGAGCGCGGGCAGCCACTGCCCGGACCGCTCGAAGGTCTTCGGGTCCAGCGGTGCGAAGGCCTCGTTGACGATGTAGTTGGTGGTCTCGCTGTTGCCCATCTCCACCACGTCGGGCACGTTCCGGCCCGCGAGGACGGCGTCCAGTTTCTGGTTCTTCGTCGTCCACTGCTGGTACTGGACATCGACCTTCACGCCCGGGTGCTGCTTCGCGAACCGCTTGTTGGCGGAGGCGACCATCTCCGGCCAGCTCTCGCGGGCGTCCACGGTCAGCCACACCTTCAGATCACCGCCCGAGCTCCCGCCCGGCGCGCCGCCCTCTCCCGAGCTGCACCCCACCACCGTGAGCAGCAGCAGGGCTCCCAGGATCCCGGATCGGCGGGGCAGACGCAGTGTCATGGATTCCTCCGTGCGGGATTCATCGAGACGTACGGGACTTGGGCGACGGTCTTCTCACTACCCCGCGGACCGAGGCTCCCCGCCGCGACACGGAGTTTCGGCCGGAAGACAACGGTGTGCTTCCCACAAAGGGCCCAGCGTCCCCCCGCTGCGCTGCGCCGATGCCATCGGCGGCTCGGAGGACGGGGGCCGCACTCAGGCCACAGTGACGCGAATGCCTCGGTGAGTAGCCGAGTGGCTCTTGACGGTGACGGTGTGCTGCCCGCAGGTTGAGCCCCTGCGGCACTCCACGACCCCGATCGAAGGGCTTGTACGTGACCGAGCAGACGACCATCGCGTCCGACACCTTTGCCCCCGCCGGCTCCGAGCGCCCCGTGCGGGTCAACGCATGGAACGGCTGGGACCCCCTGCGGCATGTGATCGTCGGCCGCGCGGAGGGCACCGTGGTGCAGGCCCCCGAACACGCGGTGCGCCGCGACTACCCCGACGACGGCTTCCCGCTGGGGACGTACGGCCCCATGCCGGCGGACATGGTGGCCGAGGCCGAGCAGCAGCTGGACGACTTCGCGGACATGCTGCGGGGGCGCGGCATCCGGGTGGACCGTCCCACCCCGGTCGACTTCACCCAGGAGGTGTCCACGCCGGAGTGGACGCACGACTCGATGTTCGGCTGCATGCCGCCCCGGGACCTGCTGCTCACGGTCGGCAACGAGGTCCTCGAAGCGACCATGTCGTACCGCAGCCGCTGGTTCGAGTACCTGTGCTACCGGCCGGTGCTCCAGGGCCTGTTCGACGCCGACGACCGGATGCGCTGGGAGGCCGCGCCCAAGCCGCGGCTCACGGACGCCTCGTACAAGACCGGGTTCTGGGACACGTACAACGACCTGTCGACCGAGGAGCAGCTGGCCCGGGTCCGCGACTACGACCTGGTGCTCACCGAGGCGGAGCCGCTCTTCGACGCCGCGGACGTGGCACGGTTCGGCAAGGACCTCTTCGTGCAGCTGTCGTTCGTCACCAACAGGAGCGGCTACGAGTGGCTGCGCCGTCACTTCCCCGACCACCGGGTGCACGCGGTGACGTCGACCAACACGCATCCGCTGCACATCGACGCGACCTGGGTGCCCCTGCGGCCCGGCCTCGTGCTGCACTGCGGGGAGCGGCTCGCGGACGCCGAGCTGATGGAGTTCTTCAAGCTCAACGACTGGGAGATCGTGGAGGCCGTGCAGCCGGCCAGCTGGGACCATCCGCCGAAGCTGTCCTTCTGCAGTCCGTGGCTCGCCGGGAACATGCTGAACCTCGACCAGAACACACTGTGCGTGGAGGAGAAGGAGGTGCGGCTCGCGGAGCAGCTGTCCTCGTACGGGTTCGAGATCGTGCCGGTGCCGTTCCGGGCGGTCGGGCCGTTCGGCGGCGGGCTGCACTGCGCGACCGTCGACATCGAGCGGGACGGCACCCTGGAGGACTACTTCCCGCACCGGTACGGCCGGTTCTAGGCGAATCCCGTGGTGGTGACGGACGGGATCGGCGCGGTCGTCCTCGACTTCTACGGGACGCTCGTACGGATGGTGGAGCCGCTGCCGCCGGACCACCGCGGCATCTTCGCACGCCGGGGCCTGGCGGCACAGGGCGAACTCTGGGGCGACCAGTGGTCGGTGGGCCCCGGCGAGGGCGAGGAGCACGCGACGCACTCGGTCGACGAGAGGGCGTACGTGACGTGGGAGCGCGATCGGCTGCGGCGCCGTGCGCGGGCCTGCGGTGTGCCGGAGACCGAGCTCGACGGTCTGGTCGCCGAGCTCGACCGGGCGATGAAGGCGGTCCGGCTCGACCTCTACCCGGACGTGCCCGGGGTGCTCGCAGGGCTGCGGGCACGGGGCCTGCTGATCGGGGTGTGCTCCAACTGGTTCTGGAACCTGGAGGAATGCGTTGCGGAGGTGGGCATCAGTGGGGCCGTGGACGTGGTGGTGGGCTCCGCGCGGGCGGGGGCCCGCAAGCCGCATCCGCTGATCTACCGCACGCTGGTCGAACGTTGCGCGGTGCCGGCGGACCGGGTGCTGTTCGTCGGAGACATGTGGGTGCCCGACGTGCTCGGTCCGCTGGCGGCGGGGATGCGGGCGGTACATCTGTGGCGGCCCGACCGGGCGGTGGACGGTGTCGCGCCGCCCCTGCCGGAGGGGGCGGCGCGGATCACCGGCCTGCGGGAGCTCATCCCGGCAGTGGACTCCGGTGGCGGAGACGGTCGAGGAGGTTCCGGGTGACGCGGACGACGGCCGGGTCCTGTTCGTGCCCGCAGACCACGGGCCAGTCCGTGGTGCCGGCGGTGAAGACGGTGCCGCCGGCGGTGTAGAGGCCCATGGTGGCGGCGCGCGGGCTGCTGATGGACGGTTCGCGCACGGGGCCGTTCCAGTGACCCCATTTGAAATGATGGAAATCCTCGTGCACCGGTTCGAGGACGTGAATTCCGAGAATGAGGAAGGAGCCCGGAGTTCCGTCCTCTCCGGTGGCGCGGGCGACTCCGTCCGCGCCGTAGGAGAATGCGGCGCCGTCGCATTCGTATCCGATGAGAGGTGTACCGGCTCCCAGACGGTCAGCTGTCCCTCCGTCGGACCCGTCGCGCAATCCGGTGCCTTCGTAGATCCAGTGATCGGCGTGCTGCACGGTGTATCCGACGCGGGGACGGTCGCCGGGCCATTCAGTGGCGGGCCACATTCCGCCGTTTCGGAAACTCACTCCGGTGAGCGTGTTCTCCGGCCTGCCGACCCCGTCGGGCACGGGCGCCCACCACTGGTCGGTGGCGGGCAGGTGGGGATATTCGTCGCCGACGTGGTGATCGGTGTCGGAGACGAAAGCGGTGTTCTCGTCCGTCGGGTGCACCCGCCACCAGCAGGTGTTGGCGCTGAGAAAGGCGATGTTCCCGCCGTCGCGGACGAATCGCTCCGCGTGGGTGCGCATCGCCGCGCTCCAGTACTCGTCGTGACCGACGCTGAGCAGGAGGTCGTACGAGGAGAGCAGGCCGGAGTCCTCGTGCAGATCGAGATCGGTGCAGTACTCGACGCGATAGCCGTGGCGTTCCAGCCAGGCGATGAAGGGCGCATCCCAGTAGGCGAGGTCGACAACGCCCCCGGGACGGTGGAGGCTGACCTTGTGACCTCGGGGTTCACCGCCGCCACCGGCCCGGTGGACGGGGTGGTCGTAGAGGCTGACGGCGCGTTCCAGACCGGGCCGGTCGGAACGGTTGTAGGCGTGCCGGGTGAAGGTGGACTTCTTGTAGAGGATGCGGGAGTGGCTGCCGGGGACGCGGGGGCGTACGACGAAGAACTCCCGGGCGTGCCCTTCGAGCTGCTCCGCACCGAGGAGGGGAGGATTCCCGGGATGGTCCGGGCCGCATTCGATGAATTCGACCAGGTGGATTCCCGGCCCCCAATCCTCTGGTACGGGAAGGGTGAGCGGCGGCCAGTTCCAGTCGTCGGCGGGCGAGGCGCGTCCGGTCAATCCATCCGGATGGTCGGGCGGGGTGTGCTGGAAGCCCGGAAACTCCTCGGATTCTCCGACCGGTATGAGTTCCTGGCCGAGCCGGTAGAAACGAAGACGGAACCTGGGGGCGTCCGTGGAGAGATGGAGTATTAATTCCCCGCCGACGGTGACGCTTTCGCGTCCGAGATATCCCTCAATCATGCCGCTCATGCTAAGCAACCGTCGTGCGGACGACAACGGAGCCGCCAACCGGCCATTCGATCCCCTATTTTCAGACACGGTGGGTGGGTCGAGACTCTGTGTCCCGACTTCTGGGTAAGGAGGAATCCGAAAAGGGCACGGGGCCGTCCGTCGATCGGTGAGGGGCTCGTATGAGCGGTGAAATTCGCGGTGAATTCCGTGTACGCGAACTGGTACTGGGGATCGAGGGGCTGGCGCTGCTGCGCCACGCCGTGGACGGTGACGAGGAGTTCCTCCGGGAGCGGGTGGCCGACATACGCCGCTTCGCCCTCGACGAGGAGAAGCTCCCGGACGGCGGGGCCCTTGTCAGCGAGCTCGACGCGGCGGCCGGCTACGCGTCCTGGTCGGCGGTGTACGACTCGCTGCCCAGCTCGTACATCGAGGTGGAGGAACCGGTCGTCCGCACGATCCTGGACGGTCTCGCGCCCGGAGCGGCGCTCGACGCCGCCTGCGGCACCGGCCGGCAGACCCGGGAGCTGACTGCTCGGGGGCACCGCGTGATCGGCGTCGACCAGTCGCCGCAGATGATCGCGAAGGCCCGCGAGCACGCCCCGGAGGCCGAGTACCGCGTGGGACACCTGGAACGTCTGCCGCTCGACGACGACTCCGTCGATCTCGCCGTCTGCTCGCTGGCCATGACGCACCTTCCGGACCTCGCCCCCGCCGTGGCGGAGCTGGCCCGGGTGGTCCGGCCGGGTGGGCGGATCGTCGTCTCGGACATGCACCCGTTCGTGATCGCGCTCCAGGGACAGTGTCTCTTCGTGCACGGCTCCGAGGAACTCGCCTTCGTCCGCAACCACGTCCATCTGCCCGGCCGCTACCTGGAGGCGTTCGGACGGGCGGGGCTGCGGGTGCGCGGCTGCCACGAGCCGTTGTTCAACGGGCGTCTCGCGCCCGGCGGTTACGAGGAGTTCATCGCGGACGCGGCCCGCGCCGCCTGGGACGGTCTCCCGATCGTCGTCGTCTGGGACGTCGAGGTCCCCGCCCGGTAAGGAGGCACCATGGCCCTGGCACTGGTTCGTCACTCGGAACGGCCCGAGCTGTGGGACCGCATCCCCGAGCGGTTCGCCGGCGTGGTGCCCGAGTACAACCTGCACGGAGACATCAACGGCGAATACTGGAACCGGCTGTTCGACGATTTCCCGGAGTTCCAGTTCGTCCTGTACGACGACGAGCACGACGCGGTCGTCGGCGCCGGCCGCTCGCTGCCCCGCACCTGGGACGGCACCGCGGCGGACCTCGGTCCGGGCCTGGACGACTCGATCGCGCGGGCCTTCGCGGACCGCGACGCCGGGCGCGCCCCGGACGCGCTGTGCGCGCTGGGCATCGAGGTCGCCCAGGACCATCAGGGCCGGGGGCTGTCCAAGGTGCTGCTCGACGCGATGTCGGACACGGCACGGCGCGCCGGTCTCGCGACGGTCCTGGTACCGGTGCGTCCCACCTGGAAGGAGCGGTATCCGCTGGTGCCGATCGAACGGTACGCGGCGTGGACCCGGGACGACGGGACCCCGTTCGACCCGTGGATCCGGACCCAGGTGGGCGCGGGCGGCACCCTCGCGGCGGCGTCCGGGCGTTCCTCCCGGATCACGGGGACGGTCGCCGAGTGGGAGAGCTGGACGGGCCTTGCCTTCCCGGAGGACGGGGAGTACGTCTTCCCCGGTGGTCTCGCACCGCTCCGGGTCGACCGGGCGCGGGATCTGGCCGCGTACTGGGAGCCGGGAGTGTGGATCACGCACCGGGCCGGAGACCGGCGAGCCCGTTAGCCGAGATCTTCTCCCGCGCGAACGGCGGTCCACGCGAACGCGGCCATCGCACGGACCTCGTCCGGGCCCGCCTCGGGGCGGCGTTCGGGCGGGAGTCCGGCGGGTCCGGCGGTGGCCACGGCGGAGTGCCGCAGCCGGTCGAGTGCGTCGGCGGGCACCCCGTCCGGCAGCGGCCCCAGGCGGCGCGAGGCCTGGACGGCCTGCCGTCCGAGCAGCAGACAGTGGGTCCACAGCTCCTCCGCGAACGCGCCGCCGAAGGTCCCGGCCACCTCGGCCGCAAGGTCCTGCGGCAGATGCGCGGCCCGCGCGGCGCGGACCGTGTCCTCCGTGAGGCCGGTCGCGGGCAGGGCGTCCCGCCAACGGTGGTGGCCGCGCCCGCCGTCGGCGCCGTGCTCCTGTCCGACGAGCCGGATGTAGCCCTCGCCGTACCGCATGTACGGGATCCAGCCCGGCTCCTCCAGCACGCGGCCCCGGTCCAGCAGGGGTGCGGCGTCTGCGGCGGAGGTGGGACAGACGGCGAGCCGGATGCCCTGGGCTGCATGGTCGTTGATGCTGGTCGTCCCGATGTGCTCGACGATGTTCGGTACGGCGAGCAGACCCATCCGGCCGTGCCCCCGGAAGAAGACGGAGAGCAGTTCGTCGTCATGGCGTTCGGCGCTGTCACGGGCGTGGGCGCGGAAGGCGGCGGCGCTCCCGGCCGGCAGGCAGACGGCAAGGGACGGCGTGAACTCGTCGGGGACGGCCCGTACCCAGGAGGCACCGGCGAGGGCGGCAAGGCGGGCGGCGGCACCGTTGCGGGCGTGCCAGTTGGTGTAGAAGACCAGTGCCTCGTCGGGGAACCGGGCGGCGGCCCCGGTGACGATCTCCAGGAGCTCGGCAGGGGCGTCGACATCGTCCTGGACGACGAGGTGGTGGCTGGCCTCCGGGTCCGCGGCCGACCAGGCGACCAGGGCGGTGCGCAGGGCGCAGGGCGGGCCGTCCGGGGCAGGGTCGAGGGCGAGGCCGTCCAGCCGCAGCCGGTCAGCGAGGTCCTGGGCCTGAGCGAGGCGTACGGGGTGGGTCATGACGGCCGAACTCACGCGAGGCTTGGTCACCTTGGTCACACTGCGCTCCTCCACAGGGGTGGTCGTCGGTCATGGTCGCAGAGCGCGGACGGACGGACCCCGGTGTACCGGGAGTTTGGCCGGATCAGTAGCGGTGGTGAGTGTTCCAGCGGGAACGGGCAACAAGCTCACCATCGGTGGAATACCGAACGGCGCGGTGGTGGCGGGGGCCAGGAGCGTTGTCGCCGGGTGCATCAGGGGACCGGCGGCTGCGGAGGAGCAGGCCGGTGACGATGAGCCAGCACAGGCCGATGACGGCATCGGCGTACACGGTGACAGCGAGCGGCAGGGCGGCGGCGCCGTGCACGGCCGTCACCGCGAGGGCCGAGAGACCGATCCCGGCGGCGAACACCAGGCACCTCAGGGGTCGCCGCACTGTGAGCACCTCTCGTCCGTCGCACCGCTTCCCCCAAGTGAACGGCAGGCCATCGAACCCTGTGACGGTCCATTCCGGACAGGCTGTTTCCGCCAAGTCGTGGGGCATTCGCCATGTCACGCCCCTGCCGATCGGCCCCACAGGGGTCCGGGCGGTCCTGCCGACGCGGTGTTGTTTTGCTCCTGAGCCTTACCGGCCCTTGTAATTGATCTTCATCGTGTCCATGTCGGTCACCGTGGACCGCAGCGCGCCATGGCCGTACCCCTGCTCGTTCAGGTAGGTCTCCGCGCGGTCCTCGGCGATCACGGCCGCCATCTCCTCGCCGTCGTCGGCGTCGGAGACGACCTCGTACCGGAAGCTGAAGTGTTTGAGCACACGGTCGTACGCGAGCGAGCCCTTTTCGGTGAACTGCATCGCGCTCAGGCCGTGGCCGTCCACTTCGGACAGCAGCCGGGCGCGGGCCCCGTCCGTCAGGCCGTCCCAGGTGCCGCGCACGATCACTCGGTAGGTGTGCTGCGTGCTCATCGTGTCCCGCTCCGCGTTCCGTACGTGTGGGCCGCATCGGCCACTGCTCATGAACCGTCGGGGGCCAAGATTACGGCGGTACGGGCGGGGCGCATCCGAATTACCGGGCGGCACCGGAGGCGGGCCGCGGGCCGTCCCCGTGGTCTTTGCCGAAGTCTGGCGGCCATGCCCCTGGCCGGGGCGTTGTCCAGCGTGTTCCATGGTCATCGGGGGGCGCCCGGACCTGCGGCGGCCCGTGCGAGGGAGTGAGGTTGCCTTGGCCACGACCGTACGACGCGCTGTACTGACTCTGCCCGCCGCACCACTGGGCCCGGAGAATCCGCTGCCCGCGCTGCGGCCGCTCGACGAGATGCATGTGGTCGACGAACGCGACCGGGCCGCACTGCCACGTGACATGGCACGCCAGATCGGCTATCGGCCACTGGCCACCGTGCTGCCGGTGCGCATCCTCGACGGGTACCGGCGGGAGCGCACCCCCACCGGACTCGACGCGATCGTCATCGAGAACGACCGGCTGCGGGCCACCGTCCTGCCCGGACTCGGCGGCCGCATCCACTCCCTCCACCACAAGCCGACCGGCCGCGAACTGCTCTACACCAACCCCGTGCTCCAGCCCGCCGACTTCGCGCTCAACGGCGCCTGGTTCTCCGGCGGCATCGAGTGGAACATCGGCGCCACGGGCCACACCACGCTGTCCTGCGCCCCGCTCCACGCGGCCCGCGTACCCGCGCCCGACGGGGGCGAGATGGTCCGCCTCTGGGAGTGGGAGCGGCTGCGCGACCTGCCGTTCCAGGTGGACCTCTGGCTGCCCGAGGACTCCGACTTCCTGCACGTCGGCGTACGGATCCGCAACCCCCACGAGCACACCGCACCCGTGTACTGGTGGTCCAACATCGCCGTGCCCGAAGGCGAACGCACCCGCGTCCTGGCCCCCGCCGACGAGGCGTGGCACTTCGGGTACCAACGGACCCTGACCCGGGTCCCGGTCCCCGTGGCCGGCTCCGTCGACCGTACGTACCCGCTGCGCGGCGACTTCCCCGCCGACTACTTCTACGAGGTGCCCGACGGCGCCCGCCGCTGGATAGCCTCGCTCGACCAGGACGGCCACGGGCTCGTCCAGACGTCGACCGACCTGCTGCGCGGCCGGAAGCTTTTCCTCTGGGGCAGCGGCGCGGGCGGGCGGCGCTGGCAGGAGTGGCTCACCGAGCCCGGCACCGTCGGATACGCCGAGATCCAGGCCGGACTGGCCCGCACCCAGCTGGAGCACGTCCCCCTCGAACCGGGTGCCGAGTTCAGCTGGCTGGAGTCGTACGGGCCGCTGTCCGCGGACCCGCTCGCCGTGCACGGCGAGGACTGGGCGGCGGCCCGCGCCGAGACCGAACAGCGGCTCGCCGAGGCGTTGTCGCGCACCGATGTCGAGGCCGCCTACGCCGTCTGGCGCCCCTGCGCCGACACCGAACCCGGCGAGTCGCTCGCCACCGGCTCGGGCTGGGGCGCGCTGGAGGTCCGGCGGGGCAAGTACGAGCTGCCCGGCACACCGTTCGCCGACTCCACCCTCGGTGAACAGCAGCGGCCCTGGCTGGAGTTGCTGGACCAGGGCACCTTTCCCGAGCCGCGCAGGGCGGTCCCGCCCGGCCCCTCCCTGGTCTCCCCGCACTGGCGCGACATGCTGGAGACGGCTCCCGCCGAACCCCTCACCGAGTACCACCTGGGCGTCGCCCAGTGGCACGCCGGTGACCGCGCCCAGGCGGTCCGCAGCTGGGAGCGCGGACTGGCACTCGCCCCCTCGCGCTGGCCGCTGCTGCGGTGCCTCGCCGTCGCCGCCGAGGAGGGCCGCCAGTGGGACCGGGCCGCGGACCTCTACGGCGAGGCGTTCGACGACCTGTGCGCGGAACGCCGCGACGACGGCGAGGCCTGGACGGCGGCCACGGCGGCGCTGGGCCGGGAGGCGATGGAGGCGCTGCTGACGGCCGGGCGCGCGGCAGCGGTCCGGGCCGTATGGGCCGCCCTGCCTCCGGCGGTCCGGCAGCGCGGCCGGTTCCGCCTGCTGGAGGCACGGCTGCTGATCGCCGAGGGCGACCTGACCGCCGCCCGGACCGTCTTCGACGAGGGCTTCGAGGTCGAGGATCTGCGTGAGGGTGCGGAGATCCTGGACGAGGTATGGGCCCTGCTCACGGACGAGCCGCTGCCCGATGCGTACAACTACCGGATGCGCCCCAAGAGTTGAGGGCGCCTGTCCGCCCCTGCCCGCGTCGGCCCGGGTCCGCTCTCAGCGGCCCGGTCCGGACGGCAGGGTCCGGTCGACGTACTCGAAGACCGAACCGTCCGGGTGTACGGCGATCAGGTTGCGGCCGACCGGCGTCGGTACCGGCCCGGCGAGGATCCGGGCACCGACGCGGGCGAGGGCGGCGTGCGCGTCGTCGACGTCCTTGACCGCGATCGTCGCCGTCACCTTGCGCAGGATCTCCAGCTCCGCCTCCGGGCCGCTCATCAGGAGGAAGCAGCTGATCGCGGCGACCGAGACCCCGCCGCGCTCGAAGCGGAGCGCCGAGCTGCCCGTGAGGTCCTCGTAGAAGGCCACCGCGGCCTCCAGGTCGTCGACGCAGATGCGGAGCGTGGTTCCCAGAATGTCCATGCGCACAAGGGTAGTTGGCGGCACATCGGCGCGTGATCGATTCGAGGAGGGGCGCGGCGGAGCCCGCGGTCACGGCCGCCGGGAGGGCCGCGGAGTCCGCCGCGGGCTCAGGCCCGGCAGAGCACCTCGCCGTGCGGGACCATGAACCAGGCGTCGTCCCGCGTGCCCCACTCGCGCCACGCGGCGGCGATCCCCGCCAAGTCCTCGGCGCCGGCCCGGCCGCCGGCGGTGGCCATCTCCGCGTACGCCGTGCCGACCGTGCGGTCCGCCCACATGCCGCCCCACCAGGCCCTGCTCTCCGGGGTGGCGAAACACCAGTTGCCGGCGGTCGGGGTGATGTCGGTGAAGCCGGCCCGGCGGGCCCAGGAGAGCAGCCGGCGGCCCGCGTCCGGCTCGCCGCCGTTGGCTCGGGCGACCCGGCGGTACAGGTCCAGCCAGTCGTCCAGGCCGGGAACCTCCGGGTACCAGGCCATCGCCGCGTAGTCGCTGTCGCGGGCCGCGACGACGCCGCCGGGGCGGCAGACGCGCCGCATCTCGCGCAGTGCCTGCACCGGGTCGCCCACGTGCTGGAGCACTTGGTGGGCATGGACGACATCGAAGGAGTCGTCGGGAAAGTCCAGGGCGTGCACGTCGGCGGTGGTGAACTCGACGTTGTCCAGTCCGCGTTCGGCCGCGACGCCCGCCGCCTGGGACAGGATCTCCTCGGTGGTGTCGACGGCGGTCACCCGGCCGGGAGCGACCAGCGCGGCCAGGTCCGCGGTGATGGTGCCGGGGCCGCAACCGACGTCCAGCACGGTCAGGCCGGGGCGGAGCTCGTCGATCAGATAGGCCGCGGAATTGGCGGCGGTGCGCCATCGGTGCGAGCGCAGCACCGCCTCGTGGTGGCCGTGGGTGTAGACGGCGGTCTCCTTCGGCATGGCCGTGGATCCTTTCTCGGAACGCGGCTGGAAACGTCTCGGAACACGACGCAGACGCGAGCCGCGAAGCGCTGATCGGTACCGTCACCGTACGCCGCAGTGTCGAATGATGAGATAGATGTCTTGCTATATGGACGAGTTGCGTTCGCGTTCCGGCGCCGGGCCGGGGAGAGTGAACGCATGGCATCCGTCTTTGCAAGCGAACTCCTCGACTGCCACGGCGAGGCGCTCCGGCTCTTCACCGACCGGGTGCACGCGGTGCGCGAGGACCAGTGGTCCGCACCGACTCCGTGCACCGAATGGACCGTCCGTGAGCTGGTCGCCCATCTCACCTCCGAACAGCTCTGGGTGGTGCCGCTGGTCACCGGGGGCCGCACCGTCACCGATGTCGGTGACGCCTTCGACGGCGATGTGCTGGGCGACGACCCCGTGACCGCCTGGGACCGGGCGGCGGACGGGGCGCGCAGGGCGTTCGAGGCGCCGGGCGCCCTGGAGCGGACGGTGAACCTCTCGTACGGGGAAAGCGCCGCCGACGCCTACTGTGCGCAGATGGTGGCCGACGCCGTGGTCCACGCCTGGGACCTGTCCCGGGCGATCGGTGCCGACGAGCGGCTGCCCGCCCGGCTGGTCGCGTTCGCGCGCAGTGAGGTCGGACCGTACGCGAAGGACCTCTCGCAGAGCGGTCTGTTCGCCGCCCCCGTCGACACCGCGGCGGACGCCGACGCGCAGACGCGGCTGCTCGCACTGCTCGGCCGACGGGCCTGAGGCCACCCGCGGCCGGGCGGCGTTGTCGGGCCAAATGCCACGCGATTAGTGTGGGTTCGATATTCCGGTCACGAGAGGCTGAAGTGAACGCACCGTATCTGGACGTGGCCGTACATGAGCAGGCCGAGCTAGGCGAGGGCCCGACCTGGGACCCGGTCACCGGCCGGCTGATCTGGGTCGACATCGTCTCCGCGCGCGTGCACACCTACGACCCGGTGAGCGGCCGCCGTACGGTGATGGCGACCGAACAGCACGTCGGGGCGGCCAAGCCGCGCGCCGGCGGCGGACTCGTGGTCAATCTGCGCGACGGCATCGGCCTGTACGACCCGGACGGCGCCTTCCGCTGGCTGGTCCACGACCCGGAGCCGGGCCGGCGCGGCAACGACGCGGCGGTCGCGCCGGACGGGGCACTGTGGGCGGGCACCATGCGCTACGACGGAGCCGCCGACGGAGGCAGCCTCACCCGCGTCGCGGCCGACGGCGCGGTGACCCCCGTGCTGCCCGCCGTGGCATGCTCCAACGGCATCGGGTGGAGCCCGGACGGCCGGCTGATGTACTTCATCGACACACCCACGCGCCGGATCGACGTCTTCGACTTCGACGGCGAACATGCCGTGAACCGGCGCCCGTTCGCCACCGTCGAGGACGGCGCGGGATTCCCCGACGGACTGACGGTCGACGCCGCAGGTGCCGTCTGGGTCGCCCTGTGGGACGGTGCGGCGGTGCGCCGGTACACGGCCGACGGCGCCCTGGACCGGATCGTCGCACTGCCGGTACGGCGCCCGACCGCCTGCGCCTTCGGCGGCAGCGGCCTGAGCGACCTCTACATCTCGACGGCCCGGACGGGGCTCGCCGCCCCGCACCCGCTGTCCGGATCGCTGCTGGTGCTGCCGGACGCGGGGCGCGGAATGCCCCAGGCGGCCTTCGCGGGCTGATCCCGCCTCACCTGCCGGTCACCGCCGCGAGACCCCACCCCCCCGGGGGGGGGGGGTGTCCGAACCCCACACGAAAGGGACCTAGGGATAGAAAACCCCAAAAG
>NZ_JBHWIY010000020.1:96128-108378 GCF_042731715.1 Streptomyces sp. NPDC059832 | reverse complement strand
CAGACGCTGGGCGTCGACCCCCCTGGGCTCCCTTCGCGTCCTGCCCCCTCCCCCCCTCCCTTCCCCCTCCCCCCCCCCCTCCCCGTGGGCGGCCGCGGTCGGTCGAACCCTCGTATAAAGGGCCCTGAGTGCGCGACGACGCGACAGGGCGGCGGGGCGGCGGCGAAGGAGGCCCGGATGGCGCGGCAGCGGACCGAGCGGGCCGGACGTACGGAGGGCGGCGCGCGCTCCGTACGCGAGGACCGGGGCCCCGTCCGGTACGGGCCGCCCGCCCCGGACCCCGGTCTGCCCGTGCTGCCCGAACTCGCCGAGGTGCTCGCCTCGGCGGCGGGCCGCACCGAACCCGAGCCGACCGGTGGCAGCGAGGCCCTGCGCGAGGCCGCGACCGCCTACTGGGAGCGGCGCGGACTCCGCGGCGGCCCGGAGCACGTCGCCGCGGCCCCGGGCGCCTCCCCGCTGCTGCTCGCGCTGATCGCCGCGCACGGCGGCGACGTGCTCATGCCGCGCCCCTGCACGGCCACCTGGATCCCGCAGGCCCGGCTGCTCGGCAGGCCCGCCTACCATGTGCCGACCCCGGCCGAGTGCGGTGGCGTGCCCGATCCGTACGCGCTCCTGGAGACCGTGCGAAGGGTGCGCGCCGAGGGCGGCAGGCCCCGGCTGCTGCTGATCTCCGTCGTCGACGACCCGACGGCCACCGTCGCCCCGCCGGAGCTGGTGCGCGAGGCGTGCGAGGCGGCGGTCGCCGAGGGGCTGCACGTCATCAGCGACGAGACCTGGCGCGACACCCTGCACCGGCCGCACGACACGGTCCTGCTCAGCCCGGCCGAGATGTGTCCCGACGATGTCACGGTCGTCTGCGATCTCGCCGGTGCGCTGACCCCGTCGGCCTGGCCGGTCGCGGTCGCCCGGTTCCCGGACACCGAACGGGCGGCGGTGCGCCACGCCCGTACGCTCGACATCCTCACCGCGCTCGGCGCGCTCGTCGCGGGGCCGGTCGCCATGGCCGCGGCCCACGCGCTGCGCGAACCGGACGCCGTGACGGACCGGGTCCGCCGGGCCGCCGCGCTCCAGGCCCGGGTCGCCGCCGCGGCCCACCGCGCGGTCCTGGCGTCGGGCGCGCTGGCCAGGCCCCCGCAGGCGGGCCGGCATCTCTACGCCGATCTCGGCCCGCTCAGATCCCGGCTGGCGGCCCGCGGCGTCACGGACTCGCTGGAGCTGGAGGAGTACCTGACGGAACGTCTCGGCGCACCGACGCCGGGCGGGCACCGGTTCGGCGACGAACTGGGGGCGCTGCGCGTACGGCTGGGCACCGGGACGCTGCTCGGGTCGACCCCGGAACAGCAGATGGAGTCCCTCACCGCTGTGGCGCCCCTGGAATTGCCGCATGTGGCCGAAGCCCTGAGCATTTTCGGAACGGCCCTCGACGAACTCCGATGAGGAACTGCGAGACGGGAGTCTCTCGATGACGGAACAGACCGAGCGCTCCCGCACCGGGGCCACGCAGCCGCCCCACGTGTCTCGCGGCAGGATCGTCGGTCCGCGCCCGCTCGGCGAGGCCCGGGTCTGGCCCAGGAGCTTCGCCGACCGGCTCACCGCGCCGCTCCCGGGTGTCATGGGCATGTCCCGGCTGGCCCGTGAGCACGCCCTGCGGCCCGACGCGGAAGGACTGCGCGACATCCACCGCCTCCCCTACGCCCCCGAACCCCTGCCGGCCGTCCCCATCGGCAGCACGTCCCTCACCTGGGCCGGGCACGCCAGCTGGATCATCCGCACCGGCGGGCTGACCGTCCTCACCGACCCCGTCTGGTCCCGCCGCATCCTCGGGACGCCGGCCAGGATCACCCCGGTGGGTGTCCGCTGGGAGGACCTGCCGCCCGTGGACGCCGTCGTCATCAGCCACAACCACTACGACCACCTCGACGCCCCCACCCTGCGCAGGCTGCCCAAGGACACCCCGCTCTTCGTCCCCGCCGGGCTCGGCCGCTGGTGCCGCCGTCGCCGCTTCACCTGCGTCACCGAACTCGACTGGTGGGAATCGGCCGAGCTCGACGGGGTCCGCTTCGACTTCGTACCGGCCCACCACTGGTCCAGGCGCACCCTCACCGACACCTGCCACTCCCTGTGGGGCGGCTGGGTCATCGGCACCCCCGGCCCCGGCGGACAGCGGATCCACTTCGCCGGGGACACCGGGTACGGGCACTGGTTCGGCGAGATCGGCATCCGGTACCCCGGGATCGACCTGACCCTCCTGCCGATCGGTGCGTACGAACCTCGCTGGTGGCTCGGTGACGTGCACACCGATCCCGAGCAGGCCGTGCAGGCCTACGAGGATCTCGGCGCCCGCGCGATGGCACCGATGCACTGGGCCACCTTCCTGCTCTCCGCGGAACCCGTACTCGAACCGCTGACCCGGCTGCGCACCGCCTGGCAGCGGGCCGGACACCCCCGGGCACAGCTCTGGGACCTGCCGATCGGTGCCTCGCGCGTACTGGAGCCGGCACCCCGCACGATCAGTGGCTGAACCGGGCCCGCGTCTTCCGCCACACCGCGGGCGCCCCGCTGATCAGCAGCGTCAGACCCACCGCCGCGACCACTCCCTGCCACGGCTCGGGGAAGAGCGAACCGCCCAGAATGCCGATCAGCTGGTACGTCGCCGCCCACGCCAGACACGCCGGCACATCGCCGCGGGCGAACCGGCGCAGCGGCATCCGGCCCAGCAGGCAGGCCAGCATCACCGGAATCCGCCCCGCGGGCACCAGCCTGGACAGCACCAGCACCGCCGCACCGTGCTCGTCCAGCTTCTGCTGGGCCTGCGCCAGCCGCTCCGGGGCGGCCCGGTCGCGGATCGTCCGCAGCCACTTCGAACCGTTCTTGGACCGCACCCCGCGCTGACCGAGCCAGTACAGGCAGATGTCCCCGAGGAAGGCCGCGGCCGAGGCCACCGCGAAGACGACCAGCAGCGAGAACGGCGACGACTGGTGCAGCGCCACCACCGCGGCCGAACTCACCAGCGCACCCGTCGGCACCACCGGCACCAGCGCACCCAGCGCCACCAGCAGGAACAGGGATGGATAGCCGACCGCCTGCTGCGTCGACTCCGGGGGCAGCTGCCCCACGACCTGCTGTATCACCTGGCGGCCTCCGGCCGCACGTGCTCACCGTGGGACAGCCGGTGCACGGACACCTCCGGCGCCAGCAGCGCCGCCTTGCGGACGAACTCGTCACCCGGTGAGTGGAACTCGTGCGGCCTGATCCCGTCCATGCCGATCGGCCAGTACGTGCCGTAGTGCACCGGCACGGCCGACCGCGGCGCCAGCCGGGCGAGTGCCTGCGCCGCCCGGCCCGCGTCCAGATGGCTGTGGCCCAGATACGGTCCCCAGCCGCCCACCGGCAGCAGCGCCACGTCCACCGCCCCGACCGTCTGCGCCATGTCGTCGAAGAGCCCCGTGTCACCGGCGAAGTACGTCCGCGCCTCGCCCTCGACCACGAAGCCGAGCGCGGGGGAGCGATGCGGGCCCATCGGCAGGCGCCTGCCGTCGTGCAGCGCCGGTACCGCCCTCACCCGCACCTCACCGACCCGGACCTCGTCGCCCGGGGCCACCTCGGTGATCCGCAGCCCGCGTGCCGAGCGCAGCACCCGCAGCCCCGGCACGGAGCGCACCGCACCCAGCGGCACGACCAGCCTGCTGCCGGGGGCGAGCCTCGCCAGGGACGGCAGATGCAGATGGTCGGAGTGCAGATGCGAGACCAGCACGACATCGGCGACCGTCGCCTCGGGGCCGGGCAGCTCACCGCGCCGGCGGCGCAGATGCGCGAAGCGCCGCGCGAAGAGCGGATCGGTCAGCACCCGGACCCCGGAGTCCTCGATGGTGCAGGTGGCATGACCCCACCAGGTGACTTCCACCGGCACGCGACGCCTCCTCGTTCCCGGGCTCCTCGGTTCCGGCCCCGGTATCGAGCCTAAGGGCTGGGCCGGGGCAGGGGCGCACAGGTGTTCCGGGCCCGTGCTCCGCACTCCCGCCCTCCCTGCGCGCGCCTTCTTGCGCGGGGGTCCGGACGGTAGGGTCGCCGGTACGCCTGGGGTCTTTCGTTTGGATCAGGCCGGATCAGGGAGTGGGGTCTGGTGCGTGCGATCACAAGGCGGAGGAGGGAGTCGACGCGGAGCGTCGGCGACCGACGACAACGCGGAGGGGGGTCCCCCTGGCCCTTAAGGCCTTGGGGGAGTGCGTGCCAGGCCCCACGAGCCCGGCATGATCCAAATCAGAGGCCCTAACACGGGGGGACGGCCATGGGGGACGTGACGGACGTACGGGTGGCGGCCATCGCCAGCCTCACACCGCTCGAAGAGCTCGACAGCGATCCGTTCCTCGTGGACACCCGCGGCCAGCACGACATGTGCGCCCGCTGGGCCGCGGACAAGGGATACGTCGTCACCCGGCAGCTGCGGCTCTACGGACTGCGCCCCGACCACCACGCCCTGTGGGCCGATATCGAGAGCGGCGACGTCGAACTGTTCGTCGCCGCCCACGACCGCGTGCTGGCGCGGGCGCTCACCTCGGTGCCGGAGTTCGCCGCGGAGTGCGAGCGGCGCGGTGTGCGGCTGGAGATCGCGGGGCTGGACGAGCCGCCGTACAACGCCCGTACGAAGGCGAGCGTGCACCGCAGACTCTCCATGCCGACCGCCGGTTACGACGGCTGCTGACCCGACCGCCGACCGCTGTGGCCGGTGGCCCGCGGGCCCGCTGTGGAAAGCTGGGGGGCCAGGACCCGGAACGGCGGGGTCCGGATGTGAGGTGGAACGGCGTGGACGACGGGCGATGGCGAACAGCCGGCAGCGCCCTGATGCGAGTGGTCCTGGTGTGGGCGGTCTCGACGCTCACGATGCTGGCGCTCGCGGGGATTCTGCCGGACTTCCAGCTCCAGTCGGACGACGGCGACAGCATAACCAAGATCGCGTTCACGGCGGCCTGGGGCGCCGGCGCGTTCGGTCTGCTCTCCGCACTGGTCTGGCCCGTCCTGGTGCGGGCGCTGCTCATCGTGCCCGCGCTGGTGCTCGGGCTGCTCGTCTTCTTCCTGAACGGCTCGCTGCTGCTGGTCGCCCTGCGACTCATCCCGGACGGGCGCGGTGCCGCCGACCCGCAGACGGCCGTCGTCGTCGCGGCCGTGATGTCCGCCGTCGCCTCGGCGACCTCCACCGCGCTCGCCGTCCGCGACGACAACGCCTACCGGCGCAGGCTCTCCCGGCTGGCCGTCCGCCGCCGACGGCGCAGCGGTGCGGACAGCCGGCGCAGCGGACCGCCGGGCACCGTCTTCATCCAGCTCGACGGCGTCGGCCATGACGTGCTCGCCCGCGTCGCCGACGAGGGCCTGATGCCGACCGTCGCGCAGTGGCTGGCGGACAAGGAGGGGCACCGGCTCACCCCGTGGCGCACCGACTGGTCCAGCCAGACCGGGGCCAGCCAGCTCGGCATCCTGCACGGCAGCAACCACGACGTCCCCGCCTTCCGCTGGTACGAGAAGGAGACCGGCGACGTCATGGTCTCCAGCAGACCCGCGAGCGCCCTCGAACTCCAGCGCAGGGCCATCGCGCGCACCCACGACGGCGGGCTGCTCACGCTGGACGGCGCCAGCCGCGGCAACCTCTTCAGCGGCGGCGCCGGCCAGCTGGCGCTCGTCCTGTCCATGGCGGCCCGGTTCGGCAAGGGCCGCCGCTCCAGGGCCGGGTACTTCGCGTACTTCTCCGACCCGGCCAACGCCGTACGCACCGCGCTGTCGTTCGTCGCCGAGGTCTGCCGCGAGATCGGCCAGTCGACCCGGGCGCGGATGCGGAAGGTCACGCCCAGGATCAAGCGGGGCGGGCTGTACCCCTTCATCCGGGCCTTCGCGACCGTCGTCGAACGCGATGTGGTGGTCGCCGCCGTCATCGGGGACATGTTCGCCGGCCGCACCGCCGTCTACGCCGACCTGGTCGCCTACGACGAGGTGGCGCACCACTCCGGACCGAGCAGCCGCGACGCGGAGAAGGTGCTCGCGCGCCTGGACCGCTCGCTGGCCCTGATCGCCAAGGTCGCCGAGCACACCCCGCGCACCTACCGGATCGTGCTGCTCTCCGACCACGGACAGAGCCCCGGGGAGACCTTCGCCGGGGCGTACGGGCTGACCCTCAAGGACCTGGTGCGGGCGGGCTGCGGGCTGCCCGTGCCCCGACGGGCGCAGCGCACCCGCAGCGCTTCGGAGGCGCGTGACGCGGTACGGATCGCCCTGCACCGGCCGGTCGACGAGGGCGCGGCGGAACACCTCGCGAAGCCGTCCGACCCCGTGGTCCTCGCCTCCGGGAACCTCGGCCTGATCTCCTTCCCCGACATCGAGGGACGCGCCTCGCGCGAACAGCTCGACCGCAGCCACCCCGCCCTGCTCGGCACCCTCGCCAACCACCCCGGCATCGGCTTCCTGCTGGTCCGCAGCGAGCGCCACGGATCGGTGGTGCTGGGCCGCGGCGGAACGGAGATCCCGGTCCCGGAGCTGGTCGACGGGGAAGGCCCGCTGGCCCCGTTCGGCCCCGGTGCGGCCGCGGCCGTGCGGCGGACGGACACCTTCCCGCACGTCGCCGACATCATGGTCAACTCGATGTACGACGGCACCACGGGCCGTGTGCACGCCTTCGAGGAGCAGATCGGCTCGCACGGCGGTCTGGGCGGCGAGCAGTCCCGCCCGTTCCTGCTGTGGCCGGCCGCTCTGTCCGCGCCGGTGGCGCCGGACACGGAGCTGGTCGGTGCCGAACAGGTGCACACGGTGCTGCGGCGCTGGCTGCGCGAGTGCTCGGGTCCGCAGATCCCTCTGCCGGCGCCCGGTGCGGTGGGTGGCGCGGACGAAGTGGACGGCACGGTCCAGGCGGCCGGCTGAGGGGCGTTGTCAGTGGTGGGCGGCAGGATGGGGGTCATGACGAACTCAGCTGTTGTGCTCGCCGATACCGCCGCCTACGCCGCCGCGGTCGAAGAAGCGTCGCAGGCCGCCGCCGCGTACTACGCCACGGGCGAGAGCACGCTCGACGACGACGCCTACGACCGGCTGGTGCGGGGGATCGCGGCCTACGAGCAGGAGCACCCGCAGGAGGTGCTGGACGCCTCCCCGACCGGCAAGGTGGCGGGCGGCGCCGCGACCGGCGACGTGCCGCACACGGTGCCGATGCTGTCGCTGGACAATGTGTTCTCGGCCGAACAGTTCGTCACCTGGACGGCATCGCTGGAACGCCGGATCGGCCGGCCCGTCGCGGCATGGAGCGTGGAGCCCAAGCTCGACGGACTGGCCGTCGCGGCGCGCTACCGGGCGGGCCGCCTGGAGCAGCTGATCACCCGCGGCGACGGCACCGCGGGCGAGGACGTCTCGCATGCGATCGGTACCGTGGTGGGCCTGCCCGAGCAGCTCGCCGAACCGGTGACGATCGAGATGCGCGGCGAGATCCTCATGACGACCGAGCAGTTCGACCAGGCCAACGCCGTGCGCACCGAACACGGCGGCGCCCCCTTCGCCAACCCGAGGAACGGGGCGGCGGGCACCCTCCGCGCCAAGGACCGCGCGTACACGGTGGAGATGACGTTCTTCGCCTACGGTGCCCTGCCGCTGCCCGACTCCGGCGAGCTGGCCGACACCCTCGCCGAACTCCCGCACAGCGAGGTCCTCGCCCACGTCGCCCGGCTCGGCGTGCACACCGCGGCGGACACGGACGTGGCGCCGCGCACGGTCACCACCGTCGAGGAGGTGCAGAGCCGGGTGGAGGAAGTCGCGGCCCTGCGCGCCTCGTTGCCGTTCGGCATCGACGGCATTGTGATCAAGGCCGATCTCGCGGCCGACCAGCGCGAGGCCGGATCCGGGAGCAGGGCGCCGCGCTGGGCCATCGCCTACAAGCTCCCGGCCGTCGAGAAGGTCACCCGGCTCCTCGGGGTCGAATGGAACGTGGGGCGGACCGGCATCATCGCGCCACGCGCCGTGCTGGAGCCGGTCGAGATCGACGGCTCGACCGTCAGCTACGCCACGCTGCACAACCCCGCCGACATCACCCGCCGCGATCTGCGCCTGGGCGACCGGGTGATGGTCTACAAGGCGGGCGACATCATTCCCCGTATCGAGGCCCCCGTCGCCCATCTGCGGACCGGTGACGAGAAGCCGATCGACTTCCCCGAGGCGTGCCCGCAGTGCGGCTCCGAGATAGACACCAGCGAGCAGCGCTGGCGCTGTGTCCGGGGCCGCGACTGCCGGCTCGTCGCCTCCATCTCGTACGCGGCGGGCCGCGACCAGCTCGACATCGAGGGCCTCGGCGGGACCCGCGTCGTCCAGCTCGTCGACGCCGGTCTGGTGACCGACTTCGCCGACCTCTTCACCCTCGACCGCGAGCAGTTGCTGGGCCTGGAGCGGATGGGCGAGACCAGCACCGACAATCTCCTGGCCGCCATCGGGACGGCACGGACCCAGCCGCTCTCCCGGGTCTTCTGCGCGCTGGGGGTACGCGGCACCGGGCGCTCCATGTCGAGGCGGATCGCCCGGTACTTCGCGGACATGGACCGCATCAGGGCGGCCGACGCCGAGGAGCTCCAGCGGGTCGACGGCATCGGCAAGGAGAAGGCCGCGGGTGTCGTCGCGGAGCTGGTGGAACTGGCCCCGCTGATCGAGAAGCTGGTGGCCGCCGGGGTCAACATGACGGAGCCCGGCGCCACGCCGCCGCCCCCGCCGGGGGAGGAGGGCGAGGAGGCGGCCGCCGCCGCGGACGGGGAAGGCACCGGTCTGCCGCTGGACGGGATGACCGTGGTGGTCACCGGAGCCATGACCGGCGCCCTGGAGAAGCTCTCGCGGAACGAGATGAACGAGCTGATCGAGCGGGCCGGCGGGAAGTCCTCCTCCAGCGTCTCCAAGCGCACCTCGCTCCTGGTCGCCGGGGAGAAGGCCGGATCCAAGCGCACCAAGGCGGAGGACCTCGGCGTCCGGATCGCCGCGCCGGACGAGTTCGCCGAACTGGTCGCCGTGTTCCTGCCGTCGGAGGTCTGAGGCACGACGGAGGCCGCCCGGGGCCTGTCCGACCCCGGTCCGCCGGACAGGCCTCGGCGGCCGAGCCCTTGGATTTTGCCTGGGAGTGGCTTTCTTTGCCTCCCTATTGCATAGTGAGGGCTCGGCCATGCCTCGCTATCAGCGGGTTCATGGGTGTGTACGCGGCCGCGGTGGCGGGCCGGGGGGAGGGGCGATGCGTTCTCTGCACGACGGACGACGACTCGGCCCGTCCGTCCGCCAGGACCACAAGGGCGTCACCCGTGGCCTGGCCCTCGATCTCGGCAGCTCGCGCACCCGCGTCTGGGTGCCCGGACACGGCCTCATGGCCGACACCGACATCTGCGGCGACTTCGGTACGGGGCCCGCACACGGCGGCCCGGTCCGGCGGGGGCGCATCGTCGACCCCGAGTCCTGCGGCCGGATGCTCGGCCGTATCGCCGACACGGCACTGGGCGCGGACCGCACCGGCACCGTGATCGTCCTCAGCCACCCCGTCCTCGCCGGGGCCCGGCACCGTGCCGCGGCGAGGGAGCTGATCGCCGCCCTGGGGCCGACGACCGTCGTCGCCCTCGACAGCGCGAGGGCCGCCGCCGCATACGCCGGACCGCGGGACGGCGGCCCGCTGCTCGTCGTCGACATCGGCGCCGGGCTGACCGAGACGACCCTGCTCGTCGACGGGCAGGTCCGCGACGCCCGCCAGGCCGAGACGGGGCTGGGCGACCTCGGCCCGGCGCAGCCGCCCACCGCCGTCGTCCGCACCGTCCTGGACATGATCATGGAGATGTGGAAGCAGGACCGGCACGGCGCCGTCCTCGGGGCCCTGCGCAAGGGCCCGTTGCTCATCGGGGGCGGTGCCACCCGCCCCGACATCACCAACCGGATCGCGGTCCGCCTCGGGGTCCCGGTACGTCTCGCCGACGACCCGGCGACCGCGGTCGTTCGCGGCGCCGGGATGGTCCTCGGCTCCGTACTCCGCCAGGCCGGCACGGCACCGGCCCTGACCGGCCGAACCGGGTGACCCCCCTCCCGGGGCCGCCCCCGGGGAACGCGCCCCGAGGGGCACGGCCGGGCGCCCCGGCACACCGCGGTACCGGGCGGGCGGCCCGGCTGGTCCTCGCCGCACTCCTGCTCGCCGTCCTCACCGTCGTCGGCGCCACCCCCGCAGCCGCCGGATCCGTGCTCCCCGCCCGGCTGTTCGCCGGGATGCCGCCCTCCGCCGCGTACTCACCCGGCGCCCACCAGCCCACCCCGCACACCGACCGGACCGCCCGCACGGGCACCGTCCATGACTCCCGGCGCCCCCGCACGGCCGCGGCGACCGACCACCACCGCCACCGGCCGCAGACCGCACCCCTGCCCCAGCCCCGGGCCGGCACCGACCAGGCCCGCACCGCGCACCACCTCCCGCCGCCCGGCCCCGACGTCCTGCCGGCCAGCGCGCCCGGCATCCACGCTCCGCACCGCGCCCACCGCCCGGCCCCCGCCGCGCCCCTTCGTGCCACCGACCAGTCGCGCGTCGCGCTCCCCGGCGTACGCGGGCCTCCACGGACGGCCGTTCACCGGCCACCGGTCCTGCCACCGGTCCCGTCCCACAGAGCCGCCGTGCCGCCCTTGCCGAGGTGAGGGCGCCCGGCGCCCCCTCGGAGGAAACCCATGACTCGCGCCACCACGGTGCGAGCGGTGCTGGCTGCGGCCGTGCTGCTCGTCTCCGTGCTCATCACGCTGACCATGTCACCCAGACTCGGCCTCGACCTTCAGGGCGGCACCAGAATGGTGCTCCAGGCCAAGGACTCGGACACCGCGAAGGCGGACCGGGAGAGCACCGACCGCACACTCGAAGTGCTGCGCCAGCGCATCGACTCGCTCGGCGTCGCCGAACCCACCCTGACCCGCTCCGGCGAGGACCGGATCATCGTCGAACTCCCGGACGTCCAGGACCCGCGCAAGGCCGCGGAGGTCATCGGCAGAACGGCTCAGCTCAGCTTCCATGCCGTCCAGGGCCCGGACAGCGGGGACGAGGGCAGGGCCGAAGCGGGGCCGACCCTCCCCGACGAACAGGGGCGCGCCCTCGATCTCGGCCCGGCGCGGCTCTCCGGCGCGGGCGTCAAGGACGCCACCGCCGCGTTCGATGCCCAGCAGGGCGCCGGCTGGACCGTGTCCCTCGACTTCCACAAGCAGGCCGGCCGGGACTGGACCAGGCTGACCGGCGAAGCCGCCTGCCACCCGGTCCAGGACGACCGGCGCCGCGTCGCCATCGTCCTCGACGAGCAGATCATCTCCTCGCCGCAGGTCTCCCCGTCGGTCGGCTGCAACGCCGGCCTGCCCTCCGGCTCCACCCAGATCACCGGATCGTTCAGCGCGGACGAGGCCCGCGAACTTGCCCTCCTGGTCAAGGGCGGTGCCCTGCCGCTCCCCGTCGAGATCGTCGAGCAGCGGACCGTGGGACCGACGCTCGGCGCGGCAGCCATCGACGCCAGCGCCCGTGCCGCCCTCATCGGCGCCGCGGCCACCGCACTCTTCATCACCGTCGTCTACCGGCTCTTCGGCGCACTCGCCGCCGTCGCGCTCGCCGCCTACGGACTGATCTCCTACGCGGCCCTGGTGGGCCTCGGCGTCACCCTCACCCTGCCCGGCCTCGCCGGATTCGTCCTGGCCATCGGGATGGCGGTCGACGCCAACGTGCTGGTCTTCGAACGGGCCAGGGAGGAACACGCACAGCATCCGGGCCGCTCCCTGCGCTCCTCGCTGACCGCCGGATTCCGTAATGCCTGGAGCGCCGTCGCCGACTCCAACGTGACGACGCTGATCGCGGCCGGACTTCTCTTCTTCCTCGGCTCCGGACCGGTGAAGGGATTCGGCGTCACACTCGCCATCGGTGTGATCGCCTCCATGTTCTCCGCACTCGTCATCGCCCGCGCACTCACCGAGATCGCGGCGGGCTCCCGGTTCGTCAGCGACTACCGGGGCGTCAACGGCATCGCGTTCCCCGGCCGGGTACGCACCTGGCTGACCCGCCGTGATCCCCGGCTGATGCGGTTTCCGAGCCGCTGGCTGATGGTCTCCACCGCACTGGTAGCCGTGGCCGTCCTCGGGATCGTCGTGCGCGGTGTCAACCTGGGCGTCGAGTTCACCGGCGGAGGGGGTTTTTGGTGGTCGCAGGAGAGAGCCATTGCCACGGGGGAGGGCCCCCCCCACCCTAGCCAGCCGAAGC
>NZ_JBHWIY010000020.1:0-96118 GCF_042731715.1 Streptomyces sp. NPDC059832 | reverse complement strand
ATGGGGGGCTGGGACCGTCTGCGGGGTTGTAGGATGGGGTGCCAATTTGGGCGTAGAGTTCACTGGCGTCGGGTTTGTCGAGTCCCCGAAGACCCGGCCGGTCGACGTGGAGCGGGCCCGCACCGCCCTGGCCGGCGCGGGCTTCGGCGACGCCGAGGTCACCACGGCCGGTGCGGGCGACATCTCCGTACGGACCGGCGAACTCGACAACGACGGCGAACACGCCCTGCGCGCCGCCCTCGCGGCGGAGGGCGGCACGACCACCAAGGTCCGCGACGAGCTGATCGGCCCCAGCCTCGGCGACGAACTGCGGCGCAATGCCCTGATCGCGCTGGGCATCGCCGTGCTCGTGCAACTGGCCTATCTGGCGGTCCGGTTCCGCTGGACGTTCGCCGTGGCCTCGGTCGGGGCGCTGGTCCACGACGTGATCATCCTGGTCGGCGCCTTCGCCTGGCTCGGCCGCACCGTCGACGGCATCTTCCTGGCCGCACTCCTCACCGTCATCGGATACTCCGTCAACGACTCGGTGGTGGTCTTCGACCGGGTACGGGAACTCTGGGCGAAGGCCCGGCGCGTACCTCTGGCCACCATCGCCGACCGGGCCGTTCTCCAGACCGTCCCGCGCACGGTGAACACCGGAATGGGCGCGCTCTTCATCCTCGTCGCGCTCGCCGTGCTGGGCGGGGACTCCCTCGCGGACTTCGCCCTCGCCCTGCTGATCGGCATCTGCGTCGGCACGTACTCCTCGGTGCTGACCGCGGTGCCGGCCGCCCTCGTCCTGGAGCGGAGCAGCAAGGCCCCGCCGCCCGCCCGCAAGCGGTCGCCGGGACGCCGGTCCGGTACGAAGGCGGCACGCCGGGATCCGCTCGACAACGGAGCACGCGTCTAGGGCCTGCCCGACCCTGATCCGCCGGACAGCCCTTGGGGCCGGGGAAGGGCCTGCTCCGGATCAGTTCCGGCGCTCGGAGTCCGCTTCGAGCGCCGGCTCGGGGGGCGGTCATATTGAGCAGGACCATGGCGCCGTGGTCGGGGGTGCCGGGTTCGGCGACGTACACCCCGAGGCATGTCCCACGGCTGCACGAGGGCGCGGAGATCGTTCTCGACCACGTCGGCGGACAGACGCTCGCCTCCTGCCTGCCCGCAACCGAGGTCGACGGGTCGCCGGTCGACATCGGCCGCCTGGACACCGCCGCCTCCACCATCGACCTCGACGCCCTCTCCTACCGGCACCTGCGCGGAGTCTCCTTCGGCTTCACCAGGGCCGCCGAACTCGGCGAGGCCATCGCCGCCGCCGGCCGGGAACTCCTGCCCGCCGTCGCCGACGGCCGGGTCCGCCCCCTCATCGACATCCGAGCCGCTCGGACACGCGACAGCGAAGTCCTGACCCGGCCGATGGAGGCACGATGTCCGCCCCGGTCACCGCCGCACGGTACGACGGGCCCGCACCGCCGACCGCCTACCTGTCCGGAAGGCCGTCAGGGAACGAGGGACCGCAGATGGTCGGCGGTGGCCCGGTCGGCGGGCAGCAGCGTCTCGATCGCCAGCTCGGCCACCGTCACATCCATCGGCGTATTGAACGTCGCGATGGAGCAGACGAAGGAGAGCACCCGCCCGTCGTGCTCGATCAGCAGGGGCAGCGCGAAGGGCAGCGACGCAAAGGGCCCGGGGCCGGTGTCTTCCGGTACGGGGTAGCCCGCGACCTCCTCGTACAGCTCACGCAGCTCCGCCGAACGGGCCAGGGCGATCTGGCGTTCCATCTGGTCCAGCAGATCGGCCCGCCACTCCCGCAGATTGCGGATGCGCGGGGCGAGGCCCTCCGGGTGCAGGGTGAGCCGCATGGCGTTCAACGGCGGTACGAGCAGATGTTCGGCCACTCCCTCCATCAGCGTCGCCATACCCCGATTGGCCGCCACCACGTTGTACGTACCGTCGACGACCAGCGCCGGATACGGGTCGTACGCCTGGAGCAGCCGCTCCATCCCCTCGCGCAGCGCGTCCAGTGCCGGGTCGTCGAGCGCGGTCTGTGCGTAGCGGGGCGCGTAACCGGCCACCACCAGGAGGGCGTTGCGTTCTCTGACCGGGACCTCTAGATGCTCGGCCAGCCGCAGGACCATCTCCTCGCTGGGGCGCGAGCGGCCCGTCTCGATGAAGGAGATGTGCCGGGCCGAGGAATCGGCACGGAGCGCCAGCTCCAACTGGCTGATCCGGCGCTGCTCCCGCCAGCTGCGCAGGAGCGGCCCTACCCCCGTGTCAAGCGCGACAGTTGTCATACCCAGACCGTAACGTCACCGGCACCGATCGCCGATGAGGGAGTCGCCGTATGCCCGCCGCACCGCTGTCACGGAATGAGATCGAGGACCGTCTGGGCGGACTGCCCGGCTGGTCGCTGGAGGGTGACCGGATCACCTGCACCTACCGGCTCCACACCCACTTCGCCGCCCTCGGGCTGACCGCGCATGTCGCCGCGATCCAGGACGAACTGAACCACCACTCCGATCTGACCCTCGGCTACAACACCGTGTCCCTGTCCGTGAACACGCACGACGCGGGCGGCGCGGTCACCGAGCACGATCTGAACCTGGCCGCGCGGGTGGCGGCTATCGCCCCCGGGCACGGCGTGCGATAGCCGCGGCAGCGCGCGCCATGGCACATGGCCGCGTCGCTCAGGACGGCGCACACGCGGCGACGTGCCACATCGCGGACGTGCCACATCGCAGGCGTGTCACATCGCGGCGCCGAACCGTGGATGCGCGGCGAGCCAGCGCGTGTAGCTCTCGCTGCGCTTCACCGCCTCCGCGTACGCCGTCCGCGTGTGACCGCTCACCGCGCCCACCGCCGCGTCGGCCGCCGCCGAACGCGGATGCCAGCCCAGCAGATGCCGCCAGCTCAGCGGCGAGCCGGCGATCGGCCGCGTCACCAGCCCCGGGGTCGGCGGAAACGTCGCCCGGCACAGTCCGACCGCCCGCCCCACCTGCACCAGATGGACGACGGAAGCCGTGTCCGTCTCATACACCGAGACCGGGCTGAACCCGGCCCGCGCGCAGGCGCCGACGAAACAGTCGGCGAAACAGCCGTCGCCCGGCACGTTTGCCCAGCACTCGTCCGCCAGCGCGGCGAGGTCGAGCTCCTGTTCACCGGCGAGCGGGTGGGAGTCCGGCAGCATCACGAAGACCGGATCGACGCCGATCACCTGCCACGTCAGCCGGTCGTTGGCGGGTGGCGGGCTCTCCCCGCAGGCCCCGATGAGAGCGAAGTCGAGGCGTCCGTCCACCAGTTGGGCGGCGATCTCGGATACCGACCAGGAGGTGTACGTCGACACGGGCGCGGTCGGATACGCGGTGACCAGGCGGTCCACGAGGCCACCCAGCAGCGGGCCGTGCGTGCCGCCCAGCCGGAAGCGCTCCATCGTCCCCCAGGCGTTGGCGAACCGCACCGCCTCCTCCTGGAGCTCGCTCACGGCGGGCAGCACCACCCGGGCCCGTTCGAGCACCAGCTCACCGAGGAGCGTGGGCCGGGCGCCGGTGTGGTCGCGGTCGAAGAGCGGGCCGCCGAGCGCCTTCTCGATCCTTCGCAGCTGCGCGCTCAACGCGGGCTGGGCGAGACCGAGAGTCGCGGCCGCCTTGGTCAGGCTCCCGGTGTCGGCGATGGCACGTACGGTTCGCAGATGGCGCAACTCCAGCTCCATAAACGCAAGTTATGGGCCCGGCGGCGTACCGGCAATATGCAGGTGTCCATTGGGTGAGATGTGTCCTGGAGTCGGGCGAGTGCCGGGCGGGCGGCGTCGGCCGGAGAGAGACTTGCTGAATCGGCAACAGAACTTGCCGTGAGGTCGATCCGTGGTGAGGCTTGCTCTCATGAGCACTCACACCGGACACGGTCACCACCAGAGCACCGCTCACGCCCCCCACCACCCGGACCCGGCCCACGGCGGCCACCACGACACCACTCATGGTCACCATCAGGACGCCGGCGACATCGACTGGGACGTGTTGGGGCCGATGCTGGAGCAGGAGGCCGAGGTCAGTCGTCCGCAGTACGAGGAGGCGGCCCGCTGGATCGCCGGGCTGCCCGCGGCCCCGAAGGTGCGCCGAGTGCTCGACATCGGCAGCGGACCGGGTGTGATCACCTGCCTGCTCGCCGAGATGTTCCCCGACGCGGAGGTCGTCGCCGTCGACGGCACCCCGGCACTCCTGGAACGCACCCGTAACCACGCCGAACGCCTCGGTCTCGGCGACCGGGTCCGCACGCACCGGGCCGACATCCCCGAGGGCCTCGCCGGGCTGGGGGAGGCGGACCTGATCTGGGCGGGCAACGCCCTGCACCACATGGGCGACCAGCGCGCCGTCCTGGCCGGATTCGCCGCACTGCTGCGCCCCGGCGGGACTGTCGCCCTGGTCGAGGGCGGACTGCAGCCCCGCCGGCTTCCGCGCGACATCGGCATCGGGCGGCCCGGTCTGGAGGCCAGGCTCGAAGCGATCAACGCGGACCGGTTCGAGGAGATGCGGACGGCGCTGCCCGGCACCAAGCGGGAGACCGAGGACTGGAGTGCCCTCTTCACCGCGGTGGGACTGGCCCCGCAGGGCACCCGCAGCTTCCTGCTCGACCTTCCGGCACCGCTCTCCGACCGGGCCCGGGACCATGTCGTCACCGAGTTCGCCCGTCGGCGCCAGATGTTCGAGGAGGAGCTCACGGCCGAGGACATCGCCGTACTCGACCGGCTGCTCGACCCCGACGACCCGGCCGGGCTGCGCCGGCGGTCCGATGTGTTCCTGCTTTCGGCGCGTACCGTGCACCTGGGCCGACGGGGCTGACAGGGCTGACGGGGCCGGAGAGCCGACGGGAGCCCTGCCCGTATCCGGTCCACGCGCTGACCTGCTGGGTCCCCGGGACACGGCGGGCCGGAGCACGGGAGCCGGGAGCGGGAAGGCACCGGTGGGTGTGCCCCTGGACCGGCTGACCCGGCGTCGGGAGCTCGGGCTGACCGTGCCCGCGGGCCGCGCTGCGCTGGACCGCGAGGTGGTGTGGGCGCGCAGCATCGAACTGGCCGATCGCACCCCCTGGCTCGGCGGCGAGCTGCTCCTGACCACTGGCCTGAGGCTGCCCGGCACCACCGCCGGGGCGGCGTGCCTGCATGAAGCGGCTGGTCGTTGTGTGCTCGTCCTGCGCGGTGGCAGCCCGCTGCGGGTACTGGGCGCCTCGGGCAGCGATCTCGCCGGGCGGAGCTGCCCCGGGTCGGCGCCGTCCGCGACGGGTGCAGAGGTACCGCTGCTGCCGGGCGACGGACCGGGCCTGGCCTGTGCGCCCGCCGATGGTGCGGCGTACCGGCTGCGGCCGAGACCGTGCGCCGGGCTCAGCGGTGCGCACGGGCTGGATGCGGTGCCCCGGGCGCTGCGCGAGGCCGCCGGTGCCGCAGCGGCTGCCGAGGCACGGGGTGGGTACGAGCTGGCCCCCTTCGCGTCTCGGATACGGCACTGACCGGGCCGGTCACTCAAGCAAGCCCTGTCAACTTCCCCGTCCCAGAAGCGGATTCGGGACGGTGACCCGGTGCACACCCCCGTTCCCGGCTTCCTGTCGGGTGTCGTGGCTTCCGCTCCGGCGCGATGGACGAGTACGGACTCTCCTGCGCGCACGCCCAGGCGCTCACCCCGGCATCGTCTACTGCTCGGTGGCCGGGTTCGGAGCCGACGAAGGCGCCGCGCTGCCAGGCTCCGACCTGCTGCTGCAAGCGGTCGGAGGGCTGATGAGCGCTACCGGGCCCGCACCGGGACGCCTTACCGGGTCCGCACCGGGACGGCCCGTCAAGACGGGTCTGGCGCTCGTCGACGTGCTCACCTGACCGCCACGCGGCCGTGGGCGGCATGGCGGCGCTGCGCCACCGCGATGCGACCGGTGACAGCCGGCACGCCGAGGTCGATCCGCTGTCCTCGCTGCTGCTCACCCCGCTCGGGGTGCCCCGCGGCCCGGTCGACGATCTCGCGGGCGCCTTCGGTCTCGCCGAACGCCCAGGGCCTGTCCCCGCTGGTCACACCGGCCGACGCGGGCCACGACGCCCCCATGCGCCTGGTGGCCAACGCCATCGGGCCGTCCCGAACCCCGCCGCGGTACGAACGGCTGCCGCCGCGCCCCGGCGGGCACACCTGGGGCCCCTCGCTCGGACCTGCAGGGCTCGCGTGCCCGGTGTCGCGCCTTACCGCGTCGTCGTCAGTCGCCGACACGCCGCGTCGCCTCTCTCCTCCGCCTCGCGACGCACGACACCGGACCCCGCTCCCTGATCCGGCCCGATCCGAACGAACGACCCCAGGCCTCAGCCGCCAGCTGGACGACTGACCGCCGCTGACCAGCGCTTTCCCGCTCATCCGGCGTGAGTCGGCCAACACGCGCCGCCGTGCGGCGGCGCCGTGGAATGGGCTGCGGATGACCGGTATTCACGGGCTCCGGCCGCTGCTCGGGCCGTGTCAAGAAAAGACACGCTGCCGCCAGGGTGAGTAGGTATCAGAAAGTCCCCCATGCAGTCTAATTGCAGATCAATTCGCCCATGAATAAAGGCAATTGGTATCTCATCTAATCATGTGAAAATAGCATATGGCGTATTTCATATAACTCGACCGGGGTGTGGGTGCCGACCTTCGACGTGTCCGATATGACACGTATGAGGTTCATGCGTACGTTCATTCACGGGTCGACTGATCAGCCGACCTTTCTGAGACAGGAGAAGCGTCATGGTTACCCGTTCCACCATCGTTACGGCCGCCGTCGCGGCCGCTGCAGCCCTGGCCGCCACTGGCATCACCTACGCCTCGGCTGCCACCTCCGAGCCGGTTCAGGCAACCCAGGCCGTCCAGCAGTCTGCTCCCGCTTCGGCTCTCGACGGCGGCGACGTCGGCAAGGGCAACGAGGGCAAGGGCAACGAGGGCGGTGGCCGCAACGAGGGCGGCGGCCGCGAAGAGGGCGGCCGTGGCCACAACGAGGGCGGCCGTGAGCACTACAGGGGTCGCATCCACATCAACGAGCGGACGTACTCCGACGAGATGGGTGGCTGCGTGACCGTGGTCAGCGGCCTCGGCTCCAAGAGTCTCAACGTCCGCAACGACAGCCGTCGGGCCGTCGAGGTCTTCCGTGGGGCCACCTGCGACAACGGCGCCCCCATCGCCACCGTCGGTCCGCACAGCTCCAGCGACGGGGTGTTCCCGGGCCACGTCAAGGGCGGCGTCTGGGTCGAGAACGGAGTGGTGGGCAGCTTCCGAGTGATCGAGCGCCACTTCGACGACGACCGTGACAACGGTGGCCGCGACTGGTGACCGAGTTCCTCGGTTGACGTGAACCCCGGCCCGCCGTAATCGGGCCGGGGCTCCAGTCAGGGTATCCGACCGGAGTGATCCGGTCGGATACCCGCACCTGAACGACGACTGACAGGTTCAAACACCTGCCAGCCCATATTAAGCCGGACGGTGAGGCGCTGCCAGCCGACCGGAACAGCCGCGCCGCACGCGGCTACTGGGCCCTGGTTCCGGGCTCCGGTTCGGACTCCGGTTCCGGACTCCGGTTCCAAGGTTCGGTTCGGGCTCCGGCTCCGGTTCCAAGGTTCGGTTCGGGCTCCGGCTCCGGTTCCAAGGTTCGGTTCGGGCTCCGGTTCCGGACTCCGGTTCCGGGGTTCGGCTTCCGGATTCGTTCCCGGCACGCTGCCCTCGGCGGGGCCCGGCGACCGGGCGGCAGAACGTGGCGACGGCGTGGCAGACGCCGCCCATGTCCCGGCCGCCAGGAGGCCGGCGGGCCGTCTTGGCCCAAGTGAGTGACGGCCCGTGCGGCACGGCGTCGAAGGGCCACTTGCATTCTGGTCCGCGTGCATCCGCACGCATCCGACGCATCCCCATGCCGGTCTGTATCCGGCCCATGCCCCGGGGTGTCCCGCACCGGCTCCAACTGCCACCACTGGCCGGGGAGTCGGTGTCCTCCCATTGCTGGACACGGGCACCGTCCGCCGTGCTGCCGTCGGCGACTTCCAGGATGAGCCCGCCGGCGAAGCCGACCGGCGTCACCCCCGGCGCTTCCGGGTGTCGCTCGATCGGCCATTCCTGGGCGCCGTGGTTGTCGGCCCGCCGCTGCCGGCCCGGGGCGCGACCGCCCTTGGCGGAGCCGTACATCTCCAGCAGCGGGCGGCTGCACATATTGCGCAGCCGGTAACGATCAGCCGCGACGACGGGCGCGGTGTGCCCGCTGCTGTTCCGGTTCCTTCCTGCGGAGCGGACCGCCGCCCGGCTCGGCAGCCGGGCGGCGGTCCGTGTGCGTCATCGGCGCGAGAGCAGGGCTCAGGCGCCGAGGTTGAACTCCCCGGGGTTCGGGCCGAGACGCTTGCCCTCGTCCAGCGCGGCGAACGCGGCCAGGTCGTCGGCGTCCAGCTCGAAGCCGAACACATCGAGGTTCTCCACGATGCGGGACGGCGTCACGGACTTCGGGATCACCACGTTGCCGGTCTGGATGTGCCAGCGGAGCACCACCTGGGCCGCCGTGCGGCCATGCTTCCGGGCAATAGCGACAACCGTCGGGACCTCCAGGAGACCCTTGCCCTGACCCAGCGGCGACCACGCCTCCGTGGCGATGCCGTGCTTGGCGTGGAAGGCGCGCGACTCGGCCTGCTGGAGCTGGGGGTGGAGCTCGATCTGGTTGATCGCCGGGACCACGGAGGTCTCGCCGAGCAGACGCTCCAGGTGCTCGGGGAGGAAGTTCGAGACACCGATGGCCTTGGCGCGGCCGTCGGACCGGATCTTCTCGAAGGCCTTGTACGTGTCGATGTACGCGTCCTTGGCCGGGACCGGCCAGTGGATCAGATACAGGTCGACGTAGTCGAGCCCCAGCTTGTCGAGCGAGGCGTCGAAGGCGCGCAGGGTCGCGTCGTAGCCCTGCTCGGAGTTCCACAGCTTCGTGGTGACGAACAGTTCCTCGCGGGCGACACCGGAGGCCGCGATTGCCCGGCCGGTGCCCTGCTCGTTCTCGTAGATCGCGGCGGTGTCGATGCTCCGGTACCCGGACTCGATGGCTGTGGCGACCGCCTTCGCGGCCTCGTCGTCCGGCACCTGCCAGACACCGAAACCGAGCTGCGGCATCTCGACGCCATTGTTGAGGGTGATGGAGGGGGCCTGGCTCACGAGCGGTCGATCCTTACGTCGTCGGTTGGTACTCCCATGGGCAACGATCAACGGTCCCCGTGCATTCCCCTGCCGCCCCGCGTTCCGCGGCCCCTCGCCCGGCCTCTTCCGTCCGGGCCATTGACCGGGTTCCGCCGGCACGCAACCCTGGAGCACGTCACTGAACAACGGACACTCTTGTGAACGAATGACCCCGAGATGACGAACGAACGACTCCGAGCGAGGTCGATGTGACGAACCCTTCCAGGCGGGCGCTGCTCGGTGCGGCGATCGGCGGCGCCGTCGCCGCCACCGCCGGCCCTCCCGCCACCGCGCACGCGGCGAGCTGGAAATTACGCTGGTCGCCCTCGGCGAGCGACGCCGGACTCGGCGCCTTCGAGACCATCGAGGATGACCGGGCCGATTCCCATCCGGCGGGGCAGCCGCACATTCGCACCGAGGGCGACAACTTCCGGTTCACCATGCACACCGTCGACCGGGACACCTCGACGGACCGTCAGCGTCAAGAGGTGACCGGGCTGCGCACCAGCGGCAGTGCGTACCTCAAGTGGCTGCCCGGAGAGACCTGGCGGGTCACGTACCGCATGTACATCCCCGCCTCGCTGAAGGCGACCACCAGCTTCACGCACATCATGCAGATGAAGCAGCCGGGCACCGGCACCTCGCCGATCGTCGTGCAGTCCCTGCGCCGGGTGAACGGTGTACAGACCATCGAGCTCAAGCTGGCCATCGCCGACATCCTCGTCGGCCGCACCGACCTCGTGCCGCTGCAGAACAAGTGGATCGACGTCGACTTCCGGATCACGATCGGTGACGGTGCGTCGGGCTCGGTCCGCTGGATCCTGAAGGACGGGGCCGCCACCGTCATCGACAGGTCGAAGTCCGGCGTCGACACCCTTCTCGCCGACCGGGTCCGGCCCAAGTGGGGCATCTACCGGTCGCTCGGCGACACCTCGGGATCGCTGCAGGACACCCATCTCCTCCTCACCCGGATGCGGGGGTACCAGCTGGTCTGAGGAGCCGGAGGCGGTACGCCCTCGCACGGCCGGGGCGGCGGGGCAGACATGCGCCCGTCGCCCCGGAAGGCTGCCCACGCCTCGCCCAACCCGCCTGCCCCGCACGAGATTTGGGCCCACGCGGGGCATTGACAGAAAGCTCCGCAGGGAATCCTATGCAGTGTCGGTTAGGAACCTTTCCTAACACCGAACCGGAAGGGATCATCCGTGCACCCTGCCGCACCCCCACGCCGCCTGGTGGCCGTCGTGGCCGGCCTCAGTTGTCTGCTCCTGCCCCTGCTGGGCCACCTCCCGAAGGCCTACGCCGCCACGAACGCGCCGCGGCTCGCCACCGGAACCAACACCGTCCGGGCTACCGCGACCACGGCCGGCGGCGGCCCCAACCTCGACTACCTCGACACCGCGATTCCCGCCGCCGGCGGTCCCGCGGTGCCCTTCGGCAGCCACACCCGCCCCTACGCCGCAGGGATGCTGAAGCCGTCCGGCTCGCAGTCGGTACTCGACCAGGCCGTGATCAAGACGTACAACGCCTGGAAGTCCGCGTTCGTCAAGAAGAACTGCGGCAACGGCTGGTACCAGGTGATCTCGCCGGACGCCGACCACCCCTACGTCGCCGAGGCCCAGGGCTACGGAATGGTCGTCACCGCGACGATGGCGGGGGCCGACCCGGACGCGAAGACCGTCTTCGACGGCATGGTCAAGTACATGCTCGCGCACCCCTCGGTGAACAACGCCAACCTCCTCGCCGCCGAACAGGACGCCTCCTGCAAGAGCGTCGACGGCTCCGACTCGGCGACCGACGGGGACCTGGACGTCGCCTACGGGCTGCTCCTCGCCGACAAGCAGTGGGGCTCCACCGGCACGTACAACTACAAGGACCTCGCGGTCAAGCACATCAACGCCATCAAGAAGAGCGAGGTCAACCCGACCACGCACCTGATGCTGTTCGGCGACTGGTCGGACTCGGGCGAGTCCCACTACTGGATGACCCGCTCCTCGGACTGGATGATCGACCACTTCCGCGCGTTCAGGACCGCCACCGGTGACAGCACCTGGGACACCGTGCGCACGGCACACCAGAACCTGATCACCTCGCAGCAGTCCAAGTACGCCTCCGGCACGGGGCTGTTGGCGGACTTCGTCGTCAATACCAACACCACGGCCAAGCCCGCCCCGGGCGAGGTGCTCGAAAGCGCCAACGACGGCGACTACTCCTGGAACGCCTGCCGCGACCCGTGGCGCATCGGCGCCGACGCCGTCACCAGCGGGGACAGTGCCTCGCTCGCCTCGGCCCGCAAGCTCAACTCCTGGATCAAGACCAAGACGGGCGGCGACCCGGACAAGATCGCCAGCGGCTACCACCTGAACGGTTCGGTGTTCGACAGCGGCAACGACATGGCGTTCACCGCCCCGTTCGCCGTGACCGCGCTGACCGACGCCGGCTCCCAGGCCTGGCTCGACGCGCTCTGGAACAAGCTCGCCACCACGTCGATCGACCCGGATCTCTACTACGGCGGGAGCGTCCAGCTCCAGTCGATGATCGTCGCATCCGGTAACTACTGGGTTCCCTGACGGAGGTTCAGATGAAGACCGGAACGCTCACCACGTCACGAGGAAGATTGGCCGCGCTCACGGCCGTGCTGCTCTGTACCGCGCTGGTGCAGGCCCTCCCGCAGTCGGCCTCCGCGGCCGCCACCCGGTACGAGGCGGAGTCCGCGACGATCGTCGGGGGCGCCGCCGAGTCCAACCACTCCGGCTACTCGGGCACCGGATTCGTCAACGGCGACAATGTCGTCGGCAGCTATGTGGAGTTCACCGTCACCGCGGCCTCCGCCGGCACCGGGAAGATCGCCATCCGCTACTCCAACGGCACGGCGGACGCCCGGCCCGCCGATGTCGCCGTGGGCGGCACGGTCGTCTCGGCCGCCCGCGCCTTCAACGCCACCACCGACTGGAACACCTGGGCCACGTCCACCCTGACCACCCCGGTCAAGGCAGGCAGCAACAAGATCCGGCTGACGTCCACGACGGCCAACGGACTGCCCAACCTCGACTACCTCGACGTCACGGTCACCTCGTCGGACACCGAGGCGCCCACCGCACCCACGGCGCCCAGCTGTTCGGAGATCACCGAGAACAGCCTCGCGCTCAACTGGGGCGCCGCCACGGACAACGTGGGTGTCGCCGCGTACGACATCTACGAACACGGCAACAAGTTCGGCGAGGCACCGGGCACCGCCACCACGAAGAACCTGACCGGCCTCACCCCCGGCACCACGTACAACCTCTCCGTGTTCGCGCGTGACGCGGCCGGCAACGTGTCGTCGGTCAGCCCGATCGTGGACTGCACCACCCAGCGCAGTTCCGACACCACCGCACCCTCCGCACCCGGCACCCTGTCCACCTCGGGCCTCACCGCCAACAGCGTTGCCCTGAGCTGGGGGGCGTCGACGGACGACAAGGCCGTCACCGCCTACGAGGTACGCAGCGGCAGCACCGTCTACAAGACCGTGACCGGCACGCCACCGGCCACCACGACCACGCTCACCGGGCTCGCCTGCGCCAGCCCGTACACCCTGGACGTGGTCGCCGAGGACGCGGCGGGCAACGCCTCGCCGCCGAGCAACACGGTCACCTTCACCACTCCGGACTGCGCCACCGACGGCGGTGTGCCGTCCGGCATCGCCACCGTCTCCGGCGGCTGGTCCATCCCCTGGGGCACCTACTGGATGCCCGACGGCAAGAGCGCGCTGGTGACCGAACGGGACAGCTTCAAGGTCCTCAAGGCCACCCCCGACGGCACCAGGACCCAGGTCGGGACCGTGCCCAACGCCGTCACGACCGACGGCGAGGGCGGTCTGCTCGGCGTCGCCGTCGACCCGAAGTGGTCCTCCAACCACTACGTGTACTTCATGCACACCGCGTCCGAGGGCAACCGCGTCGCACGCATGACCTACGACGGCAGCTCGCTCAGCGGCTACACGGTCCTGCTCCAGGGGATCAAGAAGAGCAGGTACCACAACGGCGGACGGCTGCTGTTCGGCCCCGACGGCTACCTGTACGTGTCGACCGGCGAGGCGCAGACCCCCGACCTCGCCCAGGACAAGAACTCGCTGAACGGCAAGATCCTGCGGATGACGACGGACGGCAAGGCCGCCCCCGGCAACCCGTTCGGCAACTACGTCTACAGCTACGGGCACCGCAACCCGCAGGGTCTCGCCTTCGACCGCAACGGCCGGCTGTGGGAGGCGGAGTTCGGCGACAGCAAGAAGGACGAGCTCAACCTCATCAAGCCGGGCAAGAACTACGGCTGGCCCGTCTGCGAGGGCACCTGCACCACCTCCGGCATGACCAATCCCAAGAAGACCTGGAACATCTCCGAGGCCTCGCCCAGCGGGATCGCCATCGTCCGCAACGTCATCTACATGGCCGCCCTGAAGGGCGAACGGCTGTGGCGGGTGCCGATCACCGGTGACACCGAGGAGCTCGGCACACCGAGCGCGTACTACGTCGGTACGTACGGCAGGCTGCGCACCGTCACCAAGGTGCCCGGCCAGGACCAGCTCTGGCTCTCCACCACCAACTGCGACAACAAGGGGAACGAACCCGACGGCTCGGACAAGCTGTTCCGGGTCTCGATCACCTAGGGCGTGTCAGACCCCGCGAGACAGACGGGACTTCTAAAAAACGCCCTCGACAGGTCACATGTGCTGTACCGCCGGGGCACCCGGGTGCCTCAGCGGTACAGCGCGTCGACCTCGACCGCGTACGCCGTCTCGATCGCCCTGCGCTTCAGCTTCAGCGACGGAGTGAGCAGACCGTGCTCCTCGCTGAAGGGGTGCGCCAGGATCCGGAACGTACGGATCGACTCCGCCTGCGAGACCGCCGTGTTGGCGGCCACCACCGCCCGCCGGACCTCCATCTCCAGGTCCGGATCGCGCACCAGCTCCTCCGGCTTCAGCGGCGTCCGCCCCTGCATCGCGAGCCAGTGGTCCACCGACTCCTGGTCGACCGTGACCAGGGCCGCGATGTACGGCCGGTCGTTGCCGACCACGATGCACTGCGCGACCAGCGGATGCGCCCGCACCCGCTCCTCCAGACCCGCCGGCGCCACGCTCTTGCCGCCCGACGTCACCAGGATCTCCTTCTTCCGCCCGGTGATCGTCAGATATCCGTCCTCGTCGAGCGAGCCCAGGTCCCCGGTGGCCAGCCAGCCCTCGCGCAGCACCGCCCCGGTGGCCTGCGGGGCGCCGAGATAGCCGCCGAACACATTGCCGCCGTGCACCCACACCTCACCGTCCTCGGCGATGTGCACGGTCGTCCCCGGGATCGGCAGCCCGACCGTGCCGTACCTGGTGCGTTCCGGCGGGTTGGCCGTGGCCGCCGCGGTCGACTCCGTCAGCCCGTACCCCTCGTACACCGTGACGCCCGCGCCCTCGAAGAACAGCCCGAGCCGGCGCTCCATCCCCGAACCGCCCGACATGGCGTGCCGGATCCGGCCGCCCATCGCCTCGCGCACCTTCCTGTACACGACCTTGTCGAAGAACTGGTGCTGCATCCGCAGCCCGGCGGACGGCCCCGGACCGGTCCCGAACGCTCGCGCCTCCAGCGCCTCGGCGTACTTCACCGCGATGTCCACGGCCTTGTCGAACGGCCCGATCCGGCCCTCCGCCTCGGCCCTGCGCCGGGCGGCGTTGAAGACCTTCTCGAAGATGTACGGAACCGCCAGGATGAAGGTCGGCCGGAACGACACCAGGTCCGGCATCAGCGCTTTGGCCGACAGCTCCGGCTGGTGGCCCAGCTTCACCCGGCCGCGGATCGCGGCGACCTCGACCATCCGGCCGAAGACATGGGCCAGCGGCAGGAAGAGCAGGGTCGCCGCCTCGTCGCCCGGCCTGGAGCGGAAGACCGACTTCCAGCGGGCGACCATGGTGTCGGTCTCGAACATGAAATTGGCGTGCGTGAGCACACAGCCCTTGGGGCGTCCCGTGGTCCCCGAGGTGTAGATGACCGTGGCCACGGACTCGGGCGTCACCGCGCGGCGGTGGCGGTGCACCACCTCGTCCTCGATGTCCGCCCCCGCGTCGATCAGCTCGGTCACCGCGCCGGCGTCCAGCTGCCAGAGCCGCTTGAGTCCCGGCAGCCGGTCGATCACCGAGGCGATCGTCATCGCATGGTCCTCGTGCTCGACCATGACGGCGGACACCTCGGCGTCGTGCAGCATCCACAGCACCTGCTCGGCCGAGGACGTCGGATAGACGGGTACGGACTGGGCGCCGACCGTCCACAGCGCGAGGTCGAAGAGCGTCCACTCGTAGCGCGTACGCGACATCAGGGCCACCCGGTCGCCGAACCTGACGCCATGGGCGATCAGCCCCTTGGCGAGCGCCAGCACCTCGTCACGGAAGACCGCAGCGGTGACATCCCGCCAGTTTCCGCTCGCGTCCTTGCGGCCGAGCGCGACCCGGTGCGGGTCCTCCTCGGCATGGTCGAACACGATGTCGGCCAGGCCGCCCACGAGGGGCGCGGCCGCCATGGGTGGGACAGTGAACTCGCGCAATGACCTGCTCCTTGTGGCGCTCCGCACAGCGCCGTGACGCTACCCCACCGGGCGGCGCGGCGGGAGGGCCCCGTACCGGCGGACAATGTGGCATATGCACTGGTCAGCCACCGAAATCCGGCCAGATGGGCAAGGCTCGGGCGTGGCTGGGAACGCGGGGTAACCGGCGGGCGCCGGAATCTCCACCGAATCTGTACGCCGCTGCCACTCCCGTTCCGGGGGCATACGAGGGGATCCACCCGGATTCACCCGGATCGGACGGGCCGGAGGCGTAATCGCCGCCCCTTGTGCTTCCCGTACGCGCAGGCGGTCAGGCGCTGTCCCGGCCGTTGACCGAACCGATCGTGCCGACGCCGCGGATCAGCCGGTCGCCGCCCGCCAGGATCGCTGTCGCCAGCGCGTCCGCGGCCTCGTGCGCCCCGTCGCGACGGCGGCCGTGCGACAGGACGAAATCCACACCGCCCAGGTCCGGCAGACCCGCCCTGGCCGGCACCGGCGCCAGGCCCGGCGGGATCAGTCCCCGGCTGTGGGCCATCACGCCGAGCCCCGCGTGGGCCGCCGCGATCAACCCGCTCAGACTGGTGCTCGTGCAGGCGACCCGCCAGGACCGGCCGTGCTCCTCCAGGACCTCCAGGGCGCGGGCCCGGGTGATGCCCGGTGGCGGAAAGAGGATCAGCGGCACCGGACGGTCCGGGTCGATCCGCAGCTGCGGTGCGCCGATCCAGGCCAGCGTGTCCTGCCAGACCAGCTCGCCGTGCGTGTCACCGGCGCGCCGCTTGGCGAGCACCAGATCGAGCCGGCCGGCCGCGAGGCGCTGATGCAGCGTCCCGGAGAGCTCCACCGTCAGCTCCAGCTCGACCTCCGGGTGGTCGCGGCGGAACGACTCCAGGATCTCCGGCAGCCGGGTCAGCACGAAGTCCTCGGAGACCCCGAACCGCAGCCGCCCGCGCAACCGGGTGCCGGTGAAGAAGGCCGCGGCCCGCTCATGGGCCGCGAGTATCGTCCGGGCGAAGCCGAGCATGGCCTCGCCGTCCACGGTGAGATCGACCCGGTGCGTGTCCCGGGTGAACAACTGCCGCCCCGCCGCATCCTCCAGGCGCCGCACGTGCTGGCTCACCGTGGACTGCCGCACCCCCAGCCGGCGGGCGGCCCGGGTGAAACTCAGCGTCTGGGCGACGGCGAGAAAGGTACGCAGCTGTGCGGGGTCGTACATGGCGCCAGGCTATCGCGGGCCGTGATGACAGTGAGAGCGGTGTACGGGATTCCCGATCGCGCCGATCGGGAGCAGCATGGGGAAGGCACGACCAGAACCAAGAGAACATGTGGAGCACATGAGCCGCCGTACCCCGAAGCTGCCGTCCTGGCTGCCGCTCGACCCGTACATCCTGGCGCTGATCGGCACCGTCGTGCTCGCGGCGATACTGCCCGCGTCGGGGACCGCCGCCGATGTGGCGGGCGGTGCCTCCACCGGAGCGGTCGCCTTCCTCTTCTTCCTTTACGGCGCGCGGCTCTCCACGGCCGAGGCACTGGACGGGCTCAGGCACTGGCGGCTCCACCTCACCGTGCTGATCTGCACCTTCGTGGCGTTCCCGCTGCTCGGGCTGGTCGGCAGGGGGCTGGTTCCATACGTCCTGACGCCGCAGCTCTACAGCGGTTTCCTCTTCCTCTGCCTCATCCCGTCGACCATCCAGTCGTCGATCGCCTTCACCTCGATCGCCCGCGGCAACGTGCCCGCGGCGATCTGCGCGGGCTCCTTCTCCTCGATCGCCGGGATCTTCCTCACCCCGCTGCTCGCCGCCGGCCTGCTCGGCAACAGCGGGGGCGGATTCTCCGCGGACGCGCTGCTGAAGATCGCGGTCCAGCTGCTGCTGCCGTTCGTCGCCGGGCAGTTGCTGCGCCGCTGGATCGGCGGCTTCATCGCCCGTCACAAGAAGGTCCTCGGCTATGTCGACCGCGGCTCGATCCTGCTCGTCGTCTACACGGCCTTCAGCGAGGGCATGGTCGCGGGCATCTGGCACCAGCTCACCCCGGCCCGGCTCGGGGCGCTGCTCGGCGCCGAAGTGCTGCTGCTCGCCCTGATGCTCGCGCTGACCTGGTACGGGGCGAAGCGGCTCGGCTTCGACCGCGAGGACCGGATCACCATCCAGTTCGCCGGTTCGAAGAAGAGCCTGGCCTCGGGGCTGCCCATGGCGAGCGTGTTGTTCGGGGCGCAGGCTTCCCTCGCCGTGCTGCCGCTGATGCTCTTCCACCAGATGCAGCTGATGGTGTGCGCCGTGATCGCCAAGCGCCGCTCGCGCGACGCGCAGGAGGAGAGTCCGGCGAGCGGTGCGGTGTCGCGGGAGGCCGCCGCGGTGGGCTGAGCCGGGACCGGCCGGCGCGGGGGGCGCTCCTCGCCGGCCGGGCGCGGGGCGCCTCAGTCCTGGCCGACCGTCGCCTCCAGGGCGATCCGGTGCTCGCCCGCGTACACGTTCATCGAAGGACCCCGCAGGAAGCCGACCAGGGTCAGTCCGGCCTCGGCCGCCAGATCGACGGCGAGGGACGAGGGCGCGGAGACCGCCGCGAGCATCGGGATCCCGGCCATCACCGCTTTCTGGGCCAGCTCGAACGAGGCCCGTCCCGACACCAGCAGAATGGCCCGGGACAGCGGCAGCTGCTGGTCGGTCAGGGCCCGGCCGACCAGTTTGTCGACCGCGTTGTGCCGGCCGACGTCCTCGCGGACGTCGAGCAGCTCGCCCGTCTCGGAGAACAGCGCCGCCGCGTGCAGCCCCCCGGTCCGGTCGAAGACCCGCTGTGCGGCGCGCAGCCGGTCGGGGAGGACGGCGAGCAGGGCGGGCCCGACCCGCAGCGGGGGAGTGTCGGCGACCGGGTGCCGGGTCGTGGTGCGTACCGCGTCGAGACTCGCCTTGCCGCACAGTCCGCAGGACGAGGTGGTGTACACATTGCGTTCGAGCGTGATGTCGGGGACCGGGACACCGGGTGCGAGCTTCACGTCCACCACGTTGTACGTGTTGACGCCGTCGGCGGTCGCTCCGGCGCAGTAGACGATCGACTGCACCTCGGAGCCGTCACCGATGACGCCCTCGCTCACCAGGAACCCCGCCGCCAGTGCGAAGTCGTCACCCGGCGTGCGCATCGTGATGGCGAGCGGCTTGCCGTTCAGCCGGATCTCCAGGGGCTCCTCGGCGACGAGCGTGTCCGGGCGGGTGGAGACGGCTCCGTCCCGGATGCGGATGGTGCGGCGACGCTCGGTGACCCGTCCCATAGCGGTTAAACCCGATTCTGTACGTGGGGGAAGCCGAACCGGCCCCCGGGGATCCCATTGTCCGGTACGGACCGGATCGGGCGAGGCGTGGAAAACCGTGTCAAGTCGACAGAATATTGTCTACAGAATGCTTTCTGCGCGTCAATGCTGTCGTCAAGCCTCCAACGGCCGGGCGCTATTCCTGTGGGAACACGTGCCCCTGTACCCGGCAGTAGCGACCAAGACTGGATGGTTCCTGCCATACGTAGCGAGGGGACCCCGTACATGACCGGCTCACGTGTCGTGGCGCTCGGCCACTATCAGCCCGCGAAAGTGCTCACCAACGACGATCTGGCGGCCATGGTCGATACCAGCGACGAGTGGATCACCAGTCGCGTCGGCATCAGGACCCGTCATGTCGGGGGGCCGGACGAGCCGGTGGACGAGATGGCCGCGCACGCGGGGGCCAAGGCGCTGGCCGCGGCGGGGCTCCAGCCGACCGAGGTCGATCTGGTCCTGGTCGCCACCTCGACCGCGATCGACCGCTCGCCGAGCATGTCGGCGCGCGTCGCCGCCCGGCTCGGGATGGGCTCGCCCGCGGTGATGGACATCAACGTGGTCTGCTCCGGCTTCACCCATGCCCTCGCCACCGCCGACCACGCGATCCGGGCCGGGGCCGCCGAGCGCGTCCTGGTCATCGGCGCCGACAAGATGGCGGACATCGCCGACTGGACCGACCGCAGCACCTGCGTCCTGCTCGGCGACGGAGCCGGCGCGGCGGTCGTGGTCGCGGAACCGGACGGGGACGACCGGCCCGGGATCGGTCCCGTCCTGTGGGGTTCGGTGCCGGAGATGGGGAACGCGGTACGGATCGAGGGGACGCCGCCGCGCTTCGCGCAGGAAGGGCAGTCCGTCTACCGCTGGGCCACCACGCAGTTGCCGCCCATCGCCCGCAAGGTGTGCGAGAAGGCCGGTGTGACGCCCGAGGAGCTCGGGGCGGTGGTGCTGCACCAGGCCAACCTGAGGATCATCGAGCCCGTCGCCAGGAAGATCGGCGCGGTCAACGCGGTCATCGCCAGGGACGTCGTGGACTCCGGCAACACGTCCGCGGCCTCGATCCCGATGGCCCTGTCCAAACTGGTGGAACGCGGCGAGGTCCACAGCGGTGCGCCGGTGCTGCTCTTCGGCTTCGGCGGGAATCTTTCGTACGCGGGTCAGGTGATCCGCTGCCCCTGAGGGGTCCTGTGCTCGGTAGACTGTAGACGATAAGCAATCGCTGCTCGTTGGCCGGAGGGGGACCGCGATGTTGTCCGCAGGACTGCCGCAAGGGGCTGTGCCGAGGCTGGAACGGCCCGGTCCGCTGCGTGAACGCGTGTATGAGGCGCTGCTCGAACTCATATCGACGCGTGCGCTCCGTCCCGGCCAGCACCTGGTCGAGAGCGAGCTCGCAGGCCATCTCGGGGTGTCCCGTCAGCCGGTGCGCGAGGCGCTGCAGCGGCTGAACACCGAGGGCTGGGTCGATCTCCGGCCCGCCCAAGGCGCGTTCGTGCACGAGCCCACGGAGGAGGAGGCGGACCAGCTGCTCTCGGTCCGCACCCTTCTGGAGGCCGAGGCCGCGCGTCTTGCCGCGGCCAACTCCGGCACCGCGGGCATCGCCGCGCTGGAGGAGCTCTGCGCCAAGGGCGAGCAGGCCGTCGCCGACGACGACGTGGACCTGGCGGTCGCCACCAACGCGGCCTTCCACGCCGAGGTCATGGAGCTGGCGGGCAACGTCGTCCTCTCCGAGCTCGCCGGCCAGGTGGACCGCAGGGTCCGCTGGTACTACACCCCGGTGGCCCGCCAACGCGGCATCCAGTCCTGGATCGAGCACCGCTCGCTCATCGCGGCGATCTCCTCGCGCGACGGACAGCGGGCCACGGAGATCATGCGGTCCCACACGGAACACACGCGCAAGACGTACCACCAGCGCGAGGACAGCCCTTAGGGTTTTGCCGTCCGGATCAGGGCCGGCCCCGGCGGGGGCAGACGAGGTGGTGGCTGATCCTGCAGCACTCCCCGGGGCCCGGTTCCCGGTCCTGCGCGTTCCACACCGTGCCGTCCCGGTCGAGGTGCCACCGCTGTCCGGGCGGCACATCGTGTGCCAGGAGCGGCGCGGGCCCTTCGGGTTCGAGACGGACCCACCACCGGTAGTGGGTGGGGCGGATGTCGACGGCGAGCCCGCAGTCCGGGCAGTCGGGTGCGGGTTCCGGGCCGGGGACCGCCCCGTCCCGGAGGCCCTGTGCGTGATCGGTCGAGTGTTGGAGATCGGTCCATTCCTCAGCGGTCCGCGGTGTTCCGGTAACCCCCATGGTCAAAGGGTGCAGACCGGGCGTGCGGTGCGGTAGGTCGCGATCCGGCCGTGCCCGGTGGGAGACAGCAGTGAGGCCGGACGGTGCGTGGGGTACGTGGGCACCGCTCGTCGGCCCCGACCGAGGGGCGCCACGGGACCGTCGGCCCGGGTGCGCCGGACAGCGGGCAGACTTGCTGGTGTGACGATACTGAGCAAAGGTGCCAACGTGCCGGTCGCGGCTTCCGCGGTCAGGGCCGTACTTGACTGGTCGACAGGGCCCGGAGTGCCTGATGTGGATGCTTCCGCTCTGCTGCTGACCCGCGGCGGGCGGGTGCGGTCCGATGAGGACTTCGTCTTCTACAACCAGCCGAGGCACGCTTCGGGCGCGGTGAGTCACGTCGGCAAACGGCCCGGCAGCGACTCACTGGACGTCCGCCTGGGTGCGCTGGGGCCGGACGTCGAACGCGTCGCGCTCTGTGCGTCCGCCGACGGCGGCATGTTCGGTCAGGTGCCGGGGCTGTGCCTGCGGCTGCTCGACTCGGCGTCCGGTGCCGAACTGGCGCGCTTCGACATCGCCGCCGCGACGGAGACCGCGCTGGTGGGCGGCGAGCTCTACCGCCGCGACGGCGGCTGGAAGTTCCGTGCGGTCGGCCAGGGTTACGCCAGCGGGCTGGCGGGACTGGCGACCGACTTCGGGATCAGCGTCGACGAGGAACAGCCCGCGGCCGGGTCCGGCTCCCGGCCCGTGACGGCTCCGGACCCCGCCCCGGCATCTTCGCCCGACGCCTCGCCGGTACACGCCGGAGGCGGATCCCGCCCCCGGCTCACCAAGGGCGAGGAGAACCTGCCCGTGGACATGCGCGAGCGCCTGTCGCTGCGCAAGCAGCAGGTCCTGGTCAGCCTGAGCAAACACGGCGTACCGGAGTTGCGCGCACGCGTCGTCCTCGTCCTCGACGCATCGGGTTCGATGGGCGGTCTCTACCGGCGGGGCACGGTGGCGGGTGTCACTGAGCGGATGGTGGCCGTCGCGGCGCAGCTCGACGACGACGGCGAGATGCAGGCGTGGACGTTCGCCAGCAATCCGGCCAGGCTGCCCGACCTCGCCGTGGGCGACCTGCCCGAGTGGCTCAGGCTGCACGTACGCGTGGGGCAGACCTATGGCTTCGGGCGCCGGAAGCCGCCCAGGGGACTGGTCCCCGGCCAGATCGACATGCGTGCGGTCGGTATCCAGAACGAGGAACAGAAGGTCATCGCCGAGGTGCGGGCCTTCGTGCGCGCTCACCCTGTGCCGGACCCGACGCTGGTCCTGTTCTTCTCGGACGGTGGTGTGCACCGCAACCAGGAGATCGAGCAGGAGCTGCGGGCCGCCGCCGAGGAGCCCGTGTTCTGGCAGTTCGTCGGACTCGGCAGTTCTCAGTACGGTGTGCTGGAACGCTTCGACACCATGCCGGGCCGGCGGGTCGACAACGTCGGCTTCTTCGCTGTCGACGACATCGAGAGGATCTCCGACCAGGAGCTGTACGACAGGGTCCTGTCGGAGTTCCCGTCCTGGCTGCGGGCCGCCCGGCAGGCCGGAATCCTGCGCTGAACCGGCCGGCTCCCGGCGCCCGGCCCATGACGCGACCGACCGGCTTTGTCCTCGGTGTGGAGAAAGTTGTGGTGGATTCCTGCGCAACTTCTTCCCACTCCCGGCAACCGCTGCTACGTTCCCCTCGAAAGCCCGACGGACAGGCCGATGTGGCGGGGAGGGGCGCGTGAGACGTATGACGGCACGACCCGCGAATACGCATCAGGCGCGACTGCTGCGGCTGTTGCGCGACGGCGGGCCCAACTCGCGGGCACAGCTGGGGGATCAGGTCGATCTCTCCCGCTCCAAGCTCGCCGTCGAGGTCGACAGACTGCTGGAGACCGGGCTCGTCGTGGCCGACGGTCTCGCCGCATCCCGCGGCGGGCGCCGCTCGCACAACATCCGGCTCGCACCGCAACTGCGGTTCCTCGGCGTCGACATCGGTGCCACATCCGTCGATGTGGCCGTCACCAACGCCGAGTTGGAGGTCCTGGGACACCTCAACCACCCGATGGACGTACGCGAAGGCCCCGTCGCCATCTTCGAGCAGGTGCTGTCCATGGCGGCCAAGCTCCGGGCCTCGGGGCTCGCCGAGGGTTTCGACGGTGCCGGCATCGGCGTACCCGGACCGGTCCGCTTCCCCGAAGGCGTACCGGTCGCACCGCCGATCATGCCCGGCTGGGACGGCTTCCCGGTCCGCGAGGCGCTCAGCCAGGAACTGGGCTGCCCCGTCATGGTCGACAACGATGTGAACCTGATGGCGATGGGGGAGCAGCACGCGGGCGTCGCACGCTCCGTGGGCGACTTCCTCTGCGTCAAGATCGGCACCGGAATCGGCTGCGGCATCGTCGTCGGCGGCGAGGTCCACCGCGGTACGACGGGCAGCGCCGGAGACATCGGCCATATCCAGGTGGAACCCGAGGGCCGCGCCTGTGCCTGTGGCAACCGGGGCTGCCTGGAGGCCCACTTCAGCGGTGCCGCGCTCGCCCGCGACGCCGAGGACGCGGCGCGCACCGGACGGTCGGCGGAGCTCGCCGGCCGGCTGGAGTCCGCCGGGAAACTCACCGCCGTCGATGTGGCCGCCGCCGCGGCGGCCGGTGACGCCACCTCGCTCGACCTGATCCGCGAAGGCGGCAACCGGGTCGGCCAGGTCATCGCGGGACTCGTCAGCTTCTTCAATCCCGGCCTGGTGGTGATCGGCGGCGGTGTGACCGGCCTCGGCCACACGCTCCTCGCCAGTGTCCGGACCCAGGTCTACCGCCAGTCGCTGCCGCTGGCCACCGGCAATCTGCCCATCGTGCTGGGCGAGTTGGGGCCGGCCGCCGGAGTGATCGGCGCCGCCCGGCTCATCAGCGACCACCTCTTCTCACCGGCCTGACCCCGGAACGGCCGTACACGGGCGCACCCCGGAAACACCGGGAGCGCCGGAAGCACCCGCACCACCGCACCTGGTACAGCCCTGCCCGCTCACCGGCCCTCCCCAAGCTCCATGCTGCGCTCGGGCAGGGGAGACCCCACTTGCCGAGGGGATTCGTCATGGCACCAGAACCGCCCCTGCTCACCATGTCCGGCATCACCAAGTCGTTCCCTGGAGTGCGCGCCCTCGACGGCGTGGACCTGGAGGTCCAGGCCGGCGAAGTCCACTGTCTCCTCGGGCAGAACGGCGCCGGCAAGTCCACCCTCATCAAGGTGCTCGCCGGGGCCCACCAGCCCGACGGCGGCGAGATCACCTGGCGCGGCGAACCGGCCGCGCTGAAGTCGCCCATCGCCGCCATGCGGCTGGGCATCGCCACGATCTACCAGGAACTCGACCTGGTCGAGGGTCTCTCGGTCGCCGAGAACATCTTCCTCGGCCACGAACCGACCACCGCCCGCTTCGTCGTCCGCACCCGCGAGGGCCGCACCTCCGCCGCGGCGCTGCTGAAGCGGCTCGGCCACCCGGAGATCGACCCGGCCCGCCCGGTCGGCGACCTGTCCGCCGCCCAGCAGCAGATCGTCTCCATGGCACGGGCGCTCTCGCACGACGTACGGCTCATCGTCATGGACGAGCCGTCCGCCGCACTCGACCCGGACGAGGTCGACAACCTCTTCCGCATCGTCGCCGCACTCACCGCCGAGGGCGTCGCCGTCGTCTACATCTCGCACCGCCTGGAGGAGATCCGCCGGATCGGCGACCGGGTGACCGTGCTCAAGGACGGCCGCGCCGTGGCCGTCGGGCTGCCCGCCGAGTCCACACCGACCCGCGACATCGTTGCCATGATGACCGGCCGCAATGTCGAGTACGTCTTCCCGCCACGCACCACGGACCGTGCGGGAGCGACCGCCGCGGAGCCCGTCCTGAAGGTCGAAGGACTGGCCAGGAAGGGTGAATTCGCCCCGGTGGACCTGGAGTTGAGGCCCGGGGAGATCGTGGGCCTGGCCGGACTCGTCGGATCGGGACGCTCCGAGATCCTGGAGACCGTCTACGGCGCCCGCAGGCCGAGCGCCGGACGGGTGACCGTGGCCGGCAAGCAGCTGCGGCCGGGCAGCGTCCGCGCGGCCGTCGCCGCCGGAATCGGCCTCGCCCCCGAGGAACGCAAGGCACAGGCCCTGCTGATGCTCGAATCCGTCACCCGCAATGTCTCCGTCTCCTCGATGTCCCGCTTCTCCAGGGCCGGCTGGATCGACCGCGGCGCCGAACGCCGGGCGGCCCGCGAAGCCACCCGCGAACTCTCCCTGCGCCCCGACAACCCGGACACCCCCGTCCGTACGCTCTCCGGCGGCAACCAGCAGAAGGCGGTCCTGGCCCGCTGGCTGCTGCGCGGCTGCCGGGTCCTGCTGCTCGACGAACCGACCCGCGGTGTCGACGTCGGCGCCCGCGCCGAGCTGTACGCCGTGATCCGCCGGCTGGCCGACGAAGGCCTCGCCGTCCTGCTCGTCTCCAGCGAGGTGCCCGAAGTGCTGGGCCTCGCCGACCGGGTGCTGGTGCTCCGCGAGGGCCGCGTCGTGCACACGGCGGACGCCCGGGAGCTCGACGAGCACCGCGTACTCGACCTAGTGATGGAAGGGAGCCCTACGTCATGACGCAGCCCGTCTCCTCGGCGCAGCAGGGCGGGCCGGACAAGGGGGCCGACCCCGCCCCGGTCTCCGAGCCCCGGAAGAAGGACGGACCCCCGCGCACCTCCGGCCCGCGCCTGGACGTCCGCAACCTCTCGCTCCTCGGCGTCCTCGCCGTACTGGTCGCCGTCGGCGGATTCACCGAGCCCGACGCCTTCCTGGACACCGGGAACCTTCAGCTGATCCTGACCCAGGCGTCCGTCATCGGTGTCGTCACCGTCGGGATGACCTTCGTCATCACCAGCGGCGGAATCGACCTCTCGGTCGGCGCGATGGTCGCGCTCGCCTCGGTCTGGGCGACCACGGTCGCCACCCAGGAGTACGGCTTCGCGGGGATCCTGTTCACCGCGGTGATCGTCGGACTCGCCGCCGGGCTGGTGAACGGGCTGCTCATCGCGTACGGGCGGATGGTGCCGTTCATCGCGACACTGGCCATGCTCGCCTCGGCCCGCGGGCTCGCCCTCCAGATCACCGACGGCAAGACCCAGATCGTCACCGTCAAGTCGGTCCTCGACCTGGGCCTGCCCGACTCCTACGTCCTCGGCATCCCGCCCCTGGTCATGATGTTCGCGGCGGTCACCGTCATCGGCTGGCTGGTGCTGAACCGTACGACCTTCGGACGGCGCACGCTCGCGGTCGGCGGCAACGCGGAAGCGGCCAGGCTGGCCGGCATCGACGTACGCCGCCAGCGGCTCTGCCTCTATCTGCTCTCCGGGCTGTGCTGCGGCATCGCCGCCTTCATGCTGATCATCCTGTCCGGTTCGGGACAGAACACCAACGGCAATCTGTACGAGCTCGACGCCATCGCGGCCGCGATCATCGGCGGCACCCTGCTCAGCGGCGGGCGCGGCACCATCGTCGGCTCCGTACTCGGTGTCCTGGTCTTCACCACCATCACCAACATCTTCGCGCTCAACAATCTGCAGAGCGACGTCCAGCAGATCGCCAAGGGCGCGATCATCGTCGCCGCCGTCCTGGTCCAGCGCCGCACCTCGGCGCACGGGGAGACCTGACGCTCCGTATCCCTCCCACCGTCCCGTTCGCCCCATGTGACATGTCACGCACCGGATGAAGGGTTTGACAGCCATGCCAGAAACCAGCCGCAGACGACTGCTCCTCGGCACCGCAGCCGTCTCCGCGGGTGCCCTCCTCACCGCCTGCACCAGCAACGACCCCAAGACCGAGGACACCGCCAAGAGCACCGGACCCGCCGCCGACGACAAGCCCGGCAAGCCCGTCACCATCGGCTTCGCGGGTCCGCAGGCCGACCACGGCTGGCTCAACGCGATCAACGAGAACGCCAAGTCACGGGCGGCCAAGTACTCCGAGGTGACGCTGGAGACCACCGAGGGCTCCAATGACACCGCCGCCCAGATCGGCCAGGTCAAGACCCTCATCAACAAGAAGGTCGATGTCCTCGTCATCCTCCCGGCCGACGGCAAGGCGCTCACCCAGGTCGGTCTGGAAGCCATGCGGGCGGGCATCCCCGTCGTCAACCTGGACCGGATCTTCGCCTCCCCGCAGGCCTACCGCTGCTGGGTCGGCGGCGACAACTACGGCATGGGCCTCAACGCCGGTACGTACATCGGCGAGCAGCTCAAGGGCAAGGCGGGCGCCAAGGTCGTCGAGCTGGCGGGCATCGACAACCTGGAGCTCACCAAGCAGCGCAGCCAGGGCTTCGCCGACGCGCTGAAGAACTACTCCAACGTCGAGCTGGTGGCCCGTCAGGCAGCCGACTTCACCGTCGAGTCGGGCCAGGCCAAGATGGCCCAGCTCCTCCAGGCGCAGAAGAGGATCGACGCCGTGTGGAACCACGACGACGACCAGGGCGTGGGTGCGCTGCGCGCCGTCCAGCAGGCCGGCCGTGACGAGTTCCTGATGGTCGGCGGGGCCGGGGCCAAGTCCGCGATGGACGCCATCAAGGCCGACAACAGCGTCCTGAAGGCCACCGTTCTCTACCCGCCGACGATGGCCGCGTCCGCCATCGACCTGGCCCGCGCACTGGCCCAGGGCAAGGGGGTCGGCGGCCTGGCCGAGCTGGAGATCCCGACCAGTCTCACCCTCTACTCGGCCGTGGTCACCAAGGAGAACGTCGACCAGTACCTGCCGACGGGCTTCAGCTGATCAGCCCCGCGGGAGGGTGCTGACCCTCCTGCCGCACCCATCGAACGACCGACGAGGAGGAAGCCCGGATGGCCCGTAGGGAAGAGACGGATCAGGAGGCCGCAGCGCCGCCGACGCACCGGCCGGCGACGAGTGTGCCGGTGCTCGGGGTCGGCATGGTCGGATACGCGTTCATGGGCGCCGCCCACTCGCAGGGCTGGCGCACCGCGGGACACGTCTTCGACCTGCCGATGAGACCGGCTCTCGCCGCGATCTGCGGACGCGACCGGGCGGCGGTCGACGCGGCGGCCGCCCGCCACGGCTGGGCGGCGGCCGAGACCGACTGGCGCGCCCTCATCGCCCGGGACGATGTGCAACTCGTCGACATCTGCACCCCCGGCGACAGCCACGCCGAGATCGCCATCGCCGCCCTGGAGGCGGGAAAGCACGTGCTGTGCGAGAAGCCGCTCGCCAACACGGTCGCCGAGGCGGAGGCGATGACCGAGGCCGCCGAGCGCGCCGCGGCCCGCGGCCAGGTCGCGATGGTGGGCTTCAACTACCGCAGGGTGCCCGCGATCGCCTACGCCCGACAGCTGATCGCCGAGGGGCGGATCGGCACCCTGCGGCATGTCCGCGCCGCCTACCTCCAGGACTGGCTCGTCGACCCCGAATCGCCGCTCACCTGGCGGCTGGAGCGGGAACGCGCCGGCTCGGGCGCGCTCGGCGACCTCGGCGCGCACATTGTCGACCTGGCCCAGTATCTGGCGGGGGAGCCACTGGTCGGGGTGTCGGCGGTCAGCGAGACGTTCGTACGCGAACGGCCGCGGCTCACGGGCCCGGCGGCCGGGCTTTCCGGAACGGCGGACACGGGCACGCGAGGAGCGGTGACCGTCGACGACGCGGCCCTGTTCACCGGTCGGCTCGCCTCCGGGGCGCTGGCCTCCTTCGAGGCGACCCGGATGGCGGCCGGGCGGAAGAACGCACTGCGGCTGGAGATCAACGGGGAGCGCGGCTCGCTCGCCTTCGATCTGGAACGGCTCAACGAACTCTCCTTCCACGACCACACCGAACCCGCCGCCACGGCGGGATTCCGGCGCGTCCTCGTCACCGAACCCCAGCACCCCTACCTGGAGGCGTGGTGGCCGCCGGGCCACGCCCTCGGCTACGAGCACACCTTCGTCCACCAGGCCCGCGACCTGGTGCGGACGATCGCCGAAGGGACCGCCCCGGCACCGTCGTTCGCCGACGGACTGCAGGTGCAGCGGGTGCTCGCAGCGGTGGAGGAGAGCGCCGAGAAGAACTCCGTACACACCCCCGTGGTTCTCTAGGAGGTCCCGCTCATGCCCCGTCCCTTCACACTCTTCACCGGCCAGTGGGCCGACCTGCCGCTGGAGGAGGTCTGCCGGCTCGCCCGGGACTTCGGCTACGACGGGCTCGAACTCGCCTGCTGGGGCGATCACTTCGAGGTCGACAAGGCGCTGTCCGACCCCGGCTATCTGGACGGCCGCCGGCAGCTGCTCGACAAGTACGGGCTGAAGTGCTGGGCGATCTCCAACCACCTCGTCGGCCAGGCCGTGTGCGACGACCCGATCGACGAGCGGCACCGGGGGATCCTGCCCGCGCGGATCTGGGGCGACGGCGAGCCCGAAGGGGTCCGCCGCCGGGCCGCCGAGGAGCTCAAGGACACCGCGCGGGCGGCCGCCGCCTTCGGGGTGCGTACCGTCATCGGTTTCACCGGCTCGTCGATCTGGCACCTGGTCGCGATGTTCCCGCCGGTTCCGCCGCACATGATCGAGCGGGGTTACGAGGACTTCGCCGAGCGCTGGAACCCGATCCTGGACGTCTTCGACGCGGAGGGCGTGCGGTTCGCCCATGAGGTGCACCCCAGCGAGATCGCGTACGACTACTGGACCACGCACCGCGCACTGGAGGCCGTCGGGCACCGGGCGGCCTTCGGGCTGAACTTCGACCCGAGCCACTTCGTCTGGCAGGACCTGGACCCGGTGAGCTTCCTGTACGACTTCCGGGACCGGATCTACCACGTGGACTGCAAGGAGGCACGCAAGCGCCTCGACGGCCGCAACGGCCGGCTCGGCTCGCATCTGCCCTGGGGAGATCCGCGGCGTGGCTGGGACTTCGTCTCGGCCGGGCACGGTGACGTGCCCTGGGAGGACGTCTTCCGGATGCTCCGGTCCATCGGCTACGAGGGACCCGTCTCCGTGGAGTGGGAGGACGCGGGGATGGACCGGCTGGCGGGTGCGCCGGAGGCGCTGGCCACGCTGAAGCGGTACGACTTCGATCCGCCGTCGGCATCGTTCGACGCGGCGTTCGGGGGCGGGGACTGACGGTATCCCGCCGGGGACGGTGCGGGCCCCCGGTCCGGTCCGGGACGGGGCGGGGGCGAGAGCTTCGCGGCCGTCCCCCACCCACCCCTGCCCTCGCCCCGCTTTGTCCTGGCGCAGGAAAAAGTTTGAGCGGACCGCTGCGCAAGGGCTTTCCGTCCCGGACGAACAGGTCTACGGTCCAGGACGTGTACATGACATGACTCGGGTCGCCGGTGTCCCACACACCCCGGACGACCCGCGCGGCAGTCCCCGCGCAGAACGGCACGGCAGCACCCCGCCCGTACAACCGGCACTCTCCGGAGGACACTCGTGCACAGAACCCCAACCGGAAACAGGAGCAGAACACGGCTCCGCGTCCGCAAATCCCTCGCACTGCTCACCGGCGGCCTGCTCGCCGCGGCCACCCTGGCCCTGGGAGCCACGCCCGGAGCAGCGGCGGGGCCGTCCTCGCCGGCCGCCACCGACGCGGCGGCCGAGGAATTCCAGCAGGTCACCCTCGCCAAGGGAGTGGCCGAGACCGGCGAACCCATGACACTGGCGGTGCTCCCCGACCGCAGCGTCCTGCACACCGCGCGCGGCGGCGAGCTGTGGCTCACCGACAGCGGCGGCGACACCACCCTCGCCGGTGTCCTCCCCGTCTACTCCCACGACGAGGAGGGCCTCCAGGGCGTCGGCATCGACCCGGACTTCAGCAGGAACCGGGCGATCTACCTCTACTACGCGCCCCCGCTGGACACCCCGTCCGGCGACGCCCCCGAGAACGGCACCGCCGCCGACTTCGCCAAGTTCGACGGAGTGAACCGGCTCTCGCGCTTCGTCCTCAAGGAGGACGGCACGCTCGACACCGCCAGCGAGAAGAAGGTCCTCGACATCCCGACCTCGCGCGGCATCTGCTGCCACGTGGGCGGCGACATCGACTTCGACGCGCAGGGCAACCTGTACCTGTCGACCGGCGACGACTCCAACCCCTTCGCCTCCGACGGCTACACCCCGATCGACGACCGGCCCGACCGCAACCCCGCGTTCGACGCCCGCCGCACCTCCGGGAACACCAACGACCTGCGCGGCAAGATCCTCCGCATCAAGGTCGCCGACGACGGCACGTACACCGTCCCCGAAGGCAATCTCTTCGCCCCGGGCACGGACAAGACCCGCCCCGAGATCTACGCGATGGGCTTCCGCAACCCCTTCCGCTTCACCGTCGACAAGCCCACCGGCACCGTGTACGTCGGTGACTACGGGCCCGACGCCGGTGCGGCCGACCCCAAGCGCGGACCGGGCGGCCAGGTCGAGTTCGCCCGCGTCACCAAGGCCGGCAACTTCGGCTGGCCGTTCTGCACGGGCAAGAACGACCCGTTCGTCGACTACGACTTCGCGACCAAGACCTCCGGCGCGACCTTCGACTGCGCCGCACCCAGGAACACCTCCCGGTACAACACCGGGCTGGTCGACCTGCCGCCGTCCCAGCCCGCCTGGATCCCGTACGACGGCGGGTCCGTGCCCGAGTTCGGCAGCGGCTCCGAGTCCCCGATGGGCGGACCGGTCTACCACTACGACGCCGCCCTCGACTCGCCCGTGAAGTTCCCCGAGGCCTACGACGGCAACTTCTTCGCCGGTGAGTTCGGCCGGCGCTGGATCAAGCGCATCGACCAGGACACCGACGGCACGGTGAAGTCCATCAACGCCTTCCCGTGGGCGGGAACCCAGGTGATGGACATGACGTTCGGCCCCGACGGCGCGCTCTACGTCCTGGACTACGGGACCGGCTACTTCGGCGGCGACCAGAACTCGGCCCTCTACCGCATCGAGAACGCCACCGGCGGACGCTCCCCGATCGCCGAGGCGACGTCCAACAAGACCTCGGGCACCGCACCCCTCAAGGTCGCCTTCTCCTCGGCCGGAACCACCGACGCCGACGGCGACACGCTCAGTTACAGCTGGGACTTCGGTGACGGCGGCACATCGACCGCCGCCAACCCCACGTACACGTACAAGAAGAACGGCACCTACACCGCCACCGTCACCGCCACGGACCCCACCGGCCGCACCGGCTCGGCCAACGTCCATGTGACGGTCGGCAACACCGCTCCCAAGGTCGTGCTGGAACTCCCCGGTGACGGGCAGCTGTTCTCCTTCGGCGACGAGATCCCGTTCAAGGTGACCGTCACCGATCCCGAGGACGGAACCATCGACTGCTCGAAGATCGAGGTCCGCTTCATCCTCGGACACGACAGCCACGGCCACCCCATCACCTCGGCACACGGCTGCACCGGCACCATCAAGACCGAGATGGACGGCGGACACGACCCCAACGCCAACATCTTCGGCGTCATCGACGCCTCGTACACGGACGGCGGGGGAGGCGGCCAGGCATCCCTGTCCGGCCACGACCAGGCCGAACTCCAGCCGCGCCACCGGCAGGCCGAGCACTACGGCGACTCCCACGGCGTCGCCCCGCAGAACAAGGCGACCGCCCACGGCGGCAAGACGGTCGGCGACATCCACAACGACGACTGGATCTCCTTCAAGCCGTACCTCCTGGCCGGCTCCACCAAGCTGACCGCCCGGATCTCCTCCGGCGGCGCCGGCGGCTTCCTCGAAGTCCGGACCGGTTCGGCGACCGGCAAGATCCTCGGCTCCGCACCCGTCCCGGTGACCGGCGCCTGGGACAACTTCCAGGACATCGACGTACCGCTGCGCGGAGTCCCGAAGAAGTCCACCGAACTCTTCCTGGTCTTCAAGGGAGGCGACGGAGCGCTCTTCGACATCGACGACTTCGAGCTCTCCAACAGCGCCCCCGACAAGACCGCCAAGCGGGTCCTGGTCTTCTCGAAGACGGCCGGCTTCCGCCACGACGCGATTCCGGACGGCATCGCGGCGCTCAAGGAACTCGGCAAGGACAGCAACATCACCGTCGACGCCACGGAGACGGCCGGCCAGTTCACCACCAGCAACCTGGCCCGCTACGACGCCGTCGTCTTCCTCTCGACGACCGGTGACGTGCTCAACGCCGACCAGCAGAAGGCCTTCGAGAACTACGTGGCCACCGGCGGCGGCTACATGGGCGTCCACGCGGCGGCGGACACCGAGTACGACTGGGCGTTCTACGGCGGACTCGTCGGGGCCTACTTCTCCTCGCACCCCGCCATCCAGCCCGCCACCGTCCGGGTCGAGGACCACAAGCATCCGGCCACCGCAGACCTCGGCGACGAGTGGAACCGCACCGACGAGTGGTACAACTACCGCACGAATCCCCGAGGTCAGGCGAAGGTCCTCGCCACACTCGACGAGACGACCTACACCGGCGGCACCATGAAGGGCGACCACCCCATCACCTGGTGCCAGACCTACCGGGGCGGCCGCTCCTTCTACACGGGCCTCGGCCACACCAAGGAGTCCTACGCCGAACCGGACTTCCGCAAGCTGCTCCTCGGCGGCATGCGGTACGCGGCCGGCCAGGTGAAGGCCGATTGCAAGCCCGACACCGGCTACCGGTCGATCTTCAACGGCAAGACGCTCGAAGGCTGGAAGCAGGCGGGCCCCGGCAAGTTCGACGTCGTCGACGGTGAACTCCGCTCCCAGGGCGGCATGGGCCTGCTCACCTACCAGGCCAAGGAGCTGGGGTCCTACTCGCTCAAGCTCGACTGGAAGATGCAGGGCGACGACAACTCCGGTGTCTTCGTCGGCTTCCCGGAGTCCGACGACCCCTGGTCCGCGGTGAACAACGGCTACGAGGTCCAGATCGACGCCAGCGACGCGCCCGACCGCACCACGGGTTCGATCTACACCTTCAAGGCCGCGAACGCCAAGGCCCGTGACCAGGTCCTGCGCCCGCCCGGCCAGTGGAACAGCTACGAGATCAAGGTCCAGGGCGAACGTCTCCAGGTCTTCCTCAACGGAGTGAAGATCAACGACTTCACCAACACCGATCCGGTACGGAGCCTGAAGAGCGGCTACATCGGCATCCAGAACCACGGCGCCGACGACCATGTGTCGTTCCGCAACATCCAGCTGAAGGAACTGCCCTCGGCGTAGGGCGCCCACCGCGGCGACGGCGGGTGGGGGAGAGAACGCACCGCCCCCGCCCGCCGTCCCCGCCCGATCCCGTCCCCGTCGCACAGCGCCACCCGCTCTGCCCAGCCAGCACCCCCAGCCAGGGAGGCAGTCCGTGTCAGCACCCGCCGTACGTACCGGAGTCTGGTTCATCGGAGCACGCGGCTCCGTCGCCACCACCGCCACCGCGGGGTGCGCGGCGGTCGCGGCAGGGCTCCACCCGGCGGCAGGCATGGTCACCGAGACCCCACCCTTCGCGGGCAGCGGGCTGCCCGCACTCACCTCGCTCGTCTTCGGCGGACACGACACGGCCGGCTGCCCGCTGCCGAAACGGGCCGAGGCACTGGCGGCCGGGGGAGTGCTGCCGCACGGTCTGCCCTCGGCGGTGCACGCCGAACTGGCCGCCGCGGACGCGGAGATACGGCCCGGCGGCCCATTGCCCGGCGACACCCGAAGCGACGAGGAACTCATCACCGCGTTCGCCGCCGACCTCACCGACTTCGGGCACCGGAACGACCTGGCCAGGACGGTCGTCATCAACGTGGCGTCCACGGAACCCGTCCCGGCTCCCGGCGAACAGAGGCTGCCCGCCAGCTCGCTCTACGCGGCGGCGGCACTGAGGGCCGGCTGCCCCTACATCAACTTCACCCCCTCCACCGGGCTGCGCACCCCCGCGCTCCGGGACGCCGTCGCGGCCTGCGGACTTCCTCACGCGGGCCGCGACGGCAAGACCGGCCAGACGCTGCTCCGCTCCGTACTCGCCCCGATGTTCGTGCAACGCGCCCTGCCCGTACGGGCCTGGTCGGGGACCAACCTGCTCGGCGGCGGGGACGGAGCGGCGCTGGCCGACCCGGGCGCGGCGGCCGCCAAGAACGCCGGCAAGGAACGCGTCCTCGCCGACACCCTGGGCACCGCCCCCGAGGGCGAGGTCCACATCGACGACGTACCGGCCCTCGGCGACTGGAAGACCGCCTGGGACCACATCGCGTTCGACGGGTTCCTCGGTGCGCGGATGGTGCTCCAGACCACCTGGCAGGGCTGCGACTCCGCACTGGCCGCGCCCCTGGTCCTGGACCTGGCCAGGCTGGTGGCCCGCGCCCACGAGCGGGGCATGAGCGGCCCCCTGCCCCAGCTCGGCTTCTACTTCAAGGACCCGGACGGCGGCCCGGCCGCGCTCTTCGAGCAGTACCTTGCGCTGCTCGCCTTCGCCGAGACGCTGCGGGGGGAACAGTGACGATACGCGCCTGGGCGGAACTGCTACGGGTGTCCGCCCTCTTCACCGTCCCCGGCGACGCGCTCGCCGGGGCGGCGGCGAGCGGCCGGCGTCCCGACCGCGGAACCGTGCTCGCCGTCGGCGCCTCGCTCTGCCTGTACGAGGCGGGCATGGCGCTCAACGACTGGGCCGACCGCGAGGAGGACGCCATCGACCGCCCGCACCGGCCGATCCCCTCGGGCCGGATCGCACCCGGTGCGGCCCTCGCGGCGGCGGGCACGCTGACGGCCGCGGGGCTGGGCCTCGCCGCCGGGGCCGGCCGCCCGGCCCTCGCCGTGGCCACGGGGCTGGCGGCGACCGTGTGGGCGTACGACCTCCGGTTGAAGCACACCCCGGCCGGGCCGGCCGCGATGGCGGCCGCACGCGGCCTGGACCTGCTGCTCGGGGCCACCGCAACCGGGGCGGCGAAGCGGGCCATGGGGGCGCGGGCGGGTTCGGGAGCCGTCCCAGGCCCGGGAGCCGACTCCGGCGCGGGAGCCGCCGCTGGGCCGGAATCGGCTGGGCGCGGCTCCGTCCGCGCGGCCCTTCCGGCCGCCGGCCTGCTGGGCGCGCACACCTACGCCGTCACCGCCGTCTCCCGGCACGAGGCGCACGGCGGATCCACCACCGCACCCCTCGCCGCGCTCGCGGCCGTGGCCGCACTGGGCGCGGCGGCCGTGCACGAGCAGCGCGGGCGGTGCGGAGCCCCGGCGGCGGACCCGCGTACGGGGAGCGGCAGCCGGGACGAGTCGCCCCGCCCGCACCCCTCGCACCGAGCACCGACGCCCCTCGCCCCCACCACGCCCACCGCCCCCGGTCTCGTGCGCACCGCGCTCACCGGCTCCTACTTCCGGACCGCCGCGGTCCCCCTGCTCCACGCCGCGCTCAACCCGTCCCCGCCGCTCACCCAGCGCGCCGTCGGCGGCGGCATCCGGGCGATGATCCCGCTCCAGGCCGCCCTCGCCGCCCGCGCGGGAGCGGTCGGCACGGGGCTCGCCGTCATGGGACTCGTACCGATCGCCCGCACCCTCGCCCGGAAGGTGAGCCCGACATGACGATCCGCTACGGCTACGGCACCAACGGGCTCACCGACCTCCGCCTGGACGACGCCCTCGGTCTCCTCGCCGACCTCGGGTACGACGGGGTCGGCCTGACCCTCGACCACATGCACCTCGACCCCCTCGCCCCGGACGTCGCCACCCGCACCCGACACGTGGCTTCGAGGCTCCAGGAGCTGGGGCTCGGCGTCACGGTCGAGACCGGCGCCCGCTACGTCCTCGACCCACGCCGCAAGCACGGCCCGTCCCTCCTCGATCCGGACCCGGAGGCCCGCGCCGCCCGCACCCGGCTGCTCGTCCGGGCCGTCGGCATCGCCGCCGACCTCGGCGCCCACGCCGTGCACTGCTTCAGCGGCATCACCCCACCGGACACCACCCCCGACACCGCCTGGCAGCGGCTCACCGGCTCCCTCGCCCCGGTCCTGGAGGCCGCCGACCGCTCCGGCATTCCCCTGGCGATCGAACCCGAGCCCGGACACCTCCTCGCCAACCTCGCCGACTTCCACCATCTGCGCGTCCTCAGCGGAGATCCGCCACCGCTCGGGCTCACCCTCGACATCGGCCACTGCCAGTGCCTGGAGCCCGCCCTGCCCGTCGACTGCGTCCGCGACGCCGCGCCCTGGCTGCGCCACGTCCAGATCGAGGACATGCGCCGCGGCGTCCATGAACACCTCCCGTTCGGCGAGGGCGAGATCGACTTCCCGCCCGTACTCGAAGCACTCGACACCCTCTCCGGCACCGGATACCGCGGCCTCACCGTTGTCGAACTGCCCCGCCACTCCCACGCCGGCCCCGAACTCGCCCGCACCTCCATCGAGTTCCTCCGCGAACACAGTCCGTCGAGCCACCACAGTCCGTCGAGCGACAGTCCGTCGAGCCGCTGAACCGCCGAAGGGAGCGACGCCATGCCGATGTCCCCGACGAACCCCCCGCTGCTGACCCGCAAGGAACTCGACACACAGCTCGGCGGAGCCGCGCGCGCCTGGCTCGACGAGGCCCTCGCCGAGGCGGAGCACTCCGCCACCCACCAGGACACCGAACAGCCCGGCGGACCGTACGCCGCCCCGTCGTGGGAACTGCGGTACGCCGCGGCCGGCCGGCACTGCGGACTCGAACACGCCGACTCCGTACGCGCCCTGCTGCTCATCGAAGCCCGTGCCGCGCTGCCCGCCCTGACCAGGCTCTACGAACAGGGCACCGCCGCCGAACGACGGGCCGTCCTGCTCACCCTGCACCGCCTCGACCTCGGCCCCACCGCCCTTCCCGTCGTCGAGGACGCCCTGCGCACCAACGACACCCGGCTGATCGCCGCGGCCGTCGGCCCGTACGCCGCCACCCATCTCGATCCGCACAGCTGGCGCCACGCCATTCTCAAGTGCCTTTTCACCGAGGTCCCCGTCGACGCCGTCGACGGACTGGCCCGACGCGCGCGCGGCGACGCCGAACTCGCCCGCATGCTCGGCGACTTCGCCGCCGAACGCACCGCGGCGGGCCGCAGTGTCCCCGCCGATCTCACTCGCGTCCTCGAACTCACCACCCCCGGTGCAGCCGCCCCCACGGAGGAGTCCTGATGCGCATCTTCGACCCGCACATCCATATGACCTCCCGCACCACGGACGACTACCGGGCGATGTACGACGCGGGGGTCCGCGCCCTCGTCGAACCCTCCTTCTGGCTCGGCCAGCCCCGCACCTCGCCCGCCAGCTTCTTCGACTACTTCGATGCCCTGCTCGGCTGGGAACCCTTCCGCGCCGCCCAGTACGGCATCGCCCACCACTGCACGCTCGCCCTCAACCCCAAGGAGGCGAACGACCCGCGCTGCGTCCCCGTCCTGGAGGCCCTGCCCCGCTATCTCGTCAAGGACTCGGTCGTCGCCGTCGGCGAGATCGGCTACGACTCCATGACCCCGGCCGAGGACACCGCCCTGGCCGCCCAGCTCCAGCTCGCCGCCGACCACGGCCTGCCCGCCCTCGTGCACACCCCGCACCGGGACAAGCTCGCCGGGCTGCACCGCACCCTCGACGTCATCCGCGAATCCCACCTCTCCCCGGAGCGGGTCCTGCTCGACCACCTCAACGAGACCACCGTGAAGGACGCCCTGGACAGCGGCTGCTGGGCCGGATTCTCCATCTACCCCGACACCAAGATGGACGAGGACCGCATGATCGCGATCCTCAGGATCCACGGCACCGAGAAGGTCCTGGTCAACTCGGCCGCCGACTGGGGCAGAAGCGATCCGCTCAAGACCCGCAAGGTGGGCGACGCGATGCTCGCCGCCGGATTCAGCGACGACGACGTCGACCAGGTGCTCTGGCGCAACCCCGTCGCCTTCTACGGACAGAGCGGCCGGCTCCAGCTCGGCATCGCCGCGCCGGAACCCCTCCACGAAGGCAACTCCATCCTGCGCGGCGGGGAGTGAGGCGATGCGCTTCCGCCACCCCGACGGCTCCACCGTCCACCTCTCGTACTGCACCAACGTCCACCCAGCCGAGACGCTCGACGGCGTCCGCGCCCAACTGCGCGACCACTGCGAACCGGTCCGCAGACGCCTCGGCCGCGACCGGCTCGGCATCGGCCTCTGGCTCGCCAGGGACGCGGCCCGCACCCTGGTCAACGACCCCGCCGAGCTGCGGTCCCTCCACGCCGAACTGGACCGCCGCGGCCTGGAGGTGGTCACCCTCAACGGCTTCCCGTACGAGGGATTCGGCGCCGACGAGGTCAAGTACCGCGTGTACAAGCCCGACTGGACGGATCCGGAGCGTCTCGCCCACACCACCGACCTCGCCCGGCTGCTGGCCGGCCTGCTCCCCGACGACGCCACCGAAGGAACCATCTCCACCCTCCCGATCGCCTGGCGCACCCCCTTCGACTCGGACCCGGAGGCGGCCCGAGCGGCACACACCGCGCTCACCACCCTCGGCGAACGCCTGGACGCACTCGCCGAACTCACCGGCAAGTCCATCCGTATCGGCCTCGAACCCGAGCCGGGCTGCACGGTCGAGACCACCGCCGACGCCATCTCACCCCTCACCGCCGTCGGACACCCACGCATCGGCATCTGCATCGACACCTGCCACCTGGCCACCTCCTTCGAGGACCCCGACACCGCCGTCGACGCGCTCGACGCGGCGGGCATCCCGATCGCCAAGGCACAGCTCTCCGCCGCCCTGCACGCCGAACACCCCCACCTCCCCGAGGTGCGCGCCGCACTCGCCGCCTTCGCCGAGCCCCGCTTCCTGCACCAGACCCGCACCGACACCGCCGCCGGGCTGCGCGGCACCGACGACCTCGGCGAGGCCGTCACCGGCCGGGCCCTGCCGGACGGAACCCCCTGGCGCTCCCACTTCCACGTCCCCCTGCACGCACCCCCCGCACCACCGCTCACCTCCACCCTTCCCGTGCTCAGTTCCGCACTGACCCGACTGGTGGGCGGCGCACGGCCCCTCACCAGGCACCTGGAGGTCGAGACGTACACCTGGCAGGCGCTCCCGGCCGCGCTGCGCCCCCGGACCCGCACCCAGCTCGCCGACGGCATCGCCGCCGAACTCACCCTCGCCCGCGACCTCCTGGTCGACCTCGGCCTCAAGGAGCTCCCGTGACCACAGCCGAGCAGCCCACCGGGCCCATGACTCCCCACCCCCTCCTCGTCATCGATGTCGTCGGCCTCACCCCACGGCTCCTCGACCACATGCCGCACCTGAAGGCCCTGGGGCAGTCCGGCACCCACGCGCCCCTCGGCACCGTCCTCCCCGCCGTCACGTGCGCGGCCCAGTCCACCTTCCTCACCGGCACCACCCCCGCCGAACACGGCATCGTCGCCAACGGCTGGTACTTCCGCGAACTCGGCGACGTCCTGCTCTGGCGCCAGCACAACGGACTGGTCGCGGGCGACAAACTCTGGGACGCCGCCCGCCGCGCCCACCCCGGCTTCACGGTCGCCAACATCTGCTGGTGGTACGCGATGGGCGCCGACACCGACATCACCGTCACCCCGCGCCCCGTCTACTACGCCGACGGACGCAAGGAACCCGACTGCTACACCCGGCCGCCCGCCCTGCACGACGAACTCACCGTGAAATTCGGCACATTCCCCCTCTTCCACTTCTGGGGCCCCGGCGCGGACCTCGTCTCCTCGCAGTGGATCATCGACGCGACCCGGCACATCCTCGACACCCGCCACCCCGACCTGGCCCTGTGCTACCTCCCGCATCTCGACTACGACCTCCAGCGCTACGGTCCCGACGACCCGCGCTCCTACCGGGCCGCGGCCGAACTCGACCGCGCCATGGCCCCCCTCCTGGACGACGCCCGCCGCGAGGGCCGCACCGTCGTCGCCCTCTCCGAATACGGCATCACCCGTGTCGACCGGCCCGTGGACATCAACCGGGCCCTGCGCCGCGCCGGCCTCCTGGAGGTCCACACCCAGGACGGCATGGAATACCTCGACCCGATGGCTTCCCGCGCCTTCGCCGTCGCCGACCACCAGCTCGCCCACATCTACGTACGCCGCCCCGAGGACCTCGAAGCGACCCGCGAAGCACTCCGGGACGTCCAGGGCATCGAGCAGCTCCTCGACGACGAGGGCAAGAAGGAACACGGCCTCGACCATCCGCGCTCCGGCGAGCTGGTCGCCGTCGCGGACCCGGATGCCTGGTTCACGTACTACTACTGGCTCGACGACGCCCGCGCACCCGACTTCGCGCAGCTCGTCGAGATCCATCGCAAACCCGGCTACGACCCCGTCGAACTCTTCCTGGACCCCCAGGACCCGTACGTCCGCGTCAAGGCGGCCACGGCCGTCGCCCGCAAGAAGCTCGGCATGCGCTACCGCATGGCGGTCGTACCCCTGGACCCGTCACCTATTCGCGGCAGCCACGGCCGCCTTCCGCAGAGCGACGAAGAAGGTCCGCTCATCCTGTGCTCCACCCCCCACGCGTTCACCGGCCCCGTCCGGGCCACCGAAGTGAAGTCCTTGCTCCTTGAGCTTGCCGGACTGCACTGACAACGTCCCGCCCCCAGAAGGAGTTCCCTCATGAGCCGCCGCACCCCCGTCGACGCCGAACTCGCCCGCAAGCTCAGCCGGCGCTCCATGCTCGGCGTGGCCGCCGGAGCCACCGCAGCAGCCCTCCTCGGCGCCGCGGCCCCCGCCGCCACCGCCCAGGGCAGGCCCCAGGGCGACCCGCTGCTGCCGCCCGGCCGTCTCGGAATCCAGCTCTACACCCTCCGCGACAAGGTCTCGACCCTCGGCTTCGACAAGGTCTTCGCCGAACTGGAGGCGTACGGCTACGACGAGGTCGAGTACGCCGGCTACACCCAGGGTTCGGCCGGTGCCATCACCCTCGCCCAGCTCAAGCGGCTCACCCGCGACCACGGGCTCAAGGGCATCGGCAGTCACGTCGGCTACTACGACGACAACAACCCGAACGCCTACACCTTCGCGCAGAACCTCACCAAGGTCCTCGACGACGCCCAGGCCCTCGGCCTCAAGCATGTCGGTACCGCCTCGGGACCGTTCCGCTACGGATCGACGGTCGACGCCTGGAAGCGCGCCGCCGCGGACTTCAACACCTATGGTGCCGCGGCCAGGGCACGCGGCATGAAGTTCTACCAGCACAACCACGCCGAGGAGTTCTCCTTCGCCACCGACCGGCCCGATGTCCGCCTCTACGACGTACTGCTCGCCGAGACCGACCCCGATCTGGTCTTCCTGGAGATGGACATCTACTGGGCCTATGTCGGCCAGTTCCGGTTCGGCAAGCGGGCCGACGGCACCCCCGACACCTTCGACCCGTTGCACTACGTACTGAAGCAGCCCGACCGCTACCCGCTCTTCCACGTCAAGGACGGCGAGCACGACATCGCGGCCCGCGACGGCTACCGCATGGTGGACGTCGGGGACGGCGACATCGACTACAAGAAGTTCCTCAGTGCCGTCACCAGGACCCACGGCGGCCGCCGTGACCACCACTGGCAGGTGGAGCACGACCAGCCGATCGTCGACTCCTTCACCACGGCCCGCCGCTCGGCCGCCTACCTGCACACACTGCGCCGCAAGGGCTGCTAGGGCCTCTCGTTCGGATCATGCCGGGCTCGCGTGGTCCGGCACGCACGATGACCCTCCTCGCAAAGGGCGGGGAGGGCCGTCGTCGTCGGTATCCGTGGAGAGGGCTCAGACGGCTTCCCGGCCGACCGGCACACCGGATCCGGGGCCGTGCCGCGCACCCGTGGATGTCCCGGCTGCTTCAGCAGCAGCGCGAAGCCGGCCGCCGCCATGGAGATCCCACCGGCGAGCGCGTAGGCACCGTCGTAGCCCCAGGCGTCGACCACCATCGAGCCGAGACCGCCGCCGAACAGACCACTGACCAGCTTCCCGCTGCATCGGGTGCGTACGCCCGCATGTTCTCGACGATCCGGCAGAACGCGGCCCGTACCTCCGAGGCGCCCTCCACGCCGATGACGACACCGCCGGCCTCCGTCTTGTGCAGCACCTCCGGGGAGACGACCTTCAGCACGACCGGCCGGCCGAGCCGGTCGGCGTACGACACGGCCTCGTCGACGTCCTGGGCCAGCTCCTCGCCCGGCACGGCGATTCCGTGGGCCTTGGTGATGATTTCCCCCCGGGGGCGGTGAGCGTGTCGCGCCCGGCGGCCCGGACGGAGTCGAACAGTTCCCGTACCCGTTCGCGATCCTGTGATCCGGTCATGGCTCAGATGACTCCGTCCGACTTCAGCAACCGCAGTTCCTCGTCGCCGAGGCCCGGTTCACCGACGTACACCTCTTCGTTGTGCTCACCCGGCAGGGGCGAAGTCACCACGTCCACGGGGGAGTCGGAGAGTTTCAGCGCGGGGATCCCACCGTGGTGAACGTGCCACGTTCCGGATGCTCGACCCGGACGGCCGTCTCGTTGGCGACGAGGGACTCGTCCTCGACGATCTCCTAGGCGGAGAGGATCGGGCCGCAGGGGATGTTGTGGGCGTTGAGCTGCTCCAGTACGTCCCGCTTGGGCAGTGCCGAGGACCACTCCTCGCTGAGCTGGAACATCTTGTCGAGCTTGGGTAAACGGGCCTCGGGCGCCGCCCACCCGGGGTCGTCCGCCGGTTCCGGGCGTCCGATGGGTGCGGAGAGCGGATGCCGGCCCACCGTGCACTAAGTGTGCGAGCGTGACTACGGGACGTGGTAGGGGTGGACGAAGCGGTACGGGATCGCGCCGGGCGTCTCCGCCGCACCGCACTGACCACGGGAAATGCGGGTGAGACCCACCCCGAACCCCTGGTATTGTTTTCCATGTCGCCGCGGGAAACCGGGGCCGACCACCTGGTCCGGGTGGCGGAATGGCAGACGCGCTAGCTTGAGGTGCTAGTGCCCTTTATCGGGCGTGGGGGTTCAAGTCCCCCCTCGGACACCAGCTGAGACCCCAGTTCACCTGGGGTCTTCTGCGTTTCCGGGCAGTGGTGCGATCGAGCGCGTGACCAACGGCCACGCGGAACGAGGCCGCCGCAGCCGGGGCGAGGCCACCGAACCCGAGGTCATTGGCTCAGGGGCGGCCTTCGGTGATTCGCTGCAGCACTCCCCCTCGGGACGGTGCGGTCGCTGCCGCCGCCGGGGTTGCCGCCCGGATGCCGAACATGACGCGGCGTCCCCGCTCGTGTGCCCGGAGTACTCCTCACCTCCGTTCCTTCTCACTCGTTACGATCCGGTCTCGGACAGCGGGTGGGGTCTTGTTTCCAGCCATGTAATCGTTTCCAATCATCCGTGTAATCGATTCCACGGCTGTGATCCGCTGGTTTCGAGGCGTACGGAAACCACAAGGAGGTGGTCCGGACATGACGAGCATCAAGGACGTCGCGGCCCAGGCGGGAGTCTCTGTCGCCACGGTCTCCCGTGTTCTCAACAGCCATCCGTCCGTCAGCCCGGACGCGCGGACCCGAGTGATCGCCGCCGTCGACGCCCTCGGCTACCGGCCCAACGCCGTCGCCCGCTCGCTGCGCACCGATCAGACGCGCACCCTCGGCCTGGTCATCAGCGATGTGCTGAACCCGTACTTCACCGAACTGGCCCGCTTCGTCGAGGAGGAGGCCCGCGCCCTCGGCTACAGCGTCATCATCGGCAACGCCGACGAGCGGCCGGAGCTGCAGGACCACCACGTCCGTACGCTCCTCGACCGAAGGATCGACGGGCTTCTCGTCTCTCCCGCGGACGGCGACTCCCCGCTGATGGCGGATGTGGCACACGACGGCACCCCGATGGTCTTCGTGGACCGCTGGATGCCCGGTGTCGACGTCCCCGTCGTGCGCGCCGACGGCCGCCGCGCGATCCGGGACCTGGTCGCCCATCTGCACGCGCTGGGCCGCCGCAGACTCGCCATCATCGCCGGCCCCGCGGCCACCACCACGGGCAACGAGCGCGTCGAGGCCTTCCGCGAGGCGCTGTGCGCCTACGAACTCACCCTGCCCGACGTCTACATCGGCCAGGGCGACTTCCAGGCGGACAGCGGCCGACGCGTCACCGAGCGCTTCCTGGCGCTCCCCGAACCGCCCGAGGTCGTGTTCGCCGCCGACAACCTGATGGCACTCGGCGCGCTGGACGCCATCCGCGCGGCCGGACTGCGCGTCCCGCAGGACATCGGACTCGCCGCCTTCGACGACATCCCGTGGTTCGTCCACACCGACCCGCCGATCACGGCGATCGCCCAGCCGACCGGCGACCTCGGCCGTGCCGCCGTTCGCGCCCTGGTCGACATCGTCGAAGGCCGGTCCCCGCAGTCCGTCACCCTTCCCGCCCGCCTCGTCATACGCCGTTCCTGCGGCGAGCCCGCTTCGGACCAGAGGAGCAACTTGTGAGCAATCCGGACGAGTTGCTGCGCATCGAAGGCGTACGCAAGACCTTCCCCGGTGTGGTCGCGCTGGACAGCGTGGACTTCGACCTGCGCAGCGGCGAAGTGCATGTCCTGCTCGGCGAGAACGGAGCCGGCAAGAGCACGCTCATCAAAATGCTCTCCGGTGCCTACCGCCCGGACAGCGGCCGGATCTTCGCCCAGGGGCGCGAGGTCCGTATCCACGGCGCACAGGACGCCGAACGGCTCGGAATCGCCACGATCTACCAGGAGTTCAACCTGGTACCCGATCTCACCGTCGCCGAGAACATCTTCCTCGGCCGCCAGCCGCGCCGCTTCGGGATGATCGACCGGCGTCGCATGGAGGCGGACGCCGAGGTGCTCCTGCGCCGTGTCGGCCTGCATGTCTCACCGAAAGCAAAGATCCGCGAACTGGGCATCGCCCGGCTGCAGATGGTGGAGATCGCCAAGGCGCTCAGCCTGGACGCCCGCGTCCTGATCATGGACGAGCCGACCGCGGTCCTCACCTCGGAGGAGGTCGACAAGCTCTTCCGGATCGTGCGGCAGCTGCGTGCGGACGGGGTGGGGGTCGTCTTCATCACCCACCACCTGGAGGAGATCGCGGCACTCGGTGACCGGGTCACGGTGCTGCGCGACGGCCGGAGCATCGACCAGGTGCCCGCGTCGACCCCCGAGGCGGAACTCGTCCAGCTGATGGTGGGACGCAGCATCGACCAGCAGTACCCCCGCGAACGCCCCGAAACCGGCAGCCCGTTGCTGTCCGTGCGCGGCCTGACCCGCAACGGCGTGTTCCACGACATCAGCTTCGAGGTGCGGGCCGGAGAGGTGGTCGGTCTCGCCGGCCTCGTCGGCGCCGGGCGCACCGAGGTCGCACGCGCCGTCTTCGGCGCCGACCCCTACGACGGCGGCACCGTCGACGTGCTCGGCGAGCGGCTGGCCAGGCACGACGTCACCGCGGCGATGGGTGCCGGAATCGGCCTCGTACCCGAGGACCGCAAGGGGCAGGGCCTGGTGCTCGATGCCTCGGTGCAGGAGAACCTCGGCCTGGTCACCCTGCGCTCGGCCAGCCGCTCCGGACTCGTGGACCTCAAGGGGCAGCGCGTGGCCGCAGCTCGGATCGCCGAACAACTCGGCGTACGGATGGCGGGTCTCGGCCAGCATGTCCGCACGCTCTCCGGTGGCAACCAGCAGAAGGTCGTCATCGGCAAGTGGCTGCTCGCCGACACCAGAGTGCTGATCCTCGACGAACCGACCCGCGGTATCGACGTCGGTGCCAAGGTCGAGATCTACCAGCTCATCAACGAACTCACGGCATCGGGCCACGCGGTTCTGATGATCTCCAGCGACCTGCCCGAAGTCCTCGGCATGAGCGACCGGGTGCTGGTCATGTCCCAGGGCCGGATCGCGGGGGAGCTCCCCGCGCACGAAGCGACCCAGGACGCCGTGATGGCCCTTGCCGTCAGCGCACCCCCCACGACACCCCCCACGACAACCGCGGCAGCAGATCCGACTGCGAACGAAGAGGAGAGCCCTCGTGGCCACTGACACGCTCAAGAGCAATACGGGCGCCAGCGGCGCCGCAGGGCACACGGTCCGCCGGCTCCTGCTCGACAACGGCGCGCTCAGCGCTCTGGTCGTCCTGCTGGTGGCGATGTCGCTGCTCTCCAGCGACTTCCTGACCACCCAGAACCTGCTGAACATCGGTGTGCAGGCCGCCGTCACCGCGATCCTCGCGTTCGGTGTCACCTTCGTGATCGTCTCGGCGGGCATCGACCTGTCCGTGGGCTCGGTCGCCGCGCTCTCGGCGACCGTCCTGGCCTGGACGGCGACCTCGGAGGGGGTGCCGGTCTGGCTGGCGCTCATCCTCGCCGCGGCCACCGGCATCGCGTGCGGCTTCGTCAACGGGGCGCTCGTCTCGTACGGCAAACTGCCGCCGTTCATCGCGACGCTGGCGATGCTGTCGATCGCGCGCGGTCTGTCCCTGGTCATCTCCCAGGGCAAGCCGATCGACTTCCCCGGCTCGGTCTCCGTGCTCGGTGACACGCTCGGTGGCTGGTTGCCCGTCCCGGTGCTCGTGATGATCGTGATGGGACTGATCGCGGCGCTGATCCTGGCCCGTACCTACATCGGCCGTTCGATGTACGCGATCGGCGGCAACGAGGAGGCGGCCCGGCTCTCCGGACTGCGCGTCAAGCGGCAGAAACTGGCCATCTACGCCCTGTCCGGCCTCTTCGCCGCGGTCGCGGGCATCGTCCTCGCCTCCCGGCTGACCTCCGCGCAGCCGCAGGCCGCGCAGGGTTACGAACTCGACGCGATCGCCGCAGTGGTCATCGGCGGTGCCAGCCTCGCCGGCGGTGTCGGCAAGGCGTCCGGAACCCTGATCGGCGCACTCATCCTCGCCGTCCTCCGCAACGGGCTGAACCTCCTCTCCGTCTCCGCGTTCTGGCAGCAGGTCGTCATCGGTGTCGTCATCGCGCTCGCGGTGCTGCTGGACACACTCCGCCGCAAGGCCGGTTCCGGAGCCGCCGCACCGGGCGGTTCGTCCGCCGCGCCGGGCTCGCCGGGATCCGGGCGCAGGGGAGCGGGTGCGGTCAAGTTCGCTGTTGCCGCCCTGTGCGTGGCCGTCGTCGTGGGCGGGGTGTCCTACTTCAACTCCGGCTCCTCCGGCGGCAACACCAAGGTGGGCATGTCGCTCTCCACGCTCAACAACCCTTTCTTCGTACAGATGAAGGCGGGCGCGCAGGCGGAGGCGAAGGCAGCCGGGGTCGACCTCACCGTCACCGATGCGCAGAACGACGCCTCGCAGCAGGCCAACCAGCTCCAGAACTTCACGAGTTCGGGCATGAAGTCGATCATCGTCAATCCGGTGGACTCGGATGCGGCGGGCCCCGCCGTCCAGGGCGCCAACAAGGCGGACATCCCCGTGATCGCCGCCGATCGAGGCGTCAACAAGGCACGGACCGCGACGCTCGTGGCGTCCGACAACGTCGCGGGCGGCAGGCTCGCCGCCAAGGCACTGGCCGAGAAGCTCGGGGGCAAGGGCAGCATCGCCATCCTGCAGGGGACGGCCGGCACCTCGGCCAGTCGCGAGCGCGGCGCCGGCTTCGCCGAAGGCCTCAAGGCGTATCCGGGCATCAAGGTCGTGGCCAAGCAGCCGGCGGACTTCGACCGCACGAAGGGCCTGGACGTCATGACCAACCTGCTCCAGTCCCACCCCGGTATCACCGGTGTTTTCGCCGAGAACGACGAGATGGCGCTCGGCGCGGTCAAGGCACTCGGCAGCAAGGCGGGAGCGTCGGTGCCCGTCGTCGGATTCGACGGAACTCCGGACGGCCTGAAGGCGGTTGCCGCAGGGACGCTGTACGCGTCCGTGGCACAGCAGCCGAAGGAGCTGGGCAGGATCGCCGTACAGAACGCCGTGGCGGCGGCAGAGGGCAAGAAGGTCGAGAGCACGGTGAAGGTGCCGGTCAAGGTCGTCACCAGGAGCAACGTCGCCGACTTCTCCTGAGCGCGACCGAACGGTACCCGGTGCGCCTGAACGGGACCGGGCCCGACCCGAGCAACGCCTGACCACGGAAAGCAGGAACCATGTACGAGAGCGACCACGACCACGACCGGTACGACCTGCTGGTCGTGGGCTCCGCCAACGCCGACCTGGTCGTCGGTGTCGAACGCCGCCCCGCACCCGGCGAGACCGTGCTCGGCTCCGATCTCGCCGTCCACCCGGGCGGCAAGGGCGGAAACCAGGCAGTCGCCGCCGCCCGCCTCGGAGCCCGTACGGCCCTGCTGGCCCGGGTCGGTGACGACGCGCATGGCCGCCTGCTGCTGGATTCACAACGGGCGGCGGGCGTCGACACCGCCGGCGTCCTCGTGGGCGGGGCGCCCACCGGCGTCGCGCTGATCACCGTGGACCCCTCGGGTGACAACAGCATCGTGGTGTCGCCGGGGGCCAATGCCCGCCTCACCCCGGAGGACATCCGGGCGGCCGGCCCCCTGTTCGGTGCGGCCCGGGTCGTCTCCGTACAGCTGGAGATCCCGTTGGAGACCGTCGCGGAGGTGGCCGGTGCGATGTCACCCGGTACCCGGCTGGTGCTGAACCCGTCACCGCCCGCGCCCCTGCCCGCCCACGTGCTGGCAGCCTGCGACCCGCTGGTGGTCAACGAGCACGAAGCGCGCTACATGCTGGGCGAGGCCGCAGGCACCACGCCCCGGGAGTGGGCACGGGCACTGCTCGCGCTCGGCCCGCTTTCGGTCGTGATCACGCTGGGGGCGGCGGGGGCGCTCGTCGCGGACCGCCGCACGGGCGATGCCGTACCCGTACCGAGCATCGAGGTCGAAGCCGTGGACACGACCGGGGCCGGCGACGCGTTCACGGCCGCCCTGGCCTGGCGGCTCGGCCTGGGCGAAGAACTCGCCGAAGCCGCTGCGTTCGCCGTGCGGGTGGGCGCGGCCGCAGTCACCAGGCAGGGCGCACAGGCTTCCTTCCCGACCGCGGAGGAACTCCCGACGACAGAGGAACTCCTGACCGCAGAGGTACTCCCGACCGCAGAGGAAGTCCCGGCCCCGTGAAGAAGGCAGGAATTCTCAACCGCCACCTCGCCGGAGCACTGGCCGAACTCGGCCACGGCGACGCAGTGCTGATCTGTGACGTGGGCATGCCCATCCCGGTCGGCCCCCGGGTCGTCGACCTGGCCTTCCGGGCCGGCGTCCCCTCGTTCGCCGAGGTGCTCGACGGGCTGCTGGACGAACTGGTGGTGGAGGGCGCGACAGCGGCGCACGAGGTGCGGGAGGCCAACCCGGAGGCCGCACGCCTCCTGGAGGAGCGCCTCCCGGAACTCGCCCACGTACCCCACGAGGAGCTGAAGGCACTCGCGGCGGGGGCCCGGCTGGTGGTGCGGACGGGGGAGGCGCGGCCGTACGCGAATGTGCTGCTGCGGTGCGGGGTCTTCTTCTGACAAGGACGGCAGGCACCGGGCGCGCGAATCACGGACGCCGGGTCTGCGCGGCCGTCCCGAGCCTCGGGTGGGGCAACGCACCATCAGTAACCCCCGGCTGCGGTTGCTTTGGGGCTGACGTGACGTAGCGTTGCCCTTTTGGTGGTGTTCGAAAGAGCACCGCGAGGCACCGTTCTGCCCTCATCAGGTATGGGGCACCGAGGGGTATTGGGATGAAGCTCTGCTTCCTCGTCGAAGAGCTGTACCGGCATGACGGCATGCCGCTTGACGTGGTCCGGCGGCTGTCGTCGTGGGGACACCAGGTGGACGTGGTGCGCCCCGGCGGCTCTCTCCTGCGGATCTCGGAGGAGGTGAGGGCGGGGACCCATGACGCCTGGGTACTCAAGACCGTGTCCGGCGGCCCCGGGCTCACCTTGTTGGAGGCCGCGGCGACGGTGGGCCTGACCACGGTGAACGACGCGCGGTCGATCCGCGCGGTGCGTGACAAGGTCTTCACATCGGTCATCGCTCGACAGCACGGGCTGCCGGTTCCGGTGACCTATTCGGCACCGAGGGCCACGCTGTTCGCGGATGTTCCCGACGAGCTCTTCCCTCTGGTGGTCAAGCCCGCCGACGGCAGCTCGGGACGCGGGGTGCGGCTGGTGGCGGACCCCGGGCGGCTGGCGGAGGCGGAGCAGGCGGGGGAGGGCCAACTCATCGCGCAGCCCTATGTGTCCAATCCGGGCTCCGATCTGAAGGTCTACTGTCTCGCGGGTGAGCTTCACGCGACCTTGCGCCGCTCCCCGCTCCACCCGGACGGGTCGGTCGACGAGGGAGCCGTCCCCCTGCCCGCCGAGGTGGCCGCGGTGGCGGCGAAGGTGGGAGAGGTCTTCGGCCTCGATCTGTACGGCATCGACGTGGTGCTCGGTCCCGACGGCCCCGTGATCGTCGACATCAACGACTTCCCGAGCTTCCGGCAGGTCCCCGACGCCGTATCCAGGTTGGCCGGTGCCGTCCTCGACCTGGCCAGGGCGGGCGGCGCCGGTCGGCGGGGCGTGCTCGCCCCCGCCCCGCGCATTCCCGCGCAGCCGCAGATCCCCCATGGACGGCTTCAACCGCACCCCGTCCCCGGCCGCGAGGCGGACGTGCTGGCGGCCGTGCCGGAGGCCGCGCAGATATGAGGGTGTGCCTGCTGACCGACAAGCCGGATCATCCACTGCTCGCCGCAGTCTCTGCCGCACTGACCGAGGCGAAGCACCGGGTGACGTTCCTGAACCCGGACACCGGAACCGGGTCCCCGTCGCAACTGGTGACCGCGGACGATCTCGCCGATGTCTACCTCCTCAAGGCCCATACCCGCCGGGCCCTGGTGCTGGCCCGTTTCCTCGAAGCACGCGGCGCCCGGGTGCTGAACTCCGCCGCCTCGACGGAGCTGTGCCAGGACAGGAGCCGGATCGCCGCCGTGGCGGAGGGCGCCGGACTGCCGATGCCCCGGACAAGGACCCTGGACGCGCTGTCCGAAGCCGTCCACGGAGCGGAGCCGGTTCAGAGCGGCTTCCCGCTCATGGTCAAGAGCCGCCACAGCCGACGCGCGGACCTGGTCGCCCGCGTGGACGGTCCGGCCGAGCTCCGGGACCTCGCGGCAAAGTGGCCCGACGAACCCGTAGTCCTGCAGGAGTTCGTCGCGAACAGCGGCTGGGACCACAAGCTGTGGGTGATCGCGGGCAAGGTGTTCGCGGGGGTGCGCCCCGCACCAGTGGGCATACCGCCGGACGGTACGCCGTCCGCGCCACTGGTCCGTGATCTGCCGCAGGCCTGGACCGAACTCGCCCTCCACACGGGGGAGGTCTTCGGCCTGGACGTCTACGGTGTCGACCTGCTGGACCGCGAGGGGGCGCCCGTCGCGGTCGACATCAACGCCTTCCCGGGCATCCGCGGACCGAAGGGCGCCCCTGCGGCACTGGCAGCCTTGGCACTTCGACGCTCCCTGCGTCGAGCCGATGCTCCGCCTTGCCGCAGCTCTTGTTGAGCCGTGCGCTGACATCCGTGGCCCGCCTTCCGAACCCGACGGATTCCCGCACGGAGAGCTGCACCTGATCTTTCGTGGAGCCGGCAGTCGGTGGGCTTGCGCGAGCCCGCTCCGGGTGCCATGGGGGCGCCATGTGCGGATGTGCAATCTTTGCCGGTACGGGTCCTCGGCGCCGCCGTCAGCTCCGGTGCGCGTACACGATGAGGTTGTCCACCGGGTGGCCCTGGGCGTCGAAGGCGCCGTCGCAGGTGATCAGACGCAGGGCGCGTGTCCTGGTGGCCCCGTAGACCTTCTCGGTCGGGAAGGTCTTCTTGCTGACCGTCTCGGTGCCGGTGACCCTGAAGTGGAGTTCCGCGCCGCGGTCGTTCTTGACGGCGATGTCCGCTCCCTTGCCGATCTTCTTGAGATCGTGGAAGACGGCCTTTCCGAAGCGGGTGTTGTTGTGCCCGATGATGACCGCGGCGCCGGGCTCACCGGGAGTGGCGCCACCGGTGTACCAGCCGGCGGTCATGCCCTTGTCGGCGGGCGGGACCTCGACGGTGCCGTCCCCGTTGAGGCCGAGGCGCATCAGCTCGCTGTCGATGCCGAGCGACGGGATGCTGACGCGGACGGGGGCCGCCGCCGAGGAGCGGGAACCCCCGGCCTTCCCCGCTCCCTTCGAACCGGTCTGCTCCGGAGCGTCGAGAGCGGCGCTCGCGCTGCTGCCGGGCCCCGCGGCGGACGAGTCGTCCGCGGCATCGGAGGAGCAACCGGCGAGGAAGAGGCAGGCGAGCAGCGGCAGCGCGGCGCGTCGGAGCGAAGACGATGTGCGGAACATGGGGGCTCCAGGTCTGGGCGGAGATCGGCAGTGGCGCCGCCCGGGAACGGACGGCGCCACGAAGGACGGGCGACTGCGGTGAGCGTCGCGACTGGCTCGGCAGCCGGTCGGCTCCCGGGGATCGGCCGTGAGGTCCGGCTGGTCAGCCGTTGCGCTGGGCGGCCGAGCGGCGGCGCAGCACGATGGTTCCCGCTCCGGCGAGCAGCAGTGCGGCAGTGGCCGATCCGGCGATGGCGGTGGTGCTGTCGCCCGAGGTTCCGGCCGTCCGCTCACCCGCGGCGACGCCACCGCGCGGAGCCGGGGTGGCCGAAGCCTTGCCGTCGGCCTTCCTGCCCTCGACCACGGCCGGAGCGGGGCTGTCGCCGGCGGCCACACCCCCACGAGGTGTCACGGCCGGCTGCGAGCCCCGTACGGGAGTGCTGGTGGGCTTCTTGGCGGGCGCTGCCGAGGCGGACGGCTCGACGGACGGAGCCGCAGGCGAGGGCGAGGAGTCGGCGAAGGCCGCGGCGGACGGTACGAGCACCGCGCCCGCCGCGACGGCGGCGAGGACGGCGGTGCGCAGGAGACGGTTGGGCATGGGGATGACTCCATTCCAGGTCGGCCCCGGTGGTGCCCGGTGTCTGGTTCGCACCGGGCGCGGGGCATGCCGACAGGCTGGCGTGAAGTTATGAAGAAGCTGTCAGAACGTTGTGGTCATCGCATCAGGCCTGGTCCGCGCCCTTCTGTGCCCTGTCGTCCGCCTCTTCCGGTCGGGATTCCGCCGGGCCGGAGGGACCTGCCGGGCCGACCGGGCCGACCGGACCCATCGGACCTGCCGGGCCTCCCGGATCATCCGCCGGCAGCCGGAGCGTGAATACCGAGCCCTGCCCCTCGACGCTGACCGCGCTCACCGAGCCCCCGTGCGCCTCCACGAGTTTCCGTACGATCGCCAGCCCCAGCCCACTGCCCCCGGTGCGGCGGCTGCGCGACTTCTCGGCGCGCCAGAAGCGGTCGAAGACATGCGGCAGGTTCTCCGCCGAGATGCCACTGCCCGTATCGGCGACCTCGATCACGACCTCTCCGGCTTCTTCGCCGGTTGTCGCCGTGTCCGTCGATGCCCCCGCGCCGTACGCGCGCACCGTCACGCGTCCACCGGACGGGGTGTGACGTACGGCGTTGGAGACCAGGTTGCCGATGGCCTGGCGCAGCCGGACCGGGTCGGCCCACAACACGGGGGAGGGGCTGTCGGCCACCGCCGGCAGCGCCGAGAGCGCGACGCCCGCGGTCTCGGCCCGTCCCTGGTGCGCCGCGGCGACCTGTGCGAGGACGTCCTCGATACGGACCGGCTCGGGGTGCAGACGCAACGCGCCCGCGTCCGCCGCGGCGAGATCCTGGAGGTCGTCGATGATGTGCTGCAACTGCACGGCCTCCGTGTGCAGCGAGGCGATGAACGCCGGGTCGGGCTCCGCCAGGCCGTCCTGCGCCGCCTCCAGCCAGCCCCGGATATTGCTCAGCGGGGTCCGCAGCTCGTGGGCGACGTCGCTGACCATGTCCTTGCGCTGCGCCTCCAGACGCGCGCGGTGGTCGGCCATGTCGTTGAAGGCCGCGGCGAGCCGGCCGATCTCGTTGTCGTCGGCGACCAGCACGGGCGCGGAGTCCTCCCCGTCCCGCATCCGTTGTGCCGCGCCCGTCAGGGCGTGCAGCGGCCGTACGAGCCGTGACCCGGCAAGCACCGTGGCTCCCACGGTGAGCGCCAGGACGAGCGCCGCCGCGCCCGCGATCTTCGCGGTGTTCGCGGGGGAGAGGTCGAAGCCGGGAACGGTCGTGCCGCCCTCGTCGCCGATGAACAGCAGCGCGGGCGAGGCGACGTAGGAGCTGAGCTGTTCCCGGCGCGCCGTGTCCACGCAGGAGGCGGCGGCCCGGTCGTCCTCGCCGGTCCGGACGCTCGGTACGGGGGTGGGAACCCGGACGGCGGGAACGGGGGCGTCCGTCGGCCCGGTGCCGTCGCCCCAGGACAGGTCCGGATTGAGTTGGATGCCCGAGCGGTCCTGTCGTTTCAGGCAGGCGTTGGCGAGCCCATTGAGCGCGTCCAGCGCCTTTCGTTCGGTCGCCGTCGGGGAGTCGAGGTCGTCGGACGTGCACCGCGTGTCCTGAGCCCGGTCCGGATCATTGCCCACGACCTGTACACGCGGCCGTCCACTCGGACCGCGGACCACGTCCGCCGCGACCCCGACGCGGCTGAGGCACGCCGCTCTCCGGTCGGCGGCGCGCTGCAAGGCCGTACGTTCGGCGGTGGGCAACCGGAACGGACCGACCGCGCGCGGGTCGACACGGTCGGCTGCGGCACCCGCCCGATCGACCGTCCGGGACAGGGCGGTGTCCACGGACAGCGGGTCGACGATCGCCGAAGCCTGGGGCGGCAGCGCGGGCGGTGACGAGAGGGAAGCGGAGTCGGCGAGGGGCCGGCGCTGCTCGGTGGTCAGCGTGATCCGCCGGCCGGACTGCTTCGCCAGGTCGCGCACGGTGCTGTCGACGCCCTCCCAGGTGGGGTGGCCCGCCGCGTATCCGAGCAGGGTGTTGTAGATCCGGGCGTCAGCGGTGAGATTCTGGCCCTGCTCCTGCTTGATGGCGCCGGAGGTGGTCTGCACGGCGAGCCAGGCGGTGGCGGCCACCGAACAGGCGGCGACCAGGGCGGACGCCGCCAGCAGACGGCCGAACAGACTCTTGCGGAGCGGGAGCCTGGTCCGCCGCTGCTCACGACGCACGCGAAGCATTCCTCGCCGGGTCCGTCAGCTTGTAGCCGACACCGAAGACGGTGAGCAGCCGGGCCGGCCGACGGGGTGCAGGCTCGATCTTCTTGCGCAGGTTCATGATGTGCACATCGACCGTGCGGAAGCTGATGTACCGGTCGAAACCGTGCAGCTCCTCGAGGAGCCGCTGCCGGGTGAAGACCCGGTCGGGCTCGGTCGCCATGGCGGCGAGAATCCGGAACTCACCGGGTGTGCAGTCCACGGACCGGCCCTCGACGGACACCTCGTGCCGGTCCGGATCGACGATGAGCGCACCGACCCGCAGTGCCTGATCCGCGGCAGGACCGGTGTCCTGACCGCCCCGCCGGCTGCGCCGCAGCAGCGTCCGTACCCGGGCCATCAACTCACGCGGGCTGTACGGCTTGGTCATGTAGTCGTCGGCGCCGAGATCCAGCCCCAGCAGCAGATCGTCCTCGGTGCTGCGGGCCGTCAGCATCAGCACCGGCAGCTCCCGGTGCTCGGCGCGCAGCACACGTACCACGTCCAGACCGTCGGCCCGCGGCATCATCACATCGAGCACCAGCAGATCGGGCTCCCGGTGCCGGACCTCGGCGAGAGCCGCGAGGCCGTCACCGACGACCGTGACCGCGTGACCCTCGTGCTCCAGATAGCGGCGTACGAGTTCGGCCTGCATTGCGTCGTCTTCGGCGACTATGACATTTGCGCACACCCGGTGATCGTAGATGACTGGACGGAGACCACTCATGACACCGGACGAGCGGCACGGGGGGCCCAGGCTGCGGCCGGGTTCCCGTTCGGCTGGGAGCGCTATCGCGCCGACGCGACCAACGGGTAGTGGTCGGAGAGGTTCGTGTAGGTGTAGCTCGTGCCCCAACTGGTCACGGTCCAGGGTGCGCTCTGTTCCTTGACCACCTCGTTCGTCCACCCGGCCGGCTTCGCGTGCCCGGTGCGGTGCAGCACGTGGTCGAGGTCTTCGCGGGGGTCGTCGGGGTAGCGGTCGGCGGCGATCGAATTGTCCTGGGTGTCGAACGAGTACGGGTGCCCGGTGCGGGCGTCGGCCGCGGTCAGTCCGGCGTCGGCGAGCATCGATGCGTACTCGGAGGAGTGCGAATCGACGTTGAAGTCCCCCGCCACGATGACCTGTTCGGAGGCAGGAATGTTCTTGGCGTCGAGGAAGGCATCGATCTCCTCCGGTGCGACGGCCGAGTACGCCCCACCGGTCGCGTCCCAGCCGCTCCTGCTCCGGCCCACCACGGGTGTCTGGTACGGGTACTGGGCGGAGGCGTTGCGCATCAGGGCGTCGGACGCGGAGTTGTCGAATGCTTCCTGGAGCACGACGACGTCATTGCCCTGGAAGAACGACGCCTCGGGGATCGCCGCGGCGCGGTGGTCCTGGGCCCAGTTCGGGTACAGGTTCTTGCTGAACCGGAGGCCGATCCATCTGCGCAGGTGGCAGATCAGCCAGGACAACGCCCTCCACGTGCGGCTGCGAATGACGGATCGTCATGATGACCGCATCAAGTCCACGGCGGAGGTGCGCGGATGACAGTAAGGGGCGCACAGTCAGGACCAGCGTTCCCGAGCGGCGACGGCATACCGGACGAGTCCAAACGGTGACCGGGCGCGCCGTATGCCGCGCGCTGAAGAGACAGTGGCGCCAGGCGACAGACAAAGGCAGCCCGGCACCCTGGCACGCGGTGGACGGCAGGGGCTGGTATCACCGCGGGTGATGTCGACAGCTGGCCTCCGCTCGCCCGTGAGCCCCCGTTCCTTCCTGGAGATGGACCCGGCAGGAACGGGGGCTTCTATGTCGTTGTGCCTGGTCAGGGTTCGCGCAGGTGGTTCCTTTGCGCCACCCTGCCGATTCCCGGCCGTTCCACCTCGTGTCGCTGCCCGGTGGCGCTCCGACCTGCAACGCTGTTCCCAGGTAGGCAGCGTGCCGGCCAGCAAGGAGACGACATGCCCGAGAACGCCCCCAACGCCAAGGGACCGGCCCCGATCAAGCTGCCTCCGGAGCAGAGCGAAGCCAAGTGGGTAACCGTGCACGCCGGTCTTAAGACAGCCGAGGTGACTGACCTCGAACTCGTTCCCGCCTCCGACGTGAAGCCCGAGGACGTCGGCACCCTCAGCCTGCGCCACGTGGACGGTGTGCCCCAACTTGTCATCAGCGGCGGGACGTACATTCCGGCTGAGCTCACGGTGGTTGATGGGGCGAGTAAGCCGGTCGCGAGGTACAGCATGGGCCCCTTTGCACTGTTCGAAATTCCGGCGGATGAGCCGAACAGGAGGCGCTGAAAGCACCTCGCTGCCTGGGCGGCGACACGGACGGCAGAAGGGTTGAACGTTCCCGTCCGTGTCTGCACACCCCCTTCACCAACACAGGAGACACCGCCATGTCTGAATCCACGCCCAACGCCAAGGGTCCGGCCCCGGTCCAGTACACACCCGAAGCAACCGAACCCACGCTCATCCCGGCCGACCAGGTCAAGCCCGAGGACATCGGCACACTGTCGATCGAGTACCGCGACGGTTGGGCGGTGGTCGTCGCCAGCGGAGGGACGTACATTCCGGCGGGCCTGACGGTTGTTGACAGGATTGGGAACGCTGTAGCGGTGTACACGGCTACGGTTGACGTCGGAGCGGTTCAGGCCGCGAGTGTGCTGGTGGGTAAGCAGGCACCGGACTTCGACATTCCTGCGGTCTTGGGCAATGGCGAGATCGTGGACTCATTCAAGCTGACAGAGGCGCTCAGCCTGCGCTACGTGGACAAACAGCCCCAGCTTGTCGTAAGCGGCGGGACGGGCATCCCGGCAGGGCTCAAGGTTGTCAACGGGTCCCGGAACGCTGTAGCCGTGTACACGGCTACTTCCGTGGCAGCAGCACAGGCGCGGGCGGGTGGCCACAAGGTCGGCCTGTGCCTCGAATTGGAGCCGTAACCAGGAATCCACTTCAGTGCATTCTTGGTAGCCGTATATGGTCGCTTCGGTGGCAGCGTCAGAGCGGCGAAGCCTGAACCCCAAGTCCTCGCGGATCTTGACCTTGCGACACGAACGGCAGAGCGGTCCAACGCTCCCGTCCGTCTCCATCACGCAGCGGCCCCGAATACCGTGGCGGTCTGAGCCTGTGGCATCCGTGGCACAGCACTTGCACGTTGCGGTCTATGTCCTCGCCACCGAGGGACAGCGGGCGCACACGGTCCACGTCCACCCCGGACGCGGGACGAGCGACCGAGGTCGACTCTTCCCGGTGGCGGTCGACAGCCAGTCACTGCCCGTTCGTGATCCCCTGTGTCTCCCCGGTTGGCCGACGGAGATACAGGGGCTCTTTGCTGCATTCGCTCGTACACTTGGCCAGCCTTGCTGAAGACGAACGTGTTGTACGTGAGCACACGCAGCGACGGAGCCTCCGCCGCCGAGGCCTGCGGAGCGTTGGCGGCCGGCGTCGCGGCGGCGAGCGCGGCGGCCAGTGTTGCGCCGGAGATACGACGGATCGCGGGATTCGGCACAGGTTCTCCTGGTACGGGAGGGGGGTGGAAAGTGGTGCCGCCATCAAAGCAGGGGGAGTTACCCGTGGGTAGACATCGGATGCCGCCAGTCCGGCCGCAGCTGAAACGAATGGGCGCCGGCTCTTGCCGCAGGCCCCGCCGACTGGTCTTGTGTACCGCGGGCGGCCTGTTCACATCAGGCAGGCGGGCAACAGCCGGGCAGGCAACAGGCCGGCAAGCAGCCGAGCAGGCTCGGCCGAGGCGGGGAGAAGCATGGAATCGGTGACCGGACGCGATGCACTCGACGCGCTGCCCGAAGGGCTCGGCGACGCCGTACGGACCACCGCCGAGGAGATCGCAGCGGTGTTGCGCGTGGTTGCCGACACAAGCGTTCCGGTACCCGGCTCGCAGTGGACGGTGGGGGAGGCCGCAGCGCATCTGGCGCAGGCCAACGAGCTGATGGCCGACCTCGCGGCCGGGCAGGAACGCGGCTACGGGGACGGCACGCCGCAGAGTCTGGCCGCTGCAAACGAGCGTGCGCTCGCCGGGTTCGAGGAGCGGGCCGCCGAGCCGCTCGCCGGGATGATCGTGGCGCACGCGGACGCCTGCCTCGCGGCCATGGACGGCACCGTGGCCGGGAGCGTGGTCACCCCGCTGGGGCCGATGAGCCGGGCGGTGCTGGTCTCGTACCTGCTGACGCACATGCTCGGGCACGGCTACGACCTCGCCCGTGCGCTGGGGCACCGCCACATGATCGACCGCGAACGCGTCGCACTCTCCCTGCCGTTCCTGATGACGGCCATGCCCAGGGTCACCGATGCCGCGGCCACCGCCCGGCTCAGCGCCGGGTACACGATCCGCCTGTGGGGCGGCGCCCGATTCGGTGTCACGTTCACCGACGGCGCCGCAACCGTCACTCCTCGACCGCCGGCCCGCCCGGACTGCACCATCCTCATCGAGCCGGTCACCTTCTTCCTGATGGCGCTCGGCCGCACCGACCCCTACGGCGCCATCGCCCGGGGCAAGGTGTTCGCCTGGGGCCGCAAGCCCTGGCTCGCCCTCCGATTCCCGGGGCTGTTCAAGGCACCCTGATCCCTACGCCGGGGTCCCGTGGGACTCCATGAGCTCCTGGTGGGCCGCCCTCACGTCCGGGGCGAGCACGGTGACGATCTCCTCCCTGGTGGGCGTCGTGCCGCCCGCGTGCTCGGCGTACAGCCGCAGATCCCGTTGCGCGGCGGCCTTCTGGCAGAGCTCCCGGGCGAAGCGGGCATTGCCCAGCGTGTCGGCCATGCCTTCGTTCACGGCCGCGGCGAAGAAGTCGCCGAGCGCGGCTGCGGCTTCCTCGTCGGGTTCGTCGCCCTGACCGGACAGGACGGACCGGGCGATCAGGAGCAGCTCCTGCGCGGAGTACGAGGGGAAGTCGACGCGGGTGTTGAACCGGGACACCAGACCCGGGTTGGCGGCGAGCAGACCGGTCATCTCCTCGCGATATCCGGCGAGGACGACCACGAGCCGGTCCCGGTCGTCCTCGGCCCGCTTCAGGAGCACCTGGAGCGCCTCGTCGCCGAACGCGTCGCCACCGCTGTACCCGCTGTTGGACAGGGCGTACGCCTCGTCGATGAACAGCACGCCGTTCAGGGCGGAGTCGATGACCTTGCTGGTCTTGATGGCGGTGGATCCGAGGTGCTGCCCGACGAGGTCGACGCGCTGGGCCTCGATGACATGGCCGGAACGCAGCAGCCCCAGACCGGCGAAGACCTTGCCGATGATGCGGGCGACGGTGGTCTTCCCGGTGCCGGGCGGTCCCGCGAAGACGAAGTGCCGGGGCCGGGCGCCGCTGGGCAGCCCCTGTTCCTCCCGGAGCGCCGCCATGCGCAGCTGAGCGATGAGGGTGAGGACCTGCCGCTTCACCGGCTCCAGACCGATCATGCCGTCCAGCGCTTCCTGGGCCTCCGCGAGCCGGCGCGCCATCTCCTCCCGCGACAGCCCGTCCCCGTCGCCCTCCTGGGGACCGGAAGCGGCCTCGGGGGCCGTGGGTGCGGAGGCGGGCGCGGCCGTGCGGACCTCCGGGGTCCCCGCAGGGGACGGGGCGGAAGGGGTGGGGGAGGACGTGGATGGTGCCCCGGCCACGGACGAAGCCGTCGGAGCCGTGGAACGCGCCTGAGCCCGTACATCCACGTCGAAGAGGCCCGGCGCACACCGGAACGCGTACTGGTACCGCTTCAGCGCCTCCTCCGGCCGGCCCAGCGACTCCAGTGAGCGGCCCATGAAGTACTTGACCTCCGCGTCGAAACGGCTCCCGGACTCCAGCTTCCTCGGCAGCTCCGCCAGCACGTTCAGGGCCTCGTGACAGACACCCTGCGCGAACAGCGCCGCACCCACGTACAGCTGAGCCTCGTCGTGCAGGAACGCGTCACGGATCCCCGGGGCGAAACGCAGGACCAGGGACCAGTCCTCCTTGAGGAAGGCATACCGCGTACAGACGAACCGGGTCTCGTCGCAGTCCAGTTGTGCCGTCGAGAGCCCGGCCCAGGCCTCGTCGAGCTTCCCGGCGTCCAGCAGTGAGGTCATGGCCGCCACCCAGAGGTCACGGGTGCTTTCGAGCCGGAAGGTGACGTAGTGGCCCAGCTGGAACCGGGAGCGGAGCGGCATCCCGAACTTCGAACGCAAGGCGCCGAACGATCCGGCCGAGCGGACCATGCCGTCCAGCGCCTCCTTCTGACGCTGCCCGGTCGCGTGCAGCCCCAGCCAGGCGTCGGCGGCCAGCGGATCGTGCGCGGTGGCGAGCGAGAACCGTTCGGCGGCAGCCGCTTCGTCGCCCTGCTGCAACAGGGCCATCGCCTGCTGCCAAGCCTGCTCGGCCTTCTTGGCCGAACCCCGGCGTGCGGCTGCTCCCTGCACAGTCTCTCCCCTCGACGGGCCCAGGCCCTGTCGTCGAACTGCCTTCTGCCGCGCGGCGGGCGACGACGGCAGTGTGACGGCAGGGCCTGGGCCCGCGCGCCGACGGCCGACGGGGCTCGCCGTGATGACCTGGAACAACCGCCAGGATATCCAACACCACGTGGCGGCCGGTGAACACTCTCGACGCCCGGTCGACGGCCTCGGCGACATGACGGCGGCGCCGACGCGCCGAATCCGCCCGGACATCGATGAATGGTCATTTCAGGACAGGTGAACGGCCGGTCCGCACCGGCCCGGTTGATCACCATCGCGATGTCCGGAGGACATCCACCCGTCTGACGCTAACGTTGATCCGCACGGTGGCAGCGACGGTGCCGGGGAGGGCGCACCGCGCGGAACACCGGGAACGAGGAGTGCGCGACATGCTGGATCCCACTTCGGTGGCGGCGATTTCGGCGGTACTCGGTGCGGTCGGCTCGGGGATGGCCAACGAGGCCGGCAAATGGGCCTGGGAGTCCACCGGCGGTGTCGTACGGAGAATCGTCGGCCGTGAGGTCCCCGCCCCCGTGGCTCCGGACGAACGGGACGACGTGGCCCGCATGCTCCACGACCGGATCCGCGCCGATCCGCAACTCGCCGCACACTGGGCCGTGTTCGCGGCGCGGGTGCGCCGCACCCCTGCCCCGGCCACAGCCGCGCGGTCCGACCTCCCCGCCTCCATAAGGTTCTTCACGGATCGCAAGGAGGCGATGAGGCGACTCCAGCGAGAGGCGTCCCGCCGCCCGGACGGACGGCCCCGGCTCGCACTGGTGCACGGTCCTGACGGAATGGGTTCCAGCACGCTCGCCGTGCACTTCGGAGCCCAGCCGACCCGACTCTTCCCGGACGGGCAGATCTACGCCGACCTCGGCGGCGGAGGCGCCGGTGGCGCGCGCGACGCCGGATCCGTACTGCGTGCGCTGCTGCGCCAACTGCGGGTGCCGGACGAGGAGATGCCGACCGGTACCGATGAGCTCGGCGAGTTCTTCCGGGACCGGGTGGCGGACCGCAGACTCCTGGTCGTGCTCGACCACGCGTACTGCGCCCCGCAGGTGCGGCCGTTGCTCACCCCGGCGCCCGGGGTGTTCACCATCCTGGTCGCCCGTGCCCCCTTCCCCGGCATCGACGCGGTGCGTGTGCCCGTGGGTCCGCTCTCGGACCGGGACGCGGTGCGGCTGCTCACCGACATCACCGACAAGTCCACGGTCGCCGCCGCCCGTGCCGCGCTGCCCTCGCTGCTCCAGCGCTGCGGCGGGTCACCGTACGCTTTGCGCGCCGCGGCGTACCAGCTCTCCGCACCCACGCTTCCGCCACGCCGTGCCGAGGCGGACGGCGACCCGGTACGCGGGGCCGCCGAGGACAACTACCGGCTCCTGGCGCCGGAATCGGCCAGGCTGTACCGGCTGATGGCGCTGCGTGCCTGGCCCGCCTTCGACGCCGCCGCTGCCGCCCGGACCACCGGCCAGGACCCTGAGGCCGTGGCGGAGTCCCTGGAGGACCTCGCCGACCGGATGCTCCTGGAGCGCGGCGGCGGGAGCGGCAACGGACGCTACCGCTACCGCCACGGGGTCCGCGCACACGCCGAGGCGGCCGCGATCCGGGAGGACGGAATCGCGGCGTGCTCGGCGGCTCTCGCCCGCACCCTGAGCGCCTACGCCGATCTGGCGGCATCGGCCGCCCACCAGGCGCTCCCGGAGAGCTGGCGTGTCCCCGCGCCCGCCGAGGAACGCGTCGGGCGGAGGTACGAGGACCGGGGCGCCGCCCTCGACGCGCTGCTCGCGGAGTCGGGCAACCTGGTCGAGGCGGTGCGCTGTGCCGAGGAGTCCGGCGATCCGGACACCGTCGTACGCCTGTGCCGCGCCCTGTGGCCGCTGCAGCTCAAGGCAGGGCACCACGAGATGCTGCTGCCGGCGCTGCGCATCGGTGTGCGTCTCGTCGACACCCATCGTCCCACGAGCCCCGACGCCGGAGCGCTGCACGCGCAACTCGCCCATACCCTCACCGAGCTGAAGCGCTGGGACGAGGCGGAGACGGCGGCGAGGGCAGCGGCACGGGCCGAGGAGGCGGCCGGCCACAAGCGGGGCCACGCCTCGGCCGTCGAGTTCCTGGGGCTGCTGAGACTGCGCCAGTGGCGGTACCCGGAGGCGTACGACTGCTTCGACGAGGCGGGCGGCATCCTGGACACCATGGGCGATCAGGACGAGGGGACCGCCGACCTGCCACGTGCACGGGCCCTGCTGGAGCGCCATCGCGGACGGGCGCTGCGCGGTTCCGGGCCGCGGGAGGAGGCCCGGGAGAAGCTGGAGACCGCCCTGCGGTATTTCCGGTCGAGCGGCGATACGTACAACACGGCGCGGACGCTCACGGACCTCGCCGAGAGCCGGCTGGACGAGGAGGACGCCGAAGCTGCGCTGCCGCTGATCGAGGCGGCGATCACGACACTCGACGGGCAGAGCGCGGAGTACCAACTGCGGTACCTCCGGCGTATGCGGGAGGCCTGCGTCACCGGGTGAACCCCCGTTCCCGGCCCACTCACCCCTTTGTTTCCGGAGGTGCCAGAGGGACGACCCGTACGCGGTGGAGCCGGGCACCCGTCCGCACGGTGAGTCCGCCGACCATCGTCCGGGCGAGCCGCCGGCCGGCCGCGGCCGGATCGTGACCGCCGGTGGTAAGCCAGGCGTGCAGGGCAGAGGCGTACGCGGCGGGGTCCGCGGCGGACACGTCCTCCGCGGCCGACACGTCCTCCGTAGCGGACGGGGCTTCCGCACCGGTGACGGGCACCGCCACCAGGCGGAGCGGTGCCTCGCCACGCACCCGGACCACGCACGCGGACGGGCCGGTCGCATAGGCCGCCAGGGAACACCCGCGGTGGCGGCGGAGCACCTCGGCGGTCCAGAGCGAAGGGGAGCCGAAGCGCGGATCGTCGGGTGCGCCCTCCCGGAAGATGACATCGGCCAGATCCAACTGGTCCACGTCCCGGGTGTCCTCGTGCACGGCGATGTGCAGTTCGCCGTCGGGATCCGCTCCGGCCTCCGGCCGCGACCCCGCCCAGCGGCTGATCGCGACCTCTCCCGGCCCGAGCACCCGCGACAGGACCCGCAACGGAACAGTGGCCGTCGCGGCCTCGTGACCGGGCAGCGGGAGCGGCTCCAGCGATGCGGGCCGGCCGGGCTCCGGCACACCCATCATCGAGTAGAAGAGCTTCCGGAGCCGGACCGCGGACTCGCCCGGCACGGAGGTGGTGAACTCGGCGGGCCCCGGCAACGGGCGGTGACGGCCGATGAGTTCCTCGATCTGTGCCGCCAGGGACGCGTCGGGGTCGAGCCGCGGTGCCTCCCGCATGAACGCGGAGATCGGCGCGTCGGGGTCGAGGGCGTCGAGCGGCACGGCTCCCAGGAGCACGGGGGTGCCGAGGGCGGCGGCGTAGTAGGTGACGGATCCGTGGTCCCCGATCACGGCATCGGCGGCCAGCAGGGCCTGCCGCCACCCCCTCAGCGGATCGATCAGCGCCATCCCGCCGCGCCGTGCGCGATCGAGCCAGGCACGGATCTGACCGGGGCCGTGCCCGTGCCAGATGTTGGGGTGCAGTACGGCCGCGAACCGGTATTCGTCCACGGGGAACTCGTCGGCGACCCGGTCCAGCAGGGCCGCGACGACATCGCCGCCGTCCGGGGCCTTCCCGCCGTCACCGAAGAGCGACTCGGGGCTCCAGGTCGAGTTGAGCAGGACGAGCCGCTGTCCCGGCCGGACCCCCAGCGCACGGCGGAAGCGTTCGCGGTAGGGCCGTGCCGCGAGGATCCGGTCGTAGCAGGGGTCCCCGGCGAGCACCGCGGTCGGCGCCGCCTCGGGGCAGGCGAGGCGCAACCGTTCGTACTGCTCGGGATGGGACAGCACGAGCGCGTCCGCGACGGGAGTGCCCTGGGGCGAGAGCAGCCACGCAGGCGCGAGCCCGAACACGGGCGCAGGCACCACATCCGCCCCGCCCCCGATCCGGTGTCCGGTGTCCGGTGTCCGGTGTCCGGTGTCCGGTGTCCGGTGTCCGGTGTCCGGTGTCGCCAGCCTCTTAGTGTATCCAACACCATGCGAGAGGATGGCCAACTGTCCGGTGAATACGTCCAGTTGACCGCCGAAGCTGGCGGAGATCACCAGATCCACCCGCGTATCGGCCGCCTGCTCCCACGGCAGCACCGGGATCCCCGTGTCGGCCAGCAATTCGGTGGTGCCGGCCGCGAACGCCGAGGAGCCCGTACAGGTCACCAGCAACTGGACCCGCAGATCGTCGTCGAACAGTGGCAGCACATCGAGCAGCCGGGTCGCGGCGGTCACGTTGTGCACGACGACCAGCACGCGCAGGCACGTGCCCCGGGTCGCCCACCGTGCCGCGTCGTCCCCCACCGGCACCCGCACCCACCCGGCCCGCCCGTACCTCATCCGCACGCCCCTCGTCCGCCCCGGCCCGCCCGCGGGCTCCGTGCCGCCCCACGCGACCGGTCACGACAGTCAACCAGCACGCCTGCCGCACGGCCATCGAGGGGCGTCACACCGCCATCGCCACCGTGGACTTGGTCAGCGTGCCCTCGTGCGCGGCGACCCGGGTCCGGTCGCCGAAGACGACGACCCGCAGCAACACGAACCGTCCGGCCCCCGCGAGGGCGGACGCCGACAGATAGACCGTCTGCGCGACCAGGGGCGAGGGATCGGACCGCACGGCGAACAGGCAGAGCAGCGCCCCCGTGGTGAACGCGTAGCTCACGGCGACCGTGACCCCGGACTGCAGATGCACCCCCCACCCCCTGCGCTCGCTCCGGAAGGAGATCCGCCGGTGCAACTCGGTGGCGAGGACCGTGGAGACGATGGTGACCAGTGCGTTCGCGATGGCCATCGGTATCCGCTCGCCGAGCAGCACGACCGCCGCGCTCGACGCCAGCCCGACTCCGCCACCGCACACGACGAACCGCACGAAGGCCGTGAGGACAGGGCGAAAGGCGCGCGTCCGTCGACGCGTTGGGGCGGTCACCGGCGAGCCTCCGGAAGGTGGGTTGGGGAACGATGTTTCGATTCCACCTCAGAACCTACGGAGTCGGCGTCGTCCGAGCGACCCGATAAACCCCGACTCAAGTGGGGGACAACCCGGAAACAACCCTGGGCCGACCGGGCAAGACATGCTCCGTGACGTATGCGGCCATAACTCTCGCGACGCCCAGGTAGGTTAAGGCCATAGCTTGATCACTTTCGCGTTCGGAGGTCTCCATGAGCGAGCAGCAGTCGTCCGCCACCCCGTCCGCCGAGCGGGTATCGGACCGCATCGACACCACGAGGCCTCATTCCGCTCGCTTCTGGAACTACTTCGTGGGCGGCAAGGACAACTACGAGGTCGACCGTGAGATCGGTGACCAGATCAAGACGTTCTTCCCGGGGCTCGTCGACGTGGCGGTGGCGGGGCGGCAGTTCCTGCGGCGTTCGGTGGGCCACCTGGTGGAGGACCACGGTGTCCGGCAGTTCCTGGACATCGGGACCGGCCTGCCCACCGCGGACAACACCCATCAGGTGGCCCAGGACCTCGCGCCCGAGTCGCGCATCGTGTACGTGGACAACGATCCGCTCGTGCTGACGCATGCGCGTGCGCTGCTGACCAGTTCCCCCGAGGGCGTCACCGACTACATCGACGCCGACCTCTACGAGCCGGACGCCATCCTTGCCGAGGCGGCGAAGACGCTCGACTTCGAACGGCCCGTGGCCCTGATGCTGCTCGGCATACTCGGTCACGCGGGCGACTTCTCGAAGGCGCGTGAGGTGGTGGGCCGACTGATGGCGGGGCTGCCCTGCGGCAGTTACCTCGTGGTGTACGACGGTACGCGTACCAGCGAGGGCATGATCGCCGCGGAGAAGGCATACATCGAGAGTGGCGCGGTGCCGTACTACGTGCGCGAGCCCGACGAGATCGTCACGCTCTTCGACGGGCTGCGGATCCTGGACCCCGGCTTCGTCCGGCTCAGCGAGTGGCGGCCCGACGCCGACAGCGCGACCGTGTCCGCGGACGTCGACGCCTTCGGCGGCATCGGCGTCAAGGAGTGACGCGGCCCGGAGCCTGATGCCCGGACCCTGATGTCCGTCGCCGGCTGCCGGTCTGCGGGTATCGGTCTGCGGATGTCGGTCTGCGCATGTCCGCGCGGCCGGACGGGCGATTGCTGCAAGATGCTGAGGCAGGAAGCTGATCAGTACCAGGGGGAGTGCCATATGAAAGGGTACGGATCCGGCGCGGACCGCATCGACACCACGAGGCCGCATCCCGCGCGGGTGTACGACTGGTTCCTCGGCGGGAAGGACAACTATCCCGTCGACGAGGAGCTCGGCAAACAGATCGCCGGGCTCTCTCCGGACACGAAGCGCATCGCGCGCCACAACCGGTGGTTCATGCACCGTGCGATGCGCTGGCTCGCCGGCGAGGCGGGGATACGCCAGTTCCTCGACATCGGCTCCGGTATTCCCACCGAGCCCAACCTGCACCAGATCGTCCAGAGCGCGGCTCCCGACGCACGGGTCGTGTACGTGGACAACGACCCCATCGTCCTGGCCCACGCCGAAGCGCTGTTGAGCGGGAGCGCCGAAGGGGTGACGGCGTATCTGGACGCCGATGTGCGGGAGCCGGAGAGGATCCTCGAACTCGCCGCGGACGTGATCGACTTCGACCGGCCCGTCGCGCTCTCCCTCATCGCCCTGCTGCACTTCGTCGGCGACAGCGACGGCGAGGGGGCGGGGAGGAGCGAGGGGGCGTACGCCCTGGTGGAACGGCTGGTGGAGCGGCTTCCCGCCGGGAGCTTCCTCGTGCTGTCGCAGCTCACCGGCGACTTCGACCCCGAGAGTGTGGAGAAGGGCGTGGCCTCGTACGCGGCGGGCGGTGTGACGCTCGTACCGAGATCGCGTCGCGGCGTCAGCCGGTTCTTCGACGGGCTGGAAGTGGTGGAGCCGGGCCTCGTCCAGGTCGTCGACTGGCATCCGGAACTCAGCCTCGGCGATCTTCCGGTGGAGACGCAGCCGGTGCCGATCTACGGTGCGGTCGCCCGCAAGCCGTAGCGTGCCGGGCGCACGGACCGGGGGCCGTCCGTGGACGGCCCCCGGCCATGTGCCGTTGCGCACGCGTGGGCTGCGCCCGCTGCCTACTTCCGCAGCTCGACGGTGAAGCCGCGCCCGGTGGAGACGGACGGCGTCTTGATCTCCGTGACCCCGGTCGCCGGGTCGGTGAACCAGCCGGAGCCGGCCGCGGCGAGCTCCGCCGCCGAGTTCAGCCGGTGCAGACGGCTGTGGTCCATGACGACCTGCGACGGGGCGCTCCCGCCGTGCACGGTGAGGTCGTACGAGCGGGCGGACACCTTGCCCTCGTAACGTCCCACGCTCGCACCGATCGTGACGGTGGTGCCGCCCTTCTTGCCGTGGGCGGGTGCCTGGACCTTTACGTGCTGGGTGGCCGAGGCTCCCTCCGCGAACTTCCTCGTCACGCCGTCGTCCTCGTAGAGCGTGTAGTCCGTGGTGCCCTGCGGGTGGATGTCGTAGCCGAGCCGGGTCCTGTCCCGGGACTCCCAGGACAGGGTGCCCTTGGGCCACATCGGCACGATCGACCCGCCCTTGACGAAGAGCGGCAGGGTGTCGAGCGGCGCCTTGTACCCGTTGACCGTGGTCGGGCCCTGGTAGGTCCTGCCCGTCCAGTAGTCGGTCCAGGTGCCCTTCGGCAGATAGATGCCGTTGCGGACGTCCGTGTCGCTGTACACGGGCGCGACCAGGAAGTCGGGTCCGGCCAGGAACTCGTACTTGGCGTCCGGGCCGAGTGTCGCCGGGTCGTCGGGGTACTCCAGCGAGAGCGGCCGGACCGCGCCGACGCCGGTCCTCGTGGCCTCCTTCGACAGGGTGTACATGTACGGCAGCAGCCGCTCCTTCAGCTGCAGGTACTTGCGGTTGATGGAGGTGTACGGCTCGCCGTCCAGCCACGGCTGCTGGTCGTGCGGCTGCTTGGTGGTGATGTCACTGGCCCAGCCGTCCATGGTCATGATGGCCGGGAGGAACGCCTTCCACTGCAGGTCACGGGTGTACATCTTGGGGTCGTGACGGTAGATGCTGCCGACGTCACCCGTGTTGTACGCGATGCCGGACATCGTCGCGCCGGCATACGTCGGGATCTGCCAGCGGATGAAGTCCCAGGACAGGCTCTGGTCACCGCTCCACAGCACACCGCAGCGCTGCGCACCGGCCCAGGAGACGGGCAGCCAGACGAAGCCGCGGGCGTCGCTGTTGTTCTCGATGCCGGCCTTGGCCTGGTCGCAGGCGTCCAGCGCGAAGCCGTAGCCGCCGCCGACCCAGGCGACGTCCAGCTTGCGCACGCGTACACCGGCCTTGGCCTCCTCGGCCTCGTGGGGCAGGCCGTCCTGTGTCCAGAGGCCGAGCTGGGCATGGTTCTTGTCGAGACCCGTACCCGTCTGGGGAAGGTTCTCGTATCCGCAGCCGTAGCCGTCGTTGACGAGCATCCAGCCGAGCGGCATCCCGTTGTCGACGTAGCTGTCGGAGACCTTCAGCGCGTCGAGGGTGTGGCGCTCGCCCCGGTTGGCGTTGTGGAGGTAGCAGTCGGCGGAGCCGGGCTCCAGCCCGTACACCGGTGGCATGAACGGCTTGCCCACCAGCGAGGTGTACTTGCCGATGACCGACTTGGTGTCACCGGTGAAGTAGTACGCGTCCAGGCGTCGTTCCTGCTGACCGGTCCGTACCGGCGAGTCGAAGTCGTAGATGCCGGGCGTCATGGTGTTGCGGAAGACGCCGTAACCCGCCGTGGAGATGTAGAACGGCTGGGAGTTGTTGTAACCGCCCTCGTTCCAGTTGGTGTTGTTGCCGACATTCATCACCTGGTCGCGGTGCGAGAAGCTGCCGTTCTGCTCACCCCCGCCGAAGAACTGTTCGTCGGTGCCGCGCTTCAGGCTCTGCCGCATGCCGCCGCCGGTCCAGCGCAGCGGATCGGCCTCCTGCCAGACGACCGTGCGGTTGTCGGCCTTGTAGAGGCCGAAGCGCAGCGGCTTCTTGTAGACGCGCATCACCACGCCCTTGGAACGGATGCCGTAATAGGTGCCCGCGTCGAAGGACTTGGTGTGCGGCTGGGCGGTGGGCTGCCGCCGGATCATGTGGCTGTCCTTCGGGTCGGCGAGTACGCCGTCCGGGGATGCCTGCAGCCGCAGGGTGTCGTCGGTGAAGAACTCGGCGCGGGCCTTGAGCGCACCGGCCTCGATCTCGTACCTGCCGCGCGAGCCGCTGAAACCGGTGAGGTCCCCGGCATCGGTGGCCTCGGGAAGGTAGGCCTTCCCGCTGAAGGAGTTGTTGTGCACGTCGTAGGGGACGACGACCACGTGGTAGGTCCCGGAGGCCTTCGGGATGACCGTGGACTCGGGGTCGGCGGTGCCCGCGCTGGAAGCCACCTGCTTATTGGCCGAGTCGTAGATGTACATGTCGAAGTCGTCCGTGGGCGTCTCCCATTGGACGGAGACGGGGACGCCGCCCTCGGGGTTGTCGTCCCACTGACCCGCGGGCGGGCGGACGGTCAGGTCGAACCGGGCGCAGACCGCGTTGTCGGGGTCCTCGGCGGCCGTGCCGCACTTGGCGGGAGAGTCGACGGTCCCCTTGGCGTAGACCGGGCTCTGCCATGTCACGTTCTTCGTGGTGCTGTCCAGGGTGCCCGAGGGCGTGGCCGCGGCGTGCGCCTGGGGCGCGGGGGCGGTGAGGGCGGTGAGTGCGAGGACGATCACCGACAGTGTGCCGACCGCCATCCGGCTGGGACGGTTCTGAAGGATCCGCAAGGAGTGTTCTCCGTTCGTACCGAACAGTGAAATAGGTGATGCCTGCGCAGACATGCTTGGAACGCTGGAGATTCGCGCATCAGAATTCACCGTGCGACCGGTGCATGTCAACGCTCCGGTGACTGCTCCACGCCTGCCCGTGCCGATGCGTCGCATGGCCGCGCCATGGCGGGCGTTCGCGGCCGGAGTATGGCGCATCCCCGTCCTTTTGATCAGTCATGCTCAGAAAACGGGCTCTTCAGATCGGAAAAGTGGCGAGATTGGTTGTGAATAGTGCCGAAAGGCTCACTGAATTTCCTTATAGTGAAGCCGCGTTGATCAGCCGACCACCGCAACGAGCGAAGCCTTCGTCGCAGGAGATTCCGTACGATGACGACGCCCGCATCCGCGGTGCCCGAGCGCCAGCCCATGTCCCCGCCGCCCGCCGCCGGAGGCTGCCCGGCAGGTGGCGGTGCGTCCGCCGTGCCGCTCAGCGGGCCCGGGTTCCACACCGAACCCCACGTCGTCTACCGCGCCATGCGGAGCGAACACGGACCTGTCGTACCCGTCGAACTGCCCGGCGGGGTTCCGGCCTGGCTGGTCATCGGCTACCGCGAACTCCACCAGGTCACCACGGACGGCGAGTTGTTCCCCAGGGACGTCGGGCTGTGGAACCAGTGGGGGAACATCCCCGAGGACTGGCCGCTGCTACCGATGGTCGGCCGCCCGATGCCCTCCATCTACTTCACCGCCGGGGCCGAGCACCGGCGTCACGCCGCGATGGTCGGGCACGCCCTGGAGGAGGTCGAGCACTTCGAACTCCGCATGGCCTGTGAGGAGTTGGCCGACCGGCTGGTCGACGGGTTCTGCGACCGCGGTACGGCGGACCTGATCGCCGATTTCGCCGTGCCGCTGCCGGTGCTCGTCCTCGCCCGTCTGGTCGGATTCCCCGATGCGGACGGGCCGCGGATCGCCGAGGTACTCAGGGATCTGGCCGACGGCGGACCGGGCGCGCAGGAGGCCCATCTGCGGTTCGGCGAACACATGCAGCGGCTGCTGGCGGCACGGCGGGCCGCGCCCGGGAACGACGTGACCTCGCGCATGCTGGCGTACGCCGGTGAGTTCACCGACGAGGAGTACGTACTCGACCTGATGGCCATCACGGCCGCCGGGCACCTCACCACGGCCGACTGGATCGGCAACTCGCTCCGGCTGATGCTCACCGACGACCAGTTCGCCGTCGCGCTCTCCGGCGGCCGGCACAGTGTCGCCGAAGCCATGAACGAGGTGCTCTGGGAGGAGGGCCCGACGCAGATCCTCGCCGGTCGCTGGGCGGCCCGCGACACCCGGCTGGGAGGCCGGAGCATCCGTGCCGGGGACATGGTGCTGCTGGGCCTGGGCGCCGCCAACGCCGATCCGCACATCCGGCAGCATCTCTCCGCCTCGGGAGGGCCGTCGGGCCAGCGCGGCAACAGCGCGCACCTGGCGTTCAGCCACGGCGAATACCGCTGCCCCTTCCCCGCGCAGGAGATCGCCGAAATCATCGCCCGCACCGGGATCGAGGTGCTGCTCGACCGGCTTCCCGATCTGGAACTTTCCGTGCCCGCACCGGAGTTGGTCCGGCGCCAGTCCGCCTTCCTGCGGGGGATGACCGCGTTGCCCGTCCGGTTCGCCCCCGTACGCCCGACAGGAGACTTGTCTTGAACTGCCCGCACGCCGCCGCCCGGGAGGCCGCTTCGAGCGGCGGGCCCGTCGTCATCGACCCGCTGGTCCAGGACCTGGACGGTGAGACGACACGACTGCGTGACGCCGGTCCGCTTGCCAGGATCGAGCTCCTCGGTGTCCCGGCCCTGACCGTCACCCGGCATGCCCTGGCCCGTCAACTGCTCGTCGATCCACGCCTGGTGAAGGACCTCGACGCCTGGGGGCTCTGGCAGCGCGGCGAGGTCACGCACGAGTGGCCGCTGATCGGCATGATCGACGCCGGACGTTCCATGTTCACGGTGGACGGTGCCGAGCACCGGCGACTGCGCACCAAGACCTCCCAGGCACTCACGCCGCGCAGGCTGGAGGAGATACGCCCGGACATCGAGAAGTTCACCGAGGAACTGCTCGATGCCCTCGCCGAGCAGGGCGAGAGGAGCGAGAACGGTGTGGTCGACCTCAAGTCCGTGTTCGCCCAGCCGCTGCCGATGCGGGTCGTCGGCATGCTGATGGGCGTGGACGAGGCAGAGCACCCCATGCTGATGCGGCGGTACAAGGCGTTCTTCTCCATGCTCACCCCGCAGGAGGAACGCCTGGCGCTGCTGGCCGAGTTGGACGTCTTCTACGCCAATCTCGTACGGGAGAGGACCGCGCGTCCGGCCGACGACCTCACCAGCGCGCTCATCCTCGCCGAGGAGGGCGGCGAACCGCTCACCGAGGAAGAGGTGGTGGGCAATCTCAAGGCGATGGTGGCAGCCGGTCACGAGACCACCATCGGGCTGATCCTGAACGCCGTACGCGCCCTGCTCACCCACCCCGACCAACTGCGCAGGGTGCTCGACGGCGAGATCCCCTGGGAGACGGTGATCGAGGAGACCCTGCGCTGGGACACCCCCACCACCCATCTGCTGATGCGGTTCGCCACGGAGGACATCCGGATCGGCGACGACGTGATAGCGAAGGGCGAAGGAGTGGTGATCTCATACCGCGCCATCGGCCGCGACATCGAGCACCACGGGGCGGACGCCGACGACTTCGACATCACCCGGCCGACTCCGATCCGCCACATGACCTTCGGTCACGGCCCCCACATCTGTCCCGGGGCGGCGCTCTCCCGGGTCGAGGCCGGGATCGCCCTGCCCGCACTGTTCGCGCGCTTCCCCGGACTGCGGGCGGCCGTTGCGGACGAACAGGTGCGCAAGCTGCCGGTGATGACGCAGAACGACATGGAGGCCTTCCCGGTCCTGCTGCACGGCTGAGAACTGACCACCCGTCGGGCACCGTCGCCCGTGGGATACAGTTCTCGCAGGTCATGAGTTCCAGTGCACAGCCCCGGCTAACTGGACGGCACCCCGCTCCGCTGCGGGTGCTCCGGGTGACGACCGGCCCCGTGCGCGGCGTACGGGGAACAGCGGACCATCGGGGCAGAGCACCTGGGGTCCATGATCTCGGGAAGGCGGAGAACCATGCTCCCCCACCTCATCCGGAACGACGGCTGCGCCAGCCACGGCCCCGGCCACCATGTCCACTGGATCCATGCCAAGAAGTGCCACCAGGAGCCCGGCCAGGCCGTGGAACTCCTGCTCACCTCCGGTGACGTCGGCGCCGACGGCTGGGTCGGGCTGCGCCCCGCCTTCGATCACGCCGAGGACTTGCCGAAGGTGTGGACGCACTCTCCGGCAGCCCTCACGGAACTGCTCACGGAGCACCGCGGACGGGTGTTCTGGCTGCCGCGATGGCATGCCCTGAAGCTGGTGGACTCCGCCGGCCGTGCCACCGCCCTGGTCAACGCCGGTTTCGACGGCGGCCCGCTGTGCGCGACGACGGCCCCCGACCCGCGGCGGACCGTCGGCGGCACGTCCTGCGGCCTGTAGATCCGCCCGGTCCGCAGGGCCCCTCGTCAGCCCAGCGCGTCCGCCAGCGCGCTGTCCGCCGCGGCGCGCGATTCCTGCCACAGGGTGGTCACCGGCACCCACACGTGGACTCCCTCGGGCATGCCCACGGTGGCCGCGCGGAAGGCGACGCCCAGATGGGAGGGGTCCGCCGCCACGGACAGGCTGCCGACGACGTGGCCTTCGGTGGCCGCCGGGTCCGCGGTGCGCACGGCGGCGTACGCCCGCTCGCCGCCGGCCAGTGCGTAGGGTCCGCTCCCGGCGGGCGGGACGGCCTCGGCGGAGCCGTCGAGGCCCCTGAAGGTGATCGTGGGAATCCGGTCCACCACGCAGGCCCGGTGGCCGTTGTTGGTGACGCTGATACGGGCGACGTTCCGCTGTCCGCCGGGTGCGGCGTGCACTTCGAGGTCCTTCTCCTGGCAGGTTCCGAGGCGGCTCGCGGTGTCGGCGGACGCGGTGCCGGTCGTTGCCGACGCCGCGGTGCCGGTCAGCGCCAGGGCGGCCGTGACGGAGAGCGCGGAGGCGAGAGCGGAGCGGAGGCGCATGGTGTTTCTCCCGTTGGATCGACAGCCTGCGGAAACGGCCGGACGGCCCGTCGGCCGGTGGGGCCGACATGGACAGTGTGAACCGCCCGACCCGATCTTCGCGACAGATCGGACATGCCGGTTCGGCATATCTGGTGTCGGGACGGGCCGTGTGTCCGGTGCCGGGACGGGTTGCGCGTCCGGACCCGGGAGGGTCACCCGGTTCCTGTCGCGCCGTCCCACCTCGCGCGAGCGGGGGTCCGCAGGGCCAAGGCGGTGACAGCGGTGCTCCCGTGACGAGCGCCGCCAGGAGCGCCACGCTCCGGATCCACGCGCCGTGCTCATGGGCCCGGCCACCCGTCCGGGTCATGGTGCCTGACCGGCGCCCCCACCGCGCGCCACCCCGCCCCGTGTGCCTCAGCGTGTCCGGATCGTCGCCATCACTTCCCGGTCCGGCTGCAGCGTCAGCGACGGCACCGGACCGATGACGCCCGGGTCCACGTCCAGCTCGAAACGGCGCGCCAGCACGGCCAGGATCAGCACCGCCTCCACCATCGCGAACCGGGTGCCCAGGCAGACCCGGGGGCCGCCACCGAACGGGAACCAGGCGTACTCCGCGATGTCGTCGCCCGTCTCCGGATCCCAGCGCTCGGGGCGGAACTCCTCCGGCTCGGGAAACCACCGCGCGTCGCGTTGTGTCACCCACTGGCTGGTCCACACCCGGGTGCCCACCGGCATCGGCACGCCGCCGATCCGCGCACCCTCCTTCGCGACACCGGTGACCAGCCAGATCGTCGGGTAGAGGCGCAGGGTCTCCTTGACCACGGACTGGGTGTACGTCAGCCGCGCGTAGTCGTCGAACTCCGGCTCCCGGTCACCGAGCACCCGGTCCAGCTCCTCGGTGAGCGCGGCACGCACCCGCGGATGGCGGGACAGCAGATACCAGGCCCACACCAGCGTGGAACTGGTCGTCTCGTGCCCGCCGATGTACAGCGTGACCGTCTCGTCGCGTATCTCCTGGTCGGTGAGGTGCGCGCCCGTCTCGTCGACCGCGGTCAACAGCCGGCTCAGCAGATCGGGGCGCTCGTCCCCGCCGTCGCGATGACGGGCGACGACCCGGCCCACCTCGGCGTCGATGACCGCCGCGGCCTTCTTGATCCTGGCCCGGCCGGGAGTCGGCACCCAGTCCGGCAACAGCGCGCCGATACCGGCGAACTCCTTGCCGATCTCCTGCTGCGCCACATCCATCGCCCGGCCCATCGCCTCCGCGTCGGCCGCCGTGTCGACGCCGAAGATGGTGCGCACGGCGATCCGCTGCGTCAGCGCCGCCATCTCCCTTTTGACGTCGATGCGTTCACCGCCCGACCAGGTGTCCGCCAGCTCCACCGTGCTGCTCGCCATCGTCGCCGCGTACGACCGCACCTGCTTGGGCCGCACGGAGGGCTGCACCAGTGACCGCTTCCGTCGCCAGTCCGTGCCGCGGGCGACGACCACGCCGTTGCCCATCACGGTCCGGAAGGCGATACCCAGGGCCGGCTGGTCGAAGGAGCGTTCCGTCTCGGTGAGCAGCTCGCCTATGCAGTCCGGATCGGCGATGTACACACAGGAGTTGGGGCCGAATCGCCAGCCCACCATGTCCCCGTGGGAGCGCAGCCGCTCGAAGAAGGCGAGAGGGTTCTTCCCGAACTGCGGCAGGCTCCCGAGGAACGGCAGCCCCTTCGGTCCCGGCACGATCCTGTGGCTCCGCGGCTCGGCATCGACGGCCTGGCCGGTCTCCGTGGACATGAAAGTCTCCGCTCCCTTGTGGCGCACCCGATTCGGTGCGCGGCGACCTGACTTCAGCGGTACCGCCCGCCGTGGAACATGTCATCGGCCTTCTGCGGTACGTGAGTTGTCGAGGGTAGTCGCGCGTTGCCGTCCCGGGAGCCGGGGCGGGCGGCAGGGTGGCGGAGAAGGCACTGTCCGCCGCCTCCGGACGGGCCCGGGACGCGGGCCCGTCCGGAGGTGCGGTCCTGCGGTGTGCCGGGCCCCTGGTCGGAGCCCGTCCCGCGAGGTGCGTGGTCAGACGCCCGGCGGGACCCGGGACGGGCGGCCGCCGCCGCGGGTGAGGGAGTAGCCGAAGAGCGCTGCGAGCGACCCCAGCACCCCGCCGCCGACCGTCCACAGCCAGCGGTCGGTCCACCAGCCCGAGGCCCAGCCGTCCTCGGGCTCACTGCCGAGCGACACCTTCGGCGTCGCGTCGTCGCCCGCGTCCGTCGAGCCGTCCGAGGCCTGCTCGACGGAGGACACACCGGGGACCAACGGCTTGGCGAGCGTGCCGTCCACATCGCCGGCACCGCCCCGGTCGGCCGCCGTGATCTCGACCTCGGTCTGCACCGGGAGACCGAGGTCCGCCGACGGCAGATCGACGACCGTGAGGCGTACGTAGTAGCTGCCCGACAGCGGGTCGTCGGCCCACGGCTCGGACCAGGCGCGGACGGTCCGCAGCACACAGGTCAGCTCGACCGTCGACGCGTCGGACCCGGCCTTGCCGGTCTGGCGGCCGTACATGCAGGCCTGCCGGCGCCGCAGCCCGTCGTACACATCGACCTGCCAGGTCGACGCGCCGTGCCGGGTGGCGCTCTCCGGCAGGGTGATCTTCGCCTTGACGGTGGCCCGCTGGCCCGCGTCGGCGGGGAACACCCAGTACAGGTAGTCACCCGTGGACGCCCCGGCGGTGGCGCGCTGGTTCTGCTGCACGGCCGTCGCCGTACGGAAGGTGGTGCCGGCCTCGGTGGGGCCGGACCCGTCCCCGGAGGCGCTCGGGCTCGGGCTCGCCGACGGGTCGTCGGCCGCCGCGGCGCCCGCCGACGTCAGCAGGGCGAGCCCGGCGAGCAGCGCGCCGGCGAGTACACGTGTCGTGCGCATCATCAGTTGGTCCTCCAGACGGCGACGCGCCAGCGCGAGATCCAGCCGAAGAGCAGTCCCGCGACCAGTCCGGTGAGGACCAGCACGCCCAGCAGCCACCAGCCGCGGCCGAGACCGAACGCGGCCGCATCGGCGGCGTCGTCCGGGCTGTCCACCAGGTCCACGGTCAGCTCGACCGGCATGCCGGGCGAGGTCTTCACCGAGGCGGGGGCCGAGAAGGAGTTGGCGACCTGGAGGCATACGGTCTCGGCGGCCGGCTTGTCGTCGCTGTCCGAGCCGTCCACCTCGGCCTTCGGGTAGCGCAGGCCGGAGGAGATCGCGTCCGTACGGCCGGTGCCCGACTCCGAGCCCCGCACGATCTCCCGGCCGTGCACGGTCAGCGCCCGCAGCAGCACGCCGTAGTCGTTGTTCACGGCACGGTCGGCGAAGACGCTGACCGAGGCGCGCAGTTCCTGACCGGGCAGCACATCGACGCGGTACCAGCGGTGCTCGCCGAACTTCTCGCGGTCGGTGTACAGGCCGGCCTTGAGCTGCGGTGCGGCGGAGCAGCTGTCCGCGCCCTCGGTCGCCACGGGGGTGACGACGGGCTCGGCGGCCCGGTCGACCAACTGCTTGACGCGGCCGGAGAGTTCATCGGTGTGCTGGACCGCGGTGTAGGTGCCGCCGGTGGCCTCGGCGATGCAGGTCAGCTGTTCACGGATCTTCGCGTTGGGCACCAGGCCCAGGGTGTCGATGACGAGGTGGATGCCGCGGGCCGCGATGTCACGTGCCACCTCGCACGGGTCGAGCGGGCCGCAGGTGTCCTCGCCGTCACTGATCAGTACGATCCGGCGGGTGGAGTCGCCGCCCTTGAGGTCGTCGGCGGCGCCCAGCAGGGCCGGGCCGATCGGGGTCCAGCCGGTGGGGGCCAGGGTGGCGACCGCGGTCTTCGCCTCGGTGCGGTCCAGCGGGCCGACCGGGTAGAGCTGCTTGGTGTCCTTGCAGCCGACCTTGCGGTCGTTGCCCGGGTAGTCGGCGCCGAGCGTCCGGATGCCGAGCTCCACCTGCTCGGGCACCGCGTCCAGGACCTCGTTGAACGCCTGCTTGGCGGCTGTCATCCGGGACTGGCCGTCGATGTCACGGGTCCGCATGGAGCCGCTGACGTCGAGCACCAGCTCGACCTTGGGGGAGGCTTTGGCGGGGGCTTCGTCGGCGGCGGCGGGGAGCGCCGAACCGAGCCCGGCGGTCAGGGTGGCGAGCAGGATGCCCACCCCGACCGTCAGCCTTTTTCTTATGATCATCGCCGGATAGTAGTGAAGATCGCTTCGCTTCCCCAAACCGGTCCGGGGATGGCCGTGGAACCGTCAGAGACCGCCGAGCAGTGGGCCGGAGGCTCGCTCCAGCACCGAACCGACCCGTTCCCAGGTGGCCGAGTCCCGCTGGACGGGCGGTAGTTGGGCGCCCTCGCCGGTGCCCCAGTCCGCGGAGATGGCGACCGGGTCGGCGCCGGTGGCCGCAGCCGCGGCCAGTGCGGCGGCGCCCAGAGCCACCGGCTCGCCGCTGCCGGGCACGATCACGGGGCGGCCGGAGAGCCGTCGTACCGTCTCCACCCAGGTTCGCCCCTGGGCACCGCCGCCGATCAGGCGCAGCGGCCGGGCAGCCACCTCGGGGGCGGCCGGGTCGAGGCCGCAGGCCCGCAGCAGTTCGTCGAGGGCGCGCAGTACGGTGACGACGGCGCCCTCGTAGGCGGCGCCGAGGAGTTGCCGGGGCGTGGTGTCGTGCCGGAGACCGGTGAGGAGTCCGGAGGCGGTGGGCAGATCGGGGGTGCGTTCGCCGTCGAGGTAGGGGAGGAGCACCGTCTCGCCGCCGGGGGACGTGTCGTCGCGGTCCAGGCCGAGCAGTGCGGCGACCTTGTCCACGGCGAGCGTGCAGTTGAGGGTGCACGCCAGCGGGAGATACGTACCGTCCGCCGCGGCGAAACCGGAGAGCGCCGGTGACGCGGGCCGGGTCCGGGAGGCGGCGAAGACCGTGCCCGAGGTGCCGAGGCTGAGGACGGGGTGGTCGAGGAGTCCGGCGCCCCCCAGTCCGAGGCCGACGGCGGCGCTCATGTTGTCCCCGGTGCCCGCGGCCACGGCGATCGTGGCGGGCAGGCCGAGCGCGTCGGCCGCTTCGTCGGTCAGCGAGCCGACACGGGTCGCGCCGGTATCGGCCACCTCGGGCAGCAACGCGGCGTCCAGGCCGAGGAGTTCGAGGAGCGCGGGGTCGTAGGCGCCGGTCGCGGTGGAGTACCAGCCGGTGCCCGAAGCGTCGCCGGGGTCGGTGGCGGCGGTGCCCGCGAGCCGTTCGGTCAGGAAGTCGTGGGGGAGGCGCACGGCCGCGGTCGAGCTGGCGGTCTCGGGCTCGTTCTCCCGCAGCCAGCGCCATTTCGACGCGGTGACGGCGGCCACCGGCACCGATCCGGTCCGCGCGGTCCAGGCGTCCGGGCCGCCGAGCGCCTCGGTGAGCGCGGCGGCCTGCGGCGCGGAGCGGGTGTCGTTCCACAGCATCGCGGGGCGCAGCGGGCGGCCCGACCGGTCGAGGGCGACCAGTCCGTGCTGCTGCCCGGCGATGGCGATGCCGGTCACGGCCGAGGCGGCGGCTCCGGACTCCTTCAGCCCGGCGGTGACGGCGGCGCGCAGCGCCTGCCACCACACCTCCGGGTCGCTCTCGCGGGCCCCCGCCGTACCGCTGACGACATGCGGTGCGCGGCCGACGGCGAGCAGCCGGCCGCTCACGGCGTCGACGAAGGCCGCCTTGGTGGACTGGGTGGAACTGTCCACGCCGATGACGACGGTACGCGGCTGCATGGCGCCCTCATTCCTGTGCTGCGTGCGGTGCGGGATTTGATCGTGCGCAGAACAAATTACGTCAACGGGTGCCACCCCGACAGTGGCCTGTGGTGAGGGGTTACGTGTCGGACGCGGTCCGTGCATCATTAGTCATGTCACTGAACAAATAAGGCCCGGGTGCCTCGATCGGTCCTGGGCCCGACGGCACCGAAGGCGGCCAGACGATGACGGAACGCTTCACGCCCACCCCCGACGACCGGTTCACCTTCGGACTCTGGACGGTGGGCTGGCAGGGGCGCGACCCGTTCGGCGACGCGACCCGCGCGCCGATCGACCCGGCCGACTCCGTGCGGCGGCTCGCGGAGCTGGGCGCGTACGGTGTGACCTTCCACGACGACGACCTGATTCCGTTCGGCTCGACGGACACCGAGCGCGAAGGGATCGTGAAGCGGTTCCGGCAGGCGCTGGACGCGGCCGGGCTGGTCGTCCCCATGGCGACGACGAACCTGTTCACCCACCCGGTGTTCAAGGACGGCGCGTTCACCGCCAACGACCGTGACGTACGCCGCTACGCGCTGCGCAAGACCCTCCGCAACATCGACCTCGCCGTCGAGCTGGGCGCCACCACCTACGTCGCCTGGGGTGGCCGCGAGGGCTCCGAGTCCGGCGCCGCCAAGGACATCCGGCTCGCCCTCGACCGCATGAAGGAGGCCTTCGACCTGCTGGGCGACTACGTCACCGAGCAGGGCTACGACCTGAGGTTCGCCATCGAGCCCAAGCCGAACGAGCCGCGCGGCGACATCCTGCTGCCGACCATCGGCCACGCCCTCGCCTTCATCGAGCGCCTGGAACGGCCGGAACTGGTCGGCGTCAACCCGGAGACCGGGCACGAGCAGATGGCCGGGCTGAACTTCCCGCACGGCATCGCGCAGGCGCTGTGGGCGGGCAAGCTCTTCCACATCGATCTGAACGGTCAGTCGGGCATCAAGTACGACCAGGACCTGCGCTTCGGCGCGGGCGATCTGCGCCAGGCGTTCTGGCTCGTCGACCTGTTGGAGACGGCCGGTTACGCGGGCCCGCGGCACTTCGACTTCAAGCCGCCGCGAACCGAGGATCACGACGGTGTCTGGGCGTCGGCCGCGGGCTGCATGCGCAACTATCTGATCCTCAAGGAGCGCGCCGCCGCGTTCCGCGCCGACCCCGCCGTGCGGGAGGCGCTGCGCGCGTCCCGGCTCGACGAGCTGGCCCGCCCCACCGCCGAGGACGGAGCGGCGGGGCTGCTGGCCGACCGGTCGGCGTTCGAGGAGTTCGACGTGGACGCGGCGGCGGAACGGGGGATGGCGTTCGAAGCCCTGGACCAGCTGGCGATGGACCACCTGCTCGGGGTCCGCTGAGCCCGGGGCACGGGCCCGCGGGGCCGCGGCGCCACAGGGGTGTGCGACGGGGCGGCCGGATGTCCGGCCGCCCCGTACCCGTTCACCCGGCCGAACCGGTCGGCCGGCCCGCGTACGCCACCGGGTCGGCCAGCACCCGGGTCAACACCAGCGCCGCGGCGCCCCGTGCCGCGTCACCCGCGACGGACGAGGCGCGCAGCCGCCCGCTCCCCGGGGACCAGAGCCCCGACACCACACGGCCGGTCAGCTCCTCGTCGGCGGACGGCGAGAGCCACGGCATCAGGTTCCGGTAGATCCCGCCGAGCACCACGGCGTCCGGGTCGAGCAGATTCACCGCCCCGGACAGCACCCGTCCCAGCATCCGGCCCGCCTCCGCGACGGCGGCCACCGCCCGTTCGTCCCCCGCACGGGCGCGCCGTTCCAGCTCGGCCACGCCGGCTCCGCCGCCCGACTCCTCGATCCCGGCGGCCCGCAGGAGCGCCGCCTGTCCCGCGTACCGCTCCAGACAACCGCGCGAGCCGCACCGGCACTCCGGCCCCTCGGCGTCCACCACCACGTGCCCGATCTCGCCGGCGAAGCCATGTGCCCCGCGCAGCAGTTCACCGTCGATGACCAGGGCCCCGCCGACACCGATCTCGCCCGTGAGGTACAGGAAGCTGCGGACCGCGTCGAGCCCGCCGAACCACAGCTCGGCCAGCGCCGCCAGATTGGCCTCGTTCTCCGCACGCACCGGCAGCGCCGCCCCGCCGGGACGCTCGGCGGCGAGCGCGGCGGCGAAGAGCTCATCGGCCGGAACCCGGTTCCAGCCCAGGTTGGGCGCCTGGCGCACCGCACCGCCGGAAACCAGGCCGGGCAGCGCGAGTGTCACCCCGACCGGGAACAGCTCCTGCTCGTGCGCCGATTCCAGGGTGCGCGCGGCGATTCCGGCCGCCCGCGCCAGGACCTTTGCGGGCGGTGCGCCGCGGTTGTCGAGGTGCTCGGTGAGCCGCACCCGTCCGGTGCCCGCCAGGTCGACGACGCACACCGACACGTAGTCGATGTTGATCTCCACGCCGAGCCCGGCGGGCCCGGTGCGGGCCACCTTGAGCGCGGTCCCGGGGCGGCCCGCCTGTCCGCTGAAGGTCTTGCCGGACTCGGTGAGGAATCCGGTGCCGAGCAACTGCTCGACGAGCGAGGACACCGCGGCCCGGGTCAGTCCCACCCGAGCGGCGACCGTGGCCCTGGTCGCCCCGCCCTCTGCCTCGTCGCGGACGGCCCGCAGCACCAGGCTGAGGTTGCTCCGGCGCACGGTGTCCTTGTCGGCCTTGGGCCCCAGCGGTGTGACGTTGCTCTTCATGTCGGAGCCGAGCCTATGCGATCCCTTGTGCGGCTCCCGGTGCGATCCCTTCCCGGTGTCCCCGGCCCGCTCGGAGCGCGCAGCGGAATCCGCCATGGCCCGTCGTGCAGTCCGGGGTGTTGGAGGTGCGGGCCGCGCCCCGGTAGCGGGTGCAGTAGGAGCTGTGGCAGAGGTAGGAACCGCCGCGCAGCACCCGGTTCTCGCCGGCCGGCGGTCCGACGGGATCGACGCGGGTCGGCGTGCGGTCGGCGACGTGCCAGTCGGCGCTGAACCGGTCGGCGCACCACTCCCACACATTGCCCGAGGTGTTGTACAGGCCGAAGCCGTTGGGCGGGTAGGAGTTGACGGGGGCCGTGGCGGGGAAGCCGTCCTCGCCGGTGTTGCGCACGGGGAAGTCGCCCTGCCAGATGTTGCAGCGGTGCCTGCCGCGGGGCGTGAGTTCGTCGCCCCACGGGAAGCGGGCCCGGAGCAGTCCGCCACGGGCCGCCTTCTCTCACTCGGCCTCGGTGGGCAGCCGCTTGCCGGCCCATCGCGCGTAGGCCGTCGCGTCGTGCCACGACATGTGGACCACGGGGTGATTCCGGCGGTCACCGATCGAAGTCCCCGGCCCCTCGGGCGCCTGCCGGTACGCACCGCTCACCGCCCGCCACCAGGGGGCGCCGGGGACGGTGCCGGGCAGCACCGCGTGCCGGGCCTGCGGGGGTACGAAGGTGCCGAACACATAGGACCAGCCGATGAGTTCGGCCTCGGTTCGGTAGCCGGTGGCCTTCACGAACATGGCGAACCGGGCATTGGTCACACATGCCGCGTCGATGTGGAACGGGCTGACGACGACCTCCCGTACGGGCCCCTCACCGTCCGCCGCGAACCCGTCCTCGTCCTCGCCGCCCATCAGGAACGGGCCACCCGCGATGGCCACCATGCCTCGAAGGGCATCGGCCGACCGGCGTACGGGGACGGCGGAATCCGCCGGCGGAGGGCAGGGCGGGACTTCCGCCGGAGGAGGGCAGCTCGCGCCGTCCGGCGGCGGGGCGGCGAGCGAGGAGTCCGTCGGGGCAGCGGCCGGAACCGCCGCGTCCGCTCGGGCCGGTCCGCAGCACGCGCTCATCCCGACACTCCGGTGATGAGGGGCGGGCCGTCCTCGGTGGCGTCGCCGGGGACAGATCTGTCGTCGAGCAGCCCGGCCAGCTCTTGGCCGGTGGTACACAGCAGCAGGGCCACCCCACCGAGCGCGGCCGCATCGCCGCCGAGTGCGGAACCGCGCACCTCGACCGTGCGGGCCGCGGAAAGCGGCGGGCCGCTGTTCCCGGATCGGGGCGAGGACGAGTTCGTCCAGGGAGGCCGGTTCGCCACAGATCACGATGCACTCGGGGTCGACATGCGCCGCAAGGGCCGCGAGGACCCGCCCGGCGGTGACGGCCGCGCCGCGGAACACATCGGCGACCTCCGGCTCGCCCGCCGAGGCGAGCGCGACCATCTCCTCGGCGTCCCCGACCACCATGCCCCGGTCGGCGCAGGCCGCGAGCAGGGCGGGGACGCTGATGAGGCCCTCCAGGCAGCCGCGGCCACCGCAGTGGCAGGGCTTTCCTTCCGGATCGCAAGTGGTGTGGCCGATCTCGCCGGCCGACATGCGCATCGGTCTGGCACCGGCGAACAGCGCCGAACTGGACGCGGCCCGTCGGGAGTACCGGGCGCTCGTGCACCGCAACCGGTTCAACGGCATCTGCCTGCCCAACATGCAGGCCCGGTGGCGCTGGAACGGTCCGGCGGGCCAGTCGCCGTACGGCGACGCCAGGATCCGTCAGGACGTCGTCGACAGTTACGCGAGCCCCGCCGCCGGATTCGGCGACCCGGGATTCCTCGCGCTGGTACGGGACGGTGACACCGCGGCGCTCGATGTCGAGGCACAGGACGTCGACTTCACCGGTCACACCGTCCACTGGACGGCGACCGCGCCCGACGGCGTGGTGCTGGAACCGGCCGGCGGCACGCTGAAGGTGCGCGGCACCCGGGGCGCGGCCGCCAGGGTGACGGTGCGCGCCACCGGCCGGGCGGCGACCGGTGCGCAGCGGATCACGCTGGACTTCCGGCTGCCGGACGGGACCGCTCTGGTCCCCGCGGAGGTGGAGGTCACCGTGTCCTGACCGGGGCCGGCCCGTTCGAGGCGGAGGAATCCGCCTCGAACGGGCCGGCCCCGCGTGCGCACCGGCCTGCGCGGGGTGCCGGCAGGTCCGGCGCTCAGCCCGTCGCGCCGCGCTCCTTCAGCATGTCCGCCATGAGCGCGATCTCCGACTGCTGGCCCCGCACCATGCCCGCCGCCAGGTTCCTGATCGCGTCCGTGTCCGCGGAGTCGGCCGCGGCCTGAGCCATCTCCGCGCCGGCCCGGTGGTGCGAGGTCATCAGCTTCAGGAACAGCACCTCGGCGTCCTTGCCCTTTGCCGCCCGCAGTGCGTCGAGCTCGGTGTCGGTGGCCAGGCCGGGCATCAGCGAACCGTCGCCCCTGGGGGTGAAGGTGTGGCCCATCCACTCCATCGGAGGGGCACTGGACGACTTCGCCCGACCCCACATCTCCAGCCAGCCGAGCATCATGCCGCGCTGATTGGCCTGCGTGTTGATGATGTCGTACGCGAGCCGGCGCACCGCCTCGTCGGACGTGCGGTCCCGGACGATGAATGACATCTCGACCGCCTGCTGATGGTGGATCGACATGTCGCGGGCGAACCCGACATCCACCGAGGTATCCGAGGGCGCCGCCGAGGCGGCGGCGGAACCCTTGGTGGACGCGGAGCCCGCGGACGAGGACGGCCGTACGAGCATGAGCACGACCAGGCCCAGCGCCAGCAGTAGCACCGCACCGCCGGCCAGCATCATCGGACGCGAGGAGCGGACCGCGGAGGTCACTGGGCGACCCCGCCCGTGCAGGCCGCACCCGGCTCCGGGGTCTGCGGGCCCTGCACGTACTTGGTGAAGAACTGCCCGACGCGCGGGTCGGCGGCGCCGGTCACCGTCACCTGCTTGCCCCAGGCGCTGAGCATGAGCGGGGCGGCCTGGTCCTCGACCGGGCTCATCAGCGAGTAGGGCGTCGACTCGACCCGTTCACGGAGCTTCTCCAGGTCGGCCGGCTTCGCCTTGCTCGTGTACGTGACCCAGACCGCGCCGTGCTCCAGGGAGTGGACGGCGTTCTCCTTCGGTATCGCCTTGGTGTAGACATCGGTGTTGCAGTTCATCCAGATCGGGTTGTGATCGCCGCCGACCGGCGGGTTCATCGGGTAGTCGACCTTCTTGTCGACGTGGTTCTGGGTGAGCTTGTCCCAGGTCCGCTCGCCCTTCACCGGCGAGGACTTGGCCTCGACCTCGGCCTTTTCCTTGTCGTCGGCGGCGGACATCAGATAGCCGCCGCCCGCGACGAGCGCGGCGACCACGGCGACGGACGCGGTGATGGTGATGATGCGGCTGCGCCGCTCACGGGCCCGCTCCTTGCGGCGGGCCTCCTCCAGCTTGGCGCGACGTGCGGAGGCAGAGGTGTTCTGCTGCTTGGCGGATGCCATGGAGAGTCCTTCGGTTCAACAAGACTGATGGAGCTGAGGGCATGCGGAGTCCGTTCCTCGGGTGTCCCGGGGAACGGGGCGTGCCTCTAGATCCGTTGAACCTGCAGCCGGAGATGGTCGACTTCCCGCACGGCGTCGTTGGACGGGCCGCGGATCGCGGCCGCGCCGGTGAGCGGGGCGACCGGAGCGGTGGTGGTCGTACCGGGAAGGGCCGCGGGTGCGCTCTGTGCCGGCAGCACGACCGGGGTCGCGTGCTCGGAGGTGCCGTGGCAGGAACTGCCCATGCCCCGGTCCTCGGGGGCGTCGGCCACCACGATCCGCGCGAGCGCCTGGTGCGTGGGTGTCATGGTCCGGACAGCGACCGCCGGGTGGGTGCCGGAGCCGTGCGCGGCCGGGGCCGTGATCGAACAGCACGAGACCATGGCGAGCAGCACGAACAGCCAGCCGAGCACGGCCGGCGCGCAGGCGCCCTGCGTCCGTCGGCGCGTCCGTTCGCTCAGCCCGTTCATCCCGTCATCGTACGCGGTGTGTGAAGTTTCAATGAGGGGTGGAGGGGGTGGATGTCATGCAGGTGCCCCCTTGCACGGCCCTCCGTGCAAGGGGGCACCCGGGCGTGCGAGCAGTAGGTGGCTACGGGGCGGACCCGGCTCCGGCCTGCTCCGTCTCCACCCTCTCCTCCTTCGGGCCGAGCCGCCGAACACGGCGGCGAGGACCACCGCGGCCAGCGCCCCGGCCGCGACGCCGCTGCCGAAGACGGTGCGGGCCCACACCGGCAGGCCCGCGTACATCTCCGGCGCGAACACCGGCAGCAGGCCGACGCGGAGCGCGAGCGCGACCACGATGCCGTTGGTGCCGTGGCCGAGGTTCTCCCGGCTGAGCATGCCGAACCCCAGCGTCGCGATCACCGCGTAGATGATCAGCCCCGCGGCACCGACCACCGGTTCCGGAATGGCGGCGAGCAGCCGGGTGAGCGGCGCGATCAGACCGCACACGATCAGCAGCACCCCCGCGCCCGCCGTGACGAACCGGCTGCGCACCCGGGTGGGCTGGGCGATGCCGGGGCGGACACCTCGCTGGTCGGCCCGGGTATTCGCCGACGGCGCCGCGCCCTGGAGATGACGCTTGCGGAGGTGGCGCGGCAGGCCGGACTCTCCGTCCCCTTCCTCAGCCGGATCGAGAACGGCCGCTCCCGGCCGAGCATGGGTTCCCTCCGGCGGATCGCCGAAGCGCTCGACACGAGCGCGGTCCAGCTGCTGTCCACGGCCGAGGTGCCCCGGCCCGTCGACGTGGTGCGCCGTACCTCCGCAGCCGTACGGGAGACCGGGGCGGAGGGCGAGGGCGAGGGCCGGATGCGCCCGCTGGCCCGGGGCCATCAACGGCTGCACGCCCAGGAGTTCACCGGTGCGCACGACTGGGGTCGGGAGTTCCGGCACCGCAACGACGAGATCCTGTACGTGGCCGACGGCTCCGCGGAGGTCGAGGCGGACGGCAACTTCTACCGTCTCGAAAAGGGCGACACGCTCTACTGCGCGGGCGGCCTCGTCCACCGGTGGCGGCCCATCGAGCCGGACACCAGGGTCCTCGTGGTCGGCATCGCCGACCACGTCCGGGCGACCGACGAGCAGGTGGGCCGACGGACCGGTCGGCCGACCGGACGGCGCGTGCGACCGGTGCGAAATGCGGCCCCGGGGGATTCCGCCCCCGTGCGATGATGCGCCCATGCCGTACTTGGTGCCGCCCCACCTTCCTCCGGGTTGCCTCGCGGACTCCGCCCAACCGGCTCTCGCCGTCGCCGACGACCTGCTGCTGCGGCCGTGGCGGCAGGAGGACGCGCCGACCGTCGTCGCCGCCTTCTCCGATCCGGCGATCCAGCACTGGCATCTGCGCCGGGCCGACACCGAGGACGAGGCGCGCGACTGGATCGAGCAGTGGCGGGACGCCTGGTACAGCGAGACCGCGGCCCATTGGGCCGTCGTACGCCCCGAGGGGGCCGGCGACGGGATCGGGGAAGTGCTCGGCCGGGTCTCGCTCCGCTCCCTGGTGCCGGAGATCGGGCTGGCGGAATGCGCCTACTGGGTGCTGCCGGCCGCCCGCGGACGGGGCGTGGCGCCCCGGGCCGTCTCGGGGCTCGCACACTGGGCCTTCGACGAGATCGGATTCGAGCGGCTCGAACTCGCGCACTCCGTACTGAACGAGGCGTCCTGCCGAGTGGCGGCCAAGACGGGCTTCGCCCTGGAGGGCACCCGGCGCCACTCCCATCTGCACGCCGACGGCTGGCACGACATGCATCTCCACGCCAGGCTCCGCGGGGACGACGCGAACGGCTGACCGCCACGGTGGCGCCGTCGGCCGTCCGGCAGGCGCCGCCGCTCAGTCCCGTTCGACGTCCACCTCGGTGAGCCGCGCATACCGCCCGGGGTCGGAGCGACGGATGCGCAGCGCCACCACGACCCCGGCCACGAGCACCACCGGCAGCGGCACCAGCAGCGCCACATTGACCGCCCCTGTGCGCCCGGTGAGCAGATCGAAGTGGAGTGTCGCGAGCACCGACAGGACGGCGAGACCCACGAAGGCGACCAGCGGTGCGACCGCGACCCGCCAGACCGACATGCCGCACCGGTCACGGCGGAAGAAGAAGCAGACGGCGAGCGCGGCCAGGGCCTGCATGATCATGATGCCGAGCACGCCGGTGCTGTTGGTCCACAGGAAGATCTCGGAATACGGATCGGCGCCGATCAGCGCACCGCCCCCCACGATCACCAGACCGAAGGCGGTCTGCACCACGACCGCCGTCACCGGTGAGCCCTGCCGGGGCGAGACCCGGCCCAGACGGCGCGGCAGCAGACCCTCGCGGCCCAGGGCGTAGAGGTAGCGGGCCGCGGCATTGTGGAAGGCGAGGGTGGCGGCGAACGCGCTGACCACGATCAGCACATGCATGGAGTCGGCGAGCCACGGGCCGACGAACCGGTCGGCCGCGTGGAACGTCAGCTGCGGGCCGTCCGACGACCGGGCCATCGCGACCGACTCGTCCGTGCCGAAGCTCCCCATCAGGATCCACACCCCGACGGCGTAGAACAGCGCCAGGAATCCGATCGCGACAAAGGTGGCGCGGGGCACCGTCCGGTCCGGGTCGCGTGCCTCCTCGGCGTAGATCGCGGTTGCCTCGAAGCCCGTGAACGCGCCGATGACCAGGACGAACATCCCCGCCATACCGCCGGAGGAGGCCAGCACGGACGGGTCGAAGGACGTGATGTCCAGGGCGTCGGTACCCCGGTCCGCCAGCACCCCGATGTCCATCACCAGCAGCACCAGGACCTCCAGGACCAGCGCCACCCCCAGCACCTTCGCGCTCAGTGTGACCCGCAGCCAGCCCAGGACGCCGGTGCCCAGCACGCAGAGGGTGGACAGCGGCCACCAGGGCAGCTCCGCACCGGTCAGATCGCTCACGGTCGTCGAGGCGAAGTAGCCGAACCCGGCGGCGACACCAGGGGCGACGAGGTTGTACGAGAGCGTCGCCAGATAGGCCGTGGCGACGCCGAGCGTGCGGCCGAGGCCCCGGGCGACGTACGCGTAGAAGGCTCCGGCATTGCGTACGTAGCGGCTCATCGCGGTGAACCCGGCGGCGAACAGCACCAGCAGCGCACCGGAGACCAGATAGCCGAGCGGGGTGCCCGGACCGCCGATGCCGATGGCGAACGGCGCGACACCGGCCAGCACGGTCAGCGGCGCGGCCGCCGCCACGACGAAGAAGACCAGATCGAAGGTGCCGATCTGCCCCTTGGCGAGGCTCCCCGCCGGACCGCCGGACGGCGGGGCGGCATCCGGCAGGCCGGGGGAGGAGGGGGAGGGAGAGGCGGGCGGCGGGACGGCCGTCGAGGGTTGTGTCATCGGTGGTTCCTCAGGTGCGAACGGGCGGCTGGACGCCGAAGCCGATGCCTGCTCCAGGCATGGGTCAGCGGAAAAGACCAGTTCAGGGCCCATCGATTGGGCGCGGCGCTCAAGCTATCTGGTATACCGAATACCAAGCAAGGGTCTGTGGAAGCTTTCCGGAATCTGCGATGATCGCGGCACGGGAGCCGGAGGAGACCGGCTCCGACGGGCAGGAAGCGAGTCCATGAGCAGCAGCCGAACCGCCGGCCTCACCGCCACCGGCACGATCGGTGCGGCACATCAGTCGCTGCGCGACCAGGTCTATGCGGAACTGCGCGAGAGGATCATCGACGGCCGCTACCCCTCCGGGCACCGCGTTGTCGAACGGGAACTCGCGGACGAGCTGGGGGTGTCCCGCATTCCCGTACGGGAGGCCATCCAGCGACTGGAGACCGAGGGATTCATCGCGGCTCAGGCACGAAAGGGCGCGTTCGTCGCCCCGCTCGGCCCGGCCGAGGCCGCGGACTTCTTCGACATCCGGGAACACCTGGAGGCACTGGCGGCCTCGCTGGCCGCCCGGCGCGCGGACCGGGACGGCCTGCGCACCCTGGAGCGGCTCCTGGACCGTGCCCGCCGCGCCGCGGACTCCTCCCGCCGGACCCGCGAACTGGGCTCGGTCCATGCCGACTTCCATCAGCAGATCGTCGTCATGTCCGGCAATCCGCTGCTCCAGGGCCTGATGGCGCCGCTGGACGGCCGGCTGCGCCGGCTCTTCAGCCTCACCTCCGAGCCGGGCGACGGTCCCGTGATGTGCGGCGAGCACGAACTGCTCTACGAGGCGATCAGGAGCGGCGACGCGGAGGCGGCGGAACGGATCGCCCGCCGTCATGTGGCCGGAACGCGCGAGACCGCGATGCAGATGCTCGCCGCGGCCACCACCGCTGACACCGCCACCGCCGAACCGGCGGATCCCGGTCCCCGGCTCCGGCCCTGATCAGCACGCCCCACCCCGCGCACGACGTCGCGCACCACCGAAGGAGACCCCGCCCCATGGCGACGCCCGCCCCCGCCCGCCCCCATGTCCTGTTCACCGCCGTCCTTTCCTCGGATGGACGCACCCGTGACCTGCTGGTCTCCGACGGCCGGATCGCCGCGTACGACCCGGCGGAGCTGCCCGACGGCTGCGTGACCGTGGACGCCGCGGGAGCCCTCGCCCTGCCCTCACCCGTCGACGCGCACATCCACCCCGACAAGTCGACCTGGGGCGGGCCCTGGCTGAGCCGCGAACCCGCCGGGACGCTCCGTGACCTGATCGAGGGCGATGTACGGGCCAGGACCGCCTTCACGACCCCGGTGGAGGAGCGGGTCGGGGCGCTCATGGACCGGGCCGTCGCCCGGGGCACCCGCGCCATGCGGGCCCATGTGGATGTCGCCCCCGTCCACGGCCTCGCCGGGGTGCACGGGGTGCGGGCGGCGGCCGATGCCCGCAAGGACCTCCTCGACGTCCAGATCGTCGCCTTCCCCCAGCTCGGCCTGTTGAGCGAGCCCGGCACCGCGGAACTCATGGAGCGGGCCCTGTCCGAGGGTGCCGACGTCGTCGGCGGTCTGGATCCGATCGGCATCGACGACGACATGGAGGGCCAGCTGGACTTCGTGTTCGGGCTGGCCGCCCGCAAGGGTGTCCCGGTCGACATCCATCTGCACGACGGCGGGCCCGTCGGGCTGCGCCAGGTCACCGAGATCGCCCGGCGTACCGTCGCCGCCGGGATGCAGGGACGCGTCGCCATCGGCCACGCCTTCGCCGTGGCCGAGCTCGGGGGCGACGAACGCGACGCCGTCGCGGCGCGGTTGGCCGACGCCGGTGTCTCCCTGGTCACCTGCGCTCTGGGCGGCGACCCGGTCCTGGACCCCGCACGGCTCACCCCGCACGGCGTGCGGGTCGCCGTCGGCTCGGACGGCGTGCGCGATGCCTGGACGCCGTTCGGTGACGGCGACATGCTCGGCCGGGCCCATCTGCTGGCCTACCGCACGGATGCCCGCACCGATGCCGAACTCGCCGCCTGCTACGAGGCGGTGGCCCGGGGCGGCGCCTCCTTGCTCGGACTGCCCGCCTCCCGGCTGGAGACCGGGGACCCGGCCGACTTCGTCCTGGTGGCCGCCGGTTCGCTGCCCGAGGCCGTCGTGGACCACCCGATCCCGTCCCTGGTCGTACGTGCCGGCCGGGTCATTGCCCGCGAGGGCCGGCTGGTCTGAGGCGCACGGGGCGGTCAGCCGCGGTCGAGCGCGCGATCGGTGAGGGAGCCCGCGCATCCGGTGTACCGGGCGGGGTCGGTCAGTTCGCCCAGGTCGAGACCGGCGAGTTCGGGTTCCTCGTCGAGCACGTCGGCGAGGACGTCGGCCAGGTCCGTGGTCTCCGCACGGGCCCGGTGGGCGGCGCTCACCAGCACCTCCCTGGCGCGCTTGCGGCCGATTCGTTCGGCGAACACGGCGGCCAGCCGCTCCGAGACGATCAGCCCGTCGGTGAGCTGGAGGTTCTCCCGCATCGCGTACGGAACGACGCGCAGTGTGCCGGTGAGCTCGGCGGCGCGGTGCGCGGCCCCGCCGACGAGCCGCAGCAGTTCGCGCAGCGGCTCCCACTCGGCGTGCCAGGCCCCGGCGGGCCGTTCGTCCTCGGCGGCGAGCGAGCCGTACAGTGTCGCCGCCAGACCGGGGGCGCGACGGGCGGCCGCCGCGATCAGTGTGGCGTGCACCGGATCGGCCCCGTGCGTCATGGCGGACGATTCATCGCCCCGTCCCTCGGTGACCTCGCCGATCTCGGTGCGGGACAGATTGAGCACATCGGCCGCCATCTTGCCGAGCGCCCCGGCCGTGAAGGCGAGCGCGCCCGCCAGGTCGGCGATCGGGGTACGCAGGGTGTGCCACGGCAACAGCGGCTCGGCGAGACCGAGTTCGCTCGCGAACGCCTGGATCAGGGGCAGCCCCGGATCGATCCCGTCGACGTCCTCGGTGGGCGCGTACGCCTCGAAGGCGGCCAACGTGCCTGCGGCGCCGCCGAGTTGTGCGGGCAGCGACTCCCGTACGGCCGAGAGCCGGTCCCGGGCGTCCAGGATCAGCGCCCGCCACCCTGCCGCCTTGAGCCCGAAGGTGGTCGGTACGGCGTGCTGGGTGAGCGTCCGGCCGGCCATCGGGGTGTTGCGATGCGCGGTGGCGAGCCGTGCCACCGCTTCCGCGGTCCGCGCCAGATCGTCGAGCAGCGGAGCCAGGGTCCGCGCGGCGACGAGCATGGCGGCGGTGTCGAGGATGTCCTGGCTGGTCGCACCCCGGTGCACATACGGCCGGACGTCCTGCTCCACCGCGGCAAGGAGGTCCATGGTCAGCGGGACGACCGGATCGCCGTCCGCGCGTGCGCGCAGCGCCAGGTCCCGTACGTCGAACCGGCCCGCGTCGGCCGCCGCCGAGGTCACCGCCCGCCCGGCCTCCGCGGGGGCGAGCCCGCAGCCGGCCTGGGCACGGGTGAGCGCCGCCTCGGCGTCGAGCATCGCCTGCAGAAAGGCGCTGTCGCCCGTGGTCGTCTCGGCGGGGGAGCCGGCCCACCCGGGGGCGAGCAGTCCGGCGTCGCTCTCGTACATAGGCTGAACTCCAGGGGACCGTGGGGTCGTTCGTCCGTTTGTGCTGGGTGTTTTGTTCTGCGTACCAGCCCCCCCCCTTTCCCCTCTCCCCTTGCCTCACCGCCCCCCCCCCCACGCGACCCCCCAC
>NZ_JBHWIY010000019.1:22909-150061 GCF_042731715.1 Streptomyces sp. NPDC059832 | reverse complement strand
TACTGGATGTATTCGGGCGTTCCGACAACGCGGCGCGGTGCCGTAGCTGTCGCCGCACGCCCGCCAGGGATTACGGGACAGCCCTCAGTTCCGCACCAGTGCGACCGAGTTCGAGTGGCAGCCCGACGGTGGACAGCTAAGACTGAGGCAGCGGTTTGGGATCCGGACAACAGATTCCGACCTCATGAATTCCGGACCACTCGCTCCGGCAATCGAAAAACGCGAGTACGGGGCGCCGACCGTCATGGCGGCGACACTCGAAAGTTCCTCAAGGAGCTCGCATGGAGGAGAAACCCCTCGACGTCTTGACCCCCGGGCCGGATGAATCCGCAATCGGTATACGCGAGTACACCAGCCCGGAGACCGGCATCGAGATGAACCTCGCCGAAGTGCTGGCTGACGTCATGTGCGTCGAACGGGTGTCGATCGACAGTCATTTCTTCGATGACCTCGGCGCCAACTCATTGGTGATGGCCCACTTCTGCGCACGAGTCAGGAAGCGGGCGGACCTCCCCTCGGCGTCGATGAAGGACATCTACCGGCATCCGACGATCCGCAGCCTGGCGACCGGGCTCGCGCACGCCGCGCCCGTCGAGCCGTCGGTCCCGGCGCCGACCGAGGTGGTGACCCCGGCCGGCACGGTGCGGTACGCCCTCTGCGGAGCGCTGCAGTTCCTGCTTTTCCTGGGATACTCCGTCCTCGCCGGAATGATTGCCGACCGAGGCTATACATGGGTCTCCGCCGGGTCGGGTGTGATCGATGTCTACCTGCGGTCGTTCGTCTTCGGAGGCGTCGGCTTCGTCGGTCTGTGCACCTTCCCCATCGCGGCCAAATGGCTCCTCATCGGCCGGTGGAAATCACGCGATTTCCCGGTCTGGGGTCTGACCTATCTGCGCTTCTGGACCGTCAAGGTGCTGATCCACGCCAACCCGATGATCTTCTTCGTCGGCAATCCCTTGTACGTGCTGTACCTGCGAGCACTGGGCGCACGCATCGGCAAAGGGGTCACGATCCTCTCCCGCAGCGTTCCGGTCTGCCCCGACCTGCTCAGCGTCGGCGCCGGCACGGTGATCCGCAAGGACTCGTTCTTCCTCTGCTACCGGGCGCACGCCGGCCGTATCCAGACCGGCCGGGTCACCCTCGGCCGGGACGTGTTCATCGGTGAGAAGACCGTGCTCGACATCGACACGTCGATGGGCGACGGGGCTCAACTCGGCCACACGTCCACGCTGTACAGCGGCCAGGCGGTCCCGGACGGTCAGCGCTGGCACGGATCCCCGGCACAGCTCGCGGAGCACGACTACCTGAGGATCGAGCCGGCCGCCTGCGGCACACTGCGCCGGGCCGGCTTCGGTCTCCTCACCGTGCTCCAGTTGTTCTTCCTCTACGTGCCACTGGCTGTCGGGGGCGCGTACATGCTGGTGACCCTGGTCCCGGCGCTGCACAACCGGCTGGGGCCGGGCACGGTGGACTTCACATCGCCGGATCTCTACATCGACGCGCTGGTCCTTTCCCTGCTGCTGTTCTTCGGCTTCGTCGTCGTGGGCCTGGCCGTGATGTTCACCGTTCCGCGCCTGCTGAACCTGGTCGTCGAGCCGGACAAGGTCTATCCGCTGTACGGGTTTCATTACTCGGTGCACCGGGCGATCGGGCGCATGACCAACATCAAGTTCTTCACCTGGCTGTTCGGTGACAGCTCCTACATCGTCCACTACTTGCGCGGCATCGGATACGACTTGTCCCGGGTCGAGCAGACCGGGTCGAACTTCGGCACGGAAGTGCAACACGAGACCCCGTTTCTGTGCTCGGTCGGGAGCGGGACGATGGTCGCCGACGGGCTCTCCATCATCAACGCCGACTATTCGAGCACGTCCTTCCGGGTGTCCCGGGCCTCGATCGGGTCATACAACTTCCTCGGGAACAACATCGCCTATCCCTCGGGGGCCAGGACGGGCGAGAACTGTCTCCTCGCGACGAAGGTGATGGTTCCGCTCGAAGGCGAGCTGCGCGAGGGAGTGGGCCTGCTCGGCTCGCCCTGCTTCGAGATTCCCCGGTCGGTCGAGCGCGATTCCCGGTTCGACCACCTGCGCACCGGCGACGAGTTGCGCCGCAGCCTCGCTGCGAAGAACCACTACAACATCCGCTCGATGGTCCTCTTCCTGCTCGTGCGGTGGCTGCACCTCTTCGTGCTCACGATGCTCGGCCTGGCCAACGCCGAACTGTACGACTCCTACGGGCATGTGCTGATCGCCGCGTTCCTGGTGTTCAGCCTCGGGTTCACCGCTGTCTACTTCGTACTGGTGGAGCGCGGCATCGCGGCATTCCGCGCGCTGCGACCACAGGTGTGCTCCATCTACGAGCCGTACTTCTGGTGGCACGAGCGCCTCTGGAAGGTGCCCGACACCTACCTCAACATCTTCAACGGCACCCCTTTCAAGAACGTGATCTGGCGGATGCTGGGTGTTCGGATCGGCAGCAGGGTCTTCGATGACGGCTGCTATATGACGGAGCGGACGCTCGCCACCATCGGGAACGACTGCACGCTCAATGCGGGAAGCAAGATCCAGTGCCACTCGCAGGAGGACGGCACCTTCAAATCCGATCGCAGCACCCTCGGCGCCGGCTGCACCATCGGTGTGGGAGCCCATGTCCATTACGGCGTGACGATGGGCATCGGCGCGGTGCTCGCACCCGACTCCTTCCTCATGAAAGGCGAAGAGGTCCCCCCGCACGCACGCTGGGGAGGAAACCCCGCCGCGGAGATGCGAGATGCCCCCAATCAGCCCGAGGCGCTGACGCGGAAGGGATAGCAGCTCCGCCCTTGTCAGCGCGGAACAGCACGGTAGCGAAGGCGAATGGAGAGGGACGGCCAGATGGGAATGCAAGCGCAGGCCGACCGGGAATTCTGGCGCGATGTGCTCGTCGCCGGTGGATTCACCGAAATCCCGCGGTGGACGCTCAATCCGGTGAAGGGGGTCGGCGAACACGAGGCGCCGATCCCGGACGACCTCGCGGCGGCGTTGGGCCGGCTGGCCGAGGACCTGGCGGTGCCGCTCGACTCGGTACTGCTGGCAGCGCACGCCAAGGTGATCGCCGCGCTGTCCGGCGAGCACGAGGTCGCGACCGGATATGTCAGTGCGGAGGGCGGCCGGCCGCTGCTCTGCCGGCTGACGACCGAGCCCGGCTCGTGGCGGACGCTGCTGCTGGACGCCCATCGAGCCGCGTCGGATCTGCTGGCGCACAAGGACTTCCCGGTCGATGAGCTCAGGCGCGAACTGGACCTGGCCGAGCCGTCGATCGAGGTCGTGTTCGATCCGCATGGCATGGGCGGCGATGTCGCCGGCGACACCAAGCTGTGGGTGGGGATTTCGCAGCGCGGCGGCCACCTTGTGCTGCGGCTGCGGTATCGGACCGACGCGCTCGACGAGGACTGCGCCGTCAGGATCGCCGGTTACCACCTCACCGCACTCGCGCTGATCGCCGCCGATCCGGACGCCGAGCACGGGCGGCAGAGCCTGCTCTCCGCCGAGGAACTCCACTTCCAGCTCGAAGAACTCGCCGGTCCACACCGGGAACTTCCGGACCACCGGTTCCATGAACTGTTCGAGCAGCGGGTGGCGTCACATCCGGACGCCGTCGCCGCGGTGCATGGGGAGTTGCAACTGACGTACCGAGAACTCAACGCGCGCGCCAACCGGGTGGGACGAGCCCTGCTGGCGCGGGGGCTGCGCCCCGAAGGTGTCGTCGCGGTGGTGACCGAGCGCAACCTGGACTGGATGGCCGCCGTCCTCGCGGTCTTCAAGGCCGGCGGCGTGTACCTGCCCATCGAGCCGCATTTCCCGGCCGACCGCCTCGCGACCATGCTCTCCCGTGCCGCATGCGGGCTCGTGCTGACCGAACCCGGCAGCACCTCCACGCTCGACCGGGCCCTCGACTCACTGCCCGGGGTCCGGAAGCTCTTCGTCGGCGCGGCCTACGAGGAAGACCATGCCGACGATGATCTGGGCCTCCACGTCGCACCGGACCAGCTCGCCTACATCTACTTCACCTCCGGCTCCACAGGTGAGCCCAAGGGCGCGATGTGCGAGCACGCGGGCATGCTGAACCACCTCTACGCCAAGATCGACGACCTGGAGATCGGCGAGGGACAGGTGGTCGCCCAGACCGCACCCCAATGCTTCGACATCTCGCTGTGGCAGCTGGTGTCCGGGCTCCTGGTCGGGGGGCGGACCCTGCTGGTGGAGCAGGAGGTGATCCTGAACGTCCAGCGGTTCGTCGACAAGATCGTCGACGGCCGGGTCGCCGTCCTCCAGGTCGTACCCTCCTACCTGGACGTGGTCGTGTCCTGGCTGGATCAGCACTCCCGTGAGCTGCCGGACCTGCGGTGCGTGTCGGTCACGGGCGAGGCGCTGAAGAAAGAGCTCGTGCAGCGCTGGTTCGCCGCCCAGCCCGGGATCAAGCTGGTCAACGCCTACGGGCTGACCGAGACCTCGGACGACACCAACCACGAGGTCATGGACCGCGTGCCCCACGGAGACCGGGTCCTGCTGGGTCCCGCGGTCAACAACGTGCACGTCTACGTCGTCGACGAGCACCTGATCCCGGTGCCGCTCGGAGCCCCCGGTCTGATCGTCTTCTCCGGCGTCTGCGTCGGCCGCGGATACGTCAACGACCCCGAGCGCACCCGGCAGGCCTACCTGGCCGATCCGCACCGCGAGGGCGCCCGGCTCTACCGGGGCGGCGACTACGGCCGCTGGACGCCCGAGGGAAAGCTGGAGTTCCTCGGCCGCCGCGATACCCAGGTGAAGATCCGCGGCTTCCGGATCGAGATCGGCGAGATCGAGAACACCCTGTTGCGGGTGCCCGGTGTCCGTGACGGTGCGGTCGTGGTCGCCGAGCGGGCCGACCAGAGCAAGCACCTGGTGGCGTTCTACTCCGGTCGGCGGCCGCTCGATGTCGACATCGTGCTGGACCGGCTCGGTGAGTCGCTGCCCGCGTACATGGTCCCGTCGGCCTTTCACTGGCGGGAGACTCTGCCGCTGACGGCCAACAGCAAGATCGACAGAAGGACTCTGCAGGCACTCGCCGGAGAACTCGATGTCGTCCGGGACGACTTCCGCGCGCCGGATACGCCGACCGAACAGCGGTTGGCGGCCGCATGGGCGAAGGTGCTCGGCATCCCGCAGAACCAGATCGGACGGCGGGACCACTTCTTCGACCGGGGCGGCACGTCGCTGTCGGCAGTAAAGCTGGCCATCGTCCTGGACCGTGCGGTGTCCCTCAAGGACGTCACCCGTCACCCGGTCCTCGCCGATCTGGCCGGGCTGGTCGACGGCAGGTCCGAGCGGCGTGCCGGGCTGCTTCAGCCGCTGTCGGAATCGGACGGTGCGCAGACCGCAGCCCTGGTGTGTTTCCCCTACGCCGGCGGCAACGCGGTGAACTTCCAGCCGATGGCCAGGGCGCTGCCGGAGGGCGGACCGGCGGTCTACGCCGTCGAGCTGCCCGGTCACGACGTGGCCGCCGAGGGCGAGCCGCTCGCGCCGATGACACAGGTGGTCGAGCAGGTCGTCGACGAGATCATCGGGCGTGGCCTGACCAGGGTCCTGCTGTGGGGCCACTCCTCGGGCACCGCGTTGGCCGTGGAGACGGCCAGAGAGCTGCAGGAGCGCGGGGTGGACGTCCAACGGGTGTTCCTCGGCGCGCAACTGCTCGGTGACGCCGACGCCCGGCGCACCACCATCACCGAGCTGACCGGGCGGAGCAACGCCGAGATCGCCGCGGACCTGAGCACGGACGGCGGCTGCACCGCGCTCGGTGAGCTGGGCGCGCGGCACGCCGAGCACGTCGGCGCCGCCTACCGGCACGACTGCGTGTCCGCACACCGCTACTTCGCCGACGCCCTGGAGCGCCCGCCCGCGCAGAAGCTCTCCGCGCCGGTCACCGTGGTCGTTGCCGCGGACGATCCGAGCACGGCGGAGTACCCGCGCCGGTACCGCGACTGGCGGCTTCTGGCCGGACAGGTCGACCTGCACGAGCTCGCCGACGGCGGCCACTACTTCCTGCGTACCCGTCCGGCCGAGGCAGCAAAGGCTGTGCTGCAGGCCACCGAATTGTTCGCTTCTTCCTGAGTGTCAGTTGAAAGGAGATCGAGATGTCGTCCACATCCACGGCGTCGCTGGTCGACGTGGAACTGGAATCCGGCAGACCGCCACGGCTGCGGGCCGAGGTCACCGGCGACGCGCCGGCCTGGGCGGCCGAGCACCGGGACGCGCTGCGCGCAGTCGTCGCCGAGCACGGTTCGGTCCTGGTCCGCGGCCTCGGGCTGCGTGACGCGGCCGAGACCGGAGCCGTCTTCTCGAAGCTGGCCACCGGTCTGATGACCGAGCAGGAGGCCTTCGCGCCCCGGCAGGCCTACTCCGACGGGGTGTACTCCTCATCGAAGTGGCCGCCGAACCAGCCCATGTGCATGCACCACGAACTGAGCTACACGCTTGAGTTCCCCGGCCTGATGATGTTCGCCTGTCTCAGCGCGCCCACCGACGGCGGGGCGACCGCGGTGGCCGACTCACCGACCGTGCTCGACGCACTGCCCACCGAGTTGACCGAGCGGTTCGAGCACGAGGGCTGGCTGCTCACCCGCAGCTACAACGACGAGATCGGCGCGTCCATCGCCGAGGCCTTCGGCACCGAGGACCGGGGCACCGTCGAGCGCTACTGTCGCGCCAACGCGATCACGTTCGAGTGGCAGCCCGACGGTGGACTACGCACCAGACAGCGCCGCAGCGCCGTGGTGCGCCACCCGGTCACCGGCCGACGCTGCTGGTTCAACCAGATCGCCTTCCTCAACGAGTGGACGATGGCCCCCGAGGTGCACGAGTACCTGGTGGACGTCTACGGCGCCGACGGGCTGCCGTTCAACACCCGCTTCGGCAACGGCGACCCGATCGGCGAGGACGTCGTGCAGCTGCTCAACAGCGTCTACGAGGCGAACACCGCACGCGAACCGTGGCAGGCCGGCGACCTGATGATCGTCGACAACGTCCGCACCGCACACAGCAGGGAGCCCTTCGAGGGACCGCGCGAGGTGCTCGTCGCCATGGCCGATCCGGTACGTCTGGACGACTGCTCGCCGACCGTGGAGGTGGCCACGCGATGACCACTGTCGATTCCACCACGAGAGAGCCCGCAAAGGTCGCACCGATCACCGCTCCACCGTTCGCGGTGATCTCCGGTGCCCAGGTCCGGCGCACGCTGCACGGATGTGAGAAGCGGATCACGGAGCTGGTCGAGGCCACCTACCGGGTGCACGGCGCCGGCGATTCGGTGAACCCGCCGTCGTACTTCCTGCGTTTCCCCGACCGCCCGTCCTCCCGGATCATCGCGCTGCCCGCCTCGATCGGCGGGAAGACACGGGTGGACGGCCTGAAATGGATCTCCAGCTTCCCGGAGAACGTGACGGCCGGCATCCCAAGAGCATCGGCGGTGCTGATCCTCAACGACCACGACACCGGCTACCCGTTCGCATGTCTGGAGAGTTCGATCATCAGCGCCACCCGGACGGCCGCGTCGGCGGCGTCGGCGGCCGACTGGCTCAGCCGCGACCGGCCGCGACCGACGCGCGTCGGGTTCTTCGGGGTGGGCTTGATCGCCCGCTACATCCACGCCTTCCTGGTCGGCACCGGCTGGTCGTTCGACGAGATCGGCGTACACGACCTGTCCGCCGACAGCGCGGCAGGCTTCCGGTGCTACCTGGAGCAGTCGGACACCCCCGGCCGAATCACCGTGCACGACAGCGCCGAGCAGCTGATCCGCAACAGCGACCTGGTCGTCTTCGCCACGGTCGCCGGTCAACCGCACGTCAGTGACCTGTCATGGTTCGCACACAATCCGCTGGTGCTCCATGTGTCGCTGCGCGACCTCGCGCCGGAGATCCTGCTCGCCTCGACCAACATCGTCGATGACGTCGAGCACTGCCTCAAGGCCGACACGTCGCCGCATCTGGCCGAGCAACTCACGGGAAACCGGGACTTCCTGCACGGCACGTTGGACGACGTGATGTCCGGGCGGGTGACGGTGCCGACGGACCGGCCGGTGGTGTTCTCACCCTTCGGCCTCGGGGTGCTCGACCTCGCGGTGGGCAAGTACGTGTACACCGAAGTGGCCCGCTCCGGAGAGTTGCATGTCGTCGAGGACTTCTTCCACGAACTGAGCCGGTACGGATGAGCCGGCCGAGAGCGCAGGATGCTCCTTCGAGGCTGATCCCGGAAGAGACCACCAGTCACGTAGCAGCAGGTCCTGACACACGAGACAGCGGCCGCTGACACAGGGCCGTGTCCCACCGGTTGGAGACGGGGTCTCGCCCGCACGAGCGAGGACCCCGCCCACGGCCGGATGGTTCCGAAAGTGCTCTGCTCCAGCGAAAGTGCTCTGCTCCAGACAGAGGAGATCATGGTGCCCGTCATTTCCACTCCCTACGCCTTCAACGAAGAGAATCTCTATGTCGACCTCCGGTCGATCTTCGGGCACTCGCTCTTCCTGAAGTGTGAGGGCTTCAACTTCGCCGGCTCGATCAAGTTGAAGGCCGCGACCGAGATGGTGGAGGCCGCTGAGCGGGATGGAATCCTGACGCCGGAATCGATCCTGGTCGAGTCCTCGTCCGGAAACCTCGGCGTGGCGCTGAGCGTGATCGCGGCGAGCAAGGGCTACCGGTTCCTGTGTGTGACGGACTCCCGCGGCAATCTGTCGAACAGAATGATGATGGAGGCGTTGGGCAGCCAGGTGCATGTGATCACCGAGCAGGAGGCCGACTGCGGCTTTCTCGGCGCGCGGCTCGATTATCTCCGCGCGCTGTGCGCCTCCGACGACCGGTATGTATGGCTCAGCCAGTACACCAATCCGAGCAACTGGAAGGCGCACTACCGCACGACCGCGCCGGAGGTGGCCCGTCAGTTCCCGCGGCTGGACGTACTGTTCGTCGGAGCCGGCACCACCGGGACCCTGATGGGCTGTGCGCGCTACTTCCGGGGATGGCACCGGCCGGTGCGGATCATCGCGGTGGACAGCGTCGGCTCGGTGTCCTTCGGCGGTTCGCCGGGCCGCCGGATGATTCCCGGTCTGGGCATGAGCATGCGTCCGCCGCTGCTCGACGAGTCCTATGTCGACGAGGTGATTCATGTCGAGGAGGCGGACACCATACGTGCCTGCCATCGTCTGGCGAGGCGCGGATTCCTGTTCGGTGGCTCCACCGGCACGGTGATCAGCGGCGCAACGGACTGGTTGGCCCGGCATGACGCGCGCGAACTCACCGCGGTGGCCGTCGGCCCGGACCTCGGCGAGCGCTACCTCGACACCATCTACCAGACCAACTGGCTACAGGATCTCTACGGTGAGGACGTGCTCGACTCCGACAAGGAGGCAGCCGATTCCTGGGTAGCCGCTCCCCCGCCGGCGACACGGTAGGGCCGTCGGCCGGACCCTGCGGACCGGCAGCCGCAACGGCAACCCGCACCAGTTCCAGGTTCATGAGCCCCGGGCGCTTTGACCGAGGAGCCGGCAGCACCGACAAGGCCCTTCCCGATGTCCTCCTCGGCCGCTCGGGTCCGATCCGGTCGGGCGCGACGCTCGGGATCCCTGTATCGCCGACGCTTTTGAGGAGCGGTGTTGAGCCATTCGTGTTGTGATCGATGACGGGGAGGCAACGCTGTCGGAACGGGAGGAAATCATGGCTGAGAAACTGCGAGCGCGAGACATCATGTCCGGCGGCGTGCAGTGCGTCGGTGCGCACCAGTCGCTGTTCGACGTGGCGAAGATGATGCGCGATCTGAACGTCGGTTGCCTACCCATCTGCGGCGACAACAACAAGCTCACAGGCTTGATCACCGACCGTGACATCGTCGTCAAATGCTGCGCCGAGGGTATCGACCCGGCAACCGTGCAGGCCGGATCGCTCAAGGCCAAGGTGCACTGGATCGATGCCGAAGCGGACGCCGGCGATGTCCTGACGACCATGGAGGAACACCAGATCAAGCGGTTGCCGGTGATAGACGTCCAGGGCGGCCACCGTCTCGTCGGCATGATCACGGAGGCAAATCTTGCGAAGAATCTGAGCGACGAACAGATCGCCGAGTTCGCGAGCCGCGTATACGCGGGTGCCGGGATGTCCGGCGGGTCCACGGACTGAGGTCCCGCCGAACCCCACAGGAGCCGGCCCGGGGTGTGGTCGGTGCTGTCCGACGGGACCGACGGGCGAGAGAGCCCCGCCATGTGGGTGTGACGAGTGGACTCGGTGAGAGCCTCACCTGCGTCTCGCCATGAATCAGATCGGCGAGCCGATCCGCCGGCCGCGCTCACCGAGCGGGAACACCCGGTGAGCATGGCGATGGCCGAGGGCCTTTCGAAGGCGGCGACGGACGGCCGATGCGTTCTGCACGCGGCCGTTCAGCCGTTGGCCCTCAGGGCCCCGAGCAGTATCGGTAGCGAGGAGTGCAACTCACGCTGCCAGTAAGGCCAGCCGTGGGTCCCCGGTCCGTAGAAGTTGGTGGTCACATGCTTCGCGCCCTTGCGTTCGAGCTCGCTCGCAAGGGCCTGGTTCTGTCTGTTGAAGTCCGTCTCGAGCGCGCTCGTGCCGCCCGGCGGGTCCAAGGGGCCGGAGGTGCCGTCACCGCACGACAGGTAGACCGGGATCGGTGTGAGGCGCTTGGCCAGGTGGAACGGGTCGTGGGCCGCCCAGACGTCACGTTGCGCGGCCGGGTCGCCCCAGACCCTCAGCGGGTCGTTGCCCTGGCCGGCGAAGAACCCCATGATGCGGTCGGTCGACTCCTCGTCGAGCAGCGGGTGCACGGAACCGGAGTACGCCGCGGCCGCCTTGAACATCCCGGGGTGCCGGGCGGCATACAGCAGGGCGCCCTGGCCACCCATCGAAAGTCCCGCCACGACGCGGTTCCTGCTCGCCCCCCAGCCGTGCTCAAGGAGCAGGCGCAGTTCCTTGGTGTGGAAGGTCTCCCACGCCGGGTCACCGCCCTGGCCGTAGTTCCACCAGTCGCTGTACCAGCCGTTCCAGCCGGCCTCCGGCATGACCACGAGGACGTCGCGCAGGCTGTCGGTCCGCGCGATGTCGGTCCGAGCGGTCCATGACGTGTAGTCCCCGCAGCAGCCGTGCAGCAGCCAGAGCGTCGGCCAGTGCCGGCTCCGGCCGTCCGGGTCCCAGCCATCGGGCGTGAGCAGGCGTACGTTCACCGTCCGGCCGCCGAGGGCCGGTGAACGGACCGACAAGTCCACCTGCCGGTCGGCGACCTGGGTGACCGCGACGACCTCGGCCCCCCGGGACGGGACCCCTGACCCGCCCGCCGCCCAGGCAGGTGACACTGTCGACGCGGTGGCGAGGGCCGGCGGGGTCGATGCGAGGGCGAGCAGCAGCGCGGCAAGGACGAGCAGGAGGCGGGATCGGCGGATCGGGACGGCGGTCATGGCGGCTCCCGGCGGTTGGTGGCAACTGGTTCCGGTGTTCTCGGACCGGGCCGGGTCAGCCCCGGTCCGGCAGGATCAGCAGTGCATCTCCGACAGGGCGTTCACCGGCCGCGTCGGACGGGTGGTTGATCACCTCTCCGTCGACCACCATGGTGGTCGACCCGCCGCCGTCGAGATTGACCGCGTCGCGCAGGCCGAGCGCTCCGGCGACGGCGGCGCTCTCGGGGATGCTCAGCCCCAGCGCATCCGTGCCGCGTCCGTCGGCGGTGACGAACACGGTCCTGCCGGCGTTGTCCACCCCGGCCAGTGTGCGTGGGTTCCGCTTGTGCACCCAGCCGTAGTAGAAGCTCGCGTTGCCGGGCTGCACCATTCCGTCGGTGGCAGGCGTCACGTGCAGCCGCCCGTCGCGGACCAGTTCGGGGCCGCCGTTGAAGATGCTGGTCGCCGGTGACGGGGAGACCTTGCGACCGCTGCCGTCCCGCAACGTCCCCTCGATGCGCAGGGGGCAGCCGATCTGCGCCAGGGCGTGCAGCCCGGCGACGCGCGCGCCGGTCGCCTGCACGGAGCTGCCGCCGGCCGGCAGCGATCCGCCGCGCGGTGAGCGGAGTTCGAGGACCCGCCCGCGGGCGTCCAGTACGGCCTCCAGGCCGTCGCCCTGCGGCGTCCGCCGCCCGTAGTCCGGCGTGAACGCCACGAGTTCGTCGCGGTCGGTGCAGGTCACGTCGTGCAGGGGCAGCGAGGTCGGTGTGTCGTCGGCGGTGCCGCCGCAGTTCCTGATCAAGCCCGGTACCCGGTCGACGCCGTCCAGGGGTTGCGACGCGTGCCGGCCGACGACCCGTCCCTTCCAGGTGAGCCGGGCGACCCCGCTGTGCCGGCCGGAGTCGCGTATCACCAGGCCGGGGCGGCCGTTCACCGGCTCGCTCAGCAGCCGGCCGCCGTAGACGCCGATGCCGGCCGGATCGCCCGGTGCTCCGGCGCTCGGGTCGAGGACGAAGAACCCGCCGTTGACCGCCGCGGTCGCGCCGGCGGCGGCTGCCAGCTCGCTGGTCTTCTCCCGGTTCTCCAGATCGGAACCGTACGATGCCCTGAGCCCGCCGCGGAAGCGGTCCGGGTCGATGGTGAGCACGTCGATGCGCCACGGGCCACGGTCCGCCGGGTTCCCGTCCCAGCCGGTGTACACGACGGACCCTGCGTACCCGGACCCTCTCAGCCGGGTGCGCTCCGCCGTCCCGGTGGACTGCGAGTCGAACTGCCCGACCCGGACCCGCCATCCAAGCGTTCCTCCCGCGTAGTCGGCGACCGCCGGAGTCGTGACCTCCTCGACCCGGGCGTCGAAGCCGTCGTCCTGCAAGTCGGCAGCCAGCTCGTCGGCGCTCGCCCGGTCCTTCAGCGCCGTCGGCGGCGCGTCGGGGTCCGGCGAGGTGGCGCCGCCGGGTATGGAGACCTCGACCGTCCACGCAAGCGCCGGGGCGTCGGCACCGCGCACGATCCGTGTGAGGGTGACACCCGGCTGCAACGTCCGCGTGCTGCGGGTCTCGGTCAAGCCGACGGCGCCCAGCGGCAGGGCACGCGTCGGCCCCGGCCGCGGCTCGGAGGAGGCGGGCGCCGGCAAGGCGCCCACCACGGCGAAGAGTGCCAGCCCCGTACACGCACCGAGCCATTTGCTGTTCACGTACCCCCCTTGGAAAGAACGGCCCAGCAACGGTGCGTGCGGCAGCGGCCACCAGTCAAGACGTGTGCATGCCCATCTCCTCGCCCGCCAGGCCCTGGGCAGTTCAACCATGTCAGCAGGCCGTGACGGCCCATGCAGGTCCTGCCGGAAAGACCTGTGCATCCGGGCTCGGCCTCCCAGAAGCAGACGCTCCGGTACAGCCGGCAGGCTGGGAATCCCTGCTTCCCCGGGCTCGGCGGACGCAGGGCAAAGCCGGTCGGGGAAGCCGGCGCGGTAGCTCCCTCGAAGCGCGGAGTGCTCCCCTCCGCCGAACCGCCGCGCCTACCCTGACACGTATGACCACGGGGGATGAACTGCTCCTGCTCGCGATAGTTCCGGGCAGGCAGCGCATACGGATACGGGGCGAGGAACGGCTCCGGTTCGCCCTGCGGGCCTCGGAGTTGGCGGATCTGGGCCTGGCCGGACGGATCGCCGTCGGGCGCCGGCGGATCGAGGTGTTGGACACCCGGCCCGTCGAGGACCGCCGCCTGAGCAATGTCCTGCACAGTCTCGGCGCGGCTGCTCCCCCGCCCGGCCTCATGGACTGGCTGCGCCGGACACCGCGCTCCCTGACCGTCGAGTACCTCTCCCGGCTGCAGGACCAGAAGGCGGTCCGGGTCCGTCGGTGGCGCGATCCCAGCGGCCGTACCCGCCACGACATTCTCTCCGTGGACCTGCCGCGCCGCCGGGCGCTGCTGACCCGCCTCGACAGCGTGGTCCGCTCCGGCTCCGCAAGGTCCACCGCCGACCGCGACCTCACCCTCGCCGTGCTCGCCCAGGCCGCGCGCCTCGCCCCTGCCGCCTACCCTGGACTGCGCGGCAGCACCGACCGCCGCCGTATGGCCGCCCTCGCCGCAGCGCACCGTCTCACCCCCGCAACCGCCGGAGCGGCCCCGGTCGCCGACGAGGAACTGGCTGCGGCACTGACCACCGGCGCCGATGTCCTCACCCGCCAACTCCTCGGCGAACTCAGTGACCTCTACGCCGACTTCACCACCGGCGGCCACGGTCTCGGCCACGACCTGGACCCGGGCAGTTGGTCCGAGGGCGGCGCAGGCGGCCCCGGCCACCACGGGGACGGGCACATCGGCTGGTGACTCCGACAGCCGGGAGCCGCGCGGCTCTTGACCGAGCCCGGGGCCGGTGGAATTCGGCGCGCGAGTCGTGCGGGCATCCCGCCACCGATCACATGACACGGTGTCAGGGGCTTAGCTAGCATGACGAGACGGTGAGTTCGGGGAACTTTGTGCGGCTTCCCGGATGCGGGCAAGCAAGGGGGCGATGTGATCACGGCTGAGCGGTTGCACCAGTGGCGAGTGGCCGAGCAGCCCTATTCGGACATCCTTGTGGTGCGCCGCTCGCAGACGCCGGCCGAAGCCAGTGGCAACCCACACACCGAGCGCCGGGCCAGTGTGCCGCCCGAGGCGGTCTCCGCCGCCGCCACCATCGACGCCCCGCCCGGTATGGACAACCTGCCACTGAGCATGACCGAGACCTTCGTGGGCCGGACCGGCGACGTGGCGGGCATCCGGCGGGCCCTCGCCTTCGGCGAGGGGATCATCACTCAGCCGCAGACGCTGCACGGCCTGGGCGGAGTGGGCAAGACGTCGCTCGCACTGCGGTACGCCCGTGAGCATCGTTCCGACTACACCCTTGTCTGGTGGATCGTTGCCGAGAGCTGCGAGCAGGTGGACGCGGCCCTCGCCGATCTCGCGGTCTTCCTCCACCCGAGCTGGGCCCTCGGCGCGTTACCGGACCAGCAGACCGAGTGGGCGATCCTCTGGCTCCAGTCCCACGACGGCTGGCTCCTCGTCTTCGACAACGCCGAGAGCCCCGCGGACCTCAACCCCTACCTCGGACGACTCCACGGCCACGGGCACCAACTCGTCACCAGCCGCCGCGCGGACGGTTGGCGCCCCAGCGCACAGCCGCTGCGTATCGACGTGCTGGCCGCGGGGCCTTCGGTGAGCCTGCTGTGCCGTCTGGCCGTGCCCCGAAGGGAGCCGACCGGGGACGAGGTCCGGGAGGCCGACGCCCTGGCCACGGAGCTCGGCCACCTGCCTCTGGCACTCGCGCAGGCAGGTGCCTATCTCCGGCAGACCGGCATGTCCTTCGCCACGTACCGAGCCCTTCTCGCACAGACGCCCACCGCGGTGCTGGACGCCGCCGGCGCGGGTCACGACGCCGACCGGACCATCGCCCGTATCTGGCGTACGACGCTCCGGACCTTGGAGCGGAGCGCGCCCCTGGCCGCGAGACTGCTCCACACTCTTGCCTGGTACGCGCCCGAGGCCGTACCGCGTGCCGCACTCTCGGTGCCGATGGAGACGGAGCCGGCGGCCATCGGACCGTCGGCGATCGACGATGCTCTGAGCCTGCTCGCCGGATACAACCTGATCACGCTCACCGATCAGGACATCACCGTGCACCGGCTCGTCCAGACCACACTGCGCAGCCCGCTCCTGTCCGGCCCGAGGCACGAATCCGACCACTCCCTGCTGGAGACGGGCCGTGACTGGGCGGAGGCGGCCCTCCTGCGGTCCGTACCCGACGGCCCGCGCACCGAGCGGACGGTGCAGGCTCGCTGGCAGGAGATCCTCCCGCACATCCAGGCACTGGCCGCCAACCGGCCGACCGGCCGGCGGCCTCGCGAGAGCACCGTTCAGCTCTACGAGCGGGCGGCACGGGAGCTGATCGAGCGCGATCAGAAGATGCTCTCCGTCACGCTGATGGAGGCCGTCGTCGACGGCCTCACCCAGCTGCGGGGACCCGATGCCCGCGCGACCCTCGACAGCCGGGACACCCTCGCCGACGTACAGAGCGCGGACGGCGATCCCCAGAAGGCGGTGCTGCTGTGCCGCGGCCTGATCGCCGATCGGGTCCGCCTGTTCGGCCTCGACGATCCGGCGACCCTCGCCAGCCGTCACACCTACGCGTACGCGCTTCGCAAGGCCGGCGACCACCAGACGGCGGTCCGGGAGTTCGAGGCGGTCGTCGCCGACCGCACCCGTGTCCTCGGCCGGGAACACGCCGACACGCTCGACAGCCGTGACGGGCTCGCCTATGCCCGTCAGATGGCGGGCGACCACCGGCGTGCGGTCATGGACTACGAAGCCGTGGTCGAGGACCGAACGGCGTTCTTCGGCGCCGACCACACCTCGACGCTCGACAGCCGAAACAGCCTTGCCTACGCGTGTTCGGATGCCGGCGACCATCCTCGGGCCATCCTGCTGTACAAGGAAGCGATCACCGACCGGGCCCGGGTACTCGGCGCCGACCATCCGGACACCCTGACCAGCCGTGGCTGGCTCGCGCATGCGCAGCGGGGGGCGAAGGACTACCGGTCGGCCATCGCCGGCCTCGAATCCATCGCGGCGGACCGCACCAGGCTCCTGGGCGCCGATCACCCCGACACGATCGGGACCCGGGCCGATCTCGCCGTCACACGGCAAAGGGCCGGCGATGCCGGCCGGGCGGTGCGGGAGCTCGAAGGCGTCGTCGCGGACCGGACGCGTGTCCAGGGCCCGGACCACCCGGCGACACTCGACGACCGCAGGAAACTCGCCTCCGGGTACCGGGCCCAGGGCGATCACCGGCGTGCGATCAGCGCATACCGCAGTCTCGTGGCCGACCGCTCCCGCGTCCAGGGGGCGAGCCATCCGGCCACCCTGGACACGCGCGACGGCCTCGCCTTCGCGCACGTGGAGGCCGGGGAGTACGACCAGGCCGCGCGGCTGTTCAAGGCGCTGGTGTCGCACCGCACACGTACGCAGGGGGCCGACCACCCCGCCACCCTCGAAGCGCGTGACAGCGTGGCGTACACGTACCGGAAGGCGGGTGATCACGCCGAAGCCATGGCCTGGTGCGAGACGGTCATCGCGGACCGCGTCCGGGTGCTCGGCGCGGACCACCCCGACACCCTGGAGAGCCGCAGCACACTGGCGTACACCCTGCGGCTCGCAGGACGGTTCGACGCCGCCGTGGCCGAGTTCGCCGCCCTCGTGGCCGACCGCGCCCGCGTCCTGGGCCCCGACCACGCGGACACGCTCGGCGCACGGATCGGCCTCAGCCACGCGCGCGACCTGGCCGGAGACACCACCGGCGCCGTCGCCGGCTTCGAGGAACTGCTCTCGGACTACACCCGTGTACAGGGTCCTGACCACCCCGACGTACTGAACATCCGCGCCTGGCTCGCCCTCTCCCACCGACGCGCCGGCGACCACAGGCGGGCGGCCGCCCTGGACGAGCGGCTCATAGAGGACCGGATCCGCGTCCAGGGCCCTCGGCATCCCGACGTGCTCAGTGCCCGGGAATCGCTGGCGCTGACGTGGTACGACGAAGGGGACGCCCGCCGCGCCGCGGAACTGCTCGGCGAGCTGGCCGAAGAGCACAAGCGGGTCCTCGGACAGGACCACTCACGCACGCTCCAGACTCGCGGATTCCTCGCCGTGGCCCACCGGAAAGCGGGTGACCACCGCCAGGCCGTCAGCATGTTCGAGGGGCTCGTCGAGGACTCCGCCCGTGTGCGAGGCACCGACCACATCGACACCTTGTCGTGCCGCAACGAGCTCGGCTTCTCCCTTCAGAAGGCGGGTCGCTACGGGGCGGCGGTGCGGGAGATGGAGGCCCTGGTCACGGACCGCACCCGGATCCAGGGCGCCGATCACCCGGCGACGCTGACGAGCCGCGCGAATCTCGCCTATGCGTACCGGGACGCCGGTGACCACGCCCGTGCGGTCGCGCTCTACGAGGAGCTGGCCGCCGACTCCCGCCGGGTGTACGGCCCCGACCACCCCACCACACTCCGGATGCGGCAGGAGCTGGCTCTCTCCTGCGGCGCAGCCGAGGATCACGCACGTGCGGCCCGCCTCCTGGAGGAGTTGCTGCGTGACCAACTCCGCGTGGCGCGCCCGGATCACGCCGATACGGTGCTCACCCGGGAGCTCCTGGCCGGGGCATGGCTGTCCGCGCGACGGTACGCCGAAGCCCTTCGTGCGTACGAGGCGCTGGTCGCCGACCGAACGCGGATCCAGGGCGCGGACCATCCGAGCACTCTGATCAGCCGCTCCAACTTCGCCTACACCTGCCGGCGTGCGGACGCACCCCGCAGCGCGGTCGCCGAGTACCGGCGACTCGTCACCGATCTGACCCGGATCCATGGACCTCTGCACCCGAAGGTGCTCAACACACGCAGGGATCTGGCCGGTGCCGTCAACGCGGCCGGTGACCACCGGCGGGCGGTGGAGCTCTGGCAGGAGGTGTTGGCGGACCTCGTACGGGTGCAGGGCGAGGATCACTTCGATACCTTGCTCTGCCGCAACGGGCTGGGCTTCTCCCTGCAGAGGGCGGGGCGCCACGGGGCGGCGGTGCGGCAGATGGAGGCCCTGGTCACGGACCGCACCCGGATCCAGGGCGCCGATCACCCGGCGACATTGGCGAGCCGTGCGAATCTCGCCTATGCGTGTCAGGACGCCGGTGACCACGCCCGTGCGGTCGCGCTCTACGAGGAGCTGGTCGCCGACTCCCGCCGGGTGTACGGCCCCGACCACCCCGCCACGTTCGCACGGCGGGAACTGCTGGCGGACGCCCACCGCCTGGCCGGTGACCACCACCGCTGTCTGGCCCTGTACGAGGACCTGGTGGCGGATCGCCGCAGGGTCCTCGGCGCGGACCACCCCGACACGCTCGCCACGCGGAAGTGGCTCGCCATCTCTCACCGCCGTGCCGGTCACCGTCCGCAGGCCCTCAGGTCGTACGTGGAGCTGCTGGCGGACGTCGAACGGGTGCAGGGCGCGGACCATGTCGACACACTGGGGTGCCGGCGTGGACTGGCGATCACACGTCGGCTGGTGGGTCAGTACGCGACAGCGGTGCGGGAGATGGAGGTCCTGGTCTCGGACCGTACCCGGCTGCAGGGGGAGGACCACCCGGAGACCCTGACGGGACGCGCCGACCTCGCTCTTGCCTGCCGGGAAGCCGGTGACCACGCCCGTGCGGCCGCACTGTACGAGGAGCTGGTCGAGGACTCCCACCGGGTGCACGGCCCCGACCACCACTGCACCCTGCACGCCCGCAGCGCTCTTGCCCTGATCCTGGTCTCACTGCCCGGCAGTTCCCCGGACCACGCCGTCTCCTTGTGCGAGCAGTTGGTCGCCGACCATGTCCGGGCCCTCGGCGTCGACCACGACAGGACCCTCGCCAGCCGCGAACGGCTCGCCTACGTCCGTCTGCTGGCCGGCGACACCGGTCGCGCGATCACCCTCTTCGAGGCCGTGATCGCCGACCGCTCAAGGGTCCTCGGCCTCGGGTATCCCGATACACCGGACGGTGTCGGTCACGCCCACTCGATGGGCCGGGACGCGCTGCCGACCGTGCTCGCCTGCCGGAAGCCCATGCAGGATGCCGGCCATCCCACCGCCATCGACGCGCTCGCCAGGGCATACGGAGAGGCGGGAGACCGGGAGCGGGCGGCAGTGCTCCTCACGGCGGTCTCCTCCGGGCGTGCGCAGGTCCTCGGGCAGAACCACCCCGATACCCTCGAAAGTCGCACCGGCGCCTACTTCGCCCGTGTGGCCGCCGGTGCCGGCGACGGACCCGTCGCCGGTAGGCGCCTCACGGCCGACTGGGAGCGGGTACTGGGACACGGCCACCCCAAGGTCCAGGAGGTACGGGAACGGCTGGCCGCGGCCTACCCTTCGTGGACGATCAAACTGAGGCTCCTGGCCGGTGAGGTGAACGTCGGAGAAGCGGTCGACGTGGAGGTCCGTCTGGAACGTACCGGCGAGACGGACATCGAGCAGCCGGGATCCGACGAGGCGGACGTCCAGCCGTCCGAGGAGCCTTCGGGGCAGGAGGAGCCGTCATCGGCACAGCCGCTGCCTCTGCTGCTCCTGGTGGCCGCGACGCGCTCGGCCGCCACGGTGGAGCCCCCGATCGCCGAGTACGTGTCCGGGGGCCGGCCCGCCGTCTTCGTGTTCACCGCGTCCGAACCCGGCGAGCACCGCCTGCGCCTCACCGTCTACGACCGTGACATGGGCGTCGTGCTCCAGGACGTCGAGACCGGCATCGACGTGACGGGCGACCCATGTTCTCGTTCCGCTTCCGACATCCCTGGGAGGAATTGAGCAGGTGGTCAAGGAACTCACCGTGGACGTCCTCCACAATCCTTCGCTCGATTTCACGGCGCTGCCCCCGCGACAGCGGCGTCCCGGCAGCCCGGTCCGTGCCAAGCAGCCCCTCGACCTCGTGGTGATGCTCCGTCAGCACAGTCCCGAGCGGCTGCATCTGTCGGCTCTCCTCACCAACAGCCGTACGCCACAGCGCGGGACCCCGAATACCTACCTCAACATCTCCGCGAGCGAGCTTCTCCAGGCAGCGGCCCGGCTCCGCACCGTGTGGAGCAGTCGGCTGGTGCACTACCAGCCCCGGGACGCGGACGGCATGCCCCTGGGCGGGCACCTCTTCAGCGACGAGGTGGACCTCTCCGCGCACGCCGAACTCTCCCACGGCCTGACGGAAGATCTCGCCGATGAAGGTCAGCACCTCCTGGAACGCCTGCTGGAGGGAGCGGACCACCGGATGACCGAGCTGCGTGCCTTCCTGCTGGACACGCTCGCGGGACAGGAGGGCCTGCGCGTCTCGTTCGACTCGGACCTGCACCTGCCCTGGCCGATGCTGGCCGTCGAACCGCCCGACGGCGCCCCGCTCCTGCACGGATTCCTCGGCTACCGGCACCAGATCGAACAGACCGGTGCGCAGGCATTCCCCAGCACCCAGCGGGAGGCCCTGGCACGTCCCCTTCCCGTCACCAGCCTCAACACCGACGTCACGCTCGACACCGTCGGCCGGGCACCGGAAGTGCGCAAACTGCTGGAGGAACGCTCCCAGCTCACCGTACGGACCGACTCGGAGGAGCTGCTCGGCGATCTCGCCGCCCCGGTGCTGCACGACGACGTCATGTACTTCTGGTGCCACGGCGCATTCGTGGAAAACGGATCACCGCACCCCCATCTGGCGGTCAAGCTCACCGACAGCCAGCCCATCGACGCCGATCTCGTCCTGAGGAAACGTCGCCGGCACACAAGCTCCGGCGATGCGCTCTTCCGCCCCTTCGTACTGCTCAACGCCTGCTACACGGGACAGACAGCGCCTGAGCCCGGTATCAAGCACCTGGGAGCGGCGCTGGTCAACCTGGGAGCGGACGGGGTGATCGGGCCACAGTTCGACATACCCCAGCTCTTCGCGTCCGAGTACGCCTTGGAGTTCCTGGGCCGGTATCTCAGCGGGGACAGCACGGCGGGCGAGATCGCGATGGGACTGGTCCGCTGGTACGCCAACCGGTTCCACAACCCGCTGGGCCTGGCGTACTCGGTGTACTGCGGCATCGACAGCAGACTGGAGAAGACCCGGTGAAACGGTCCCGACAAGCAGCCGGCGGGCTCGGCCACAGCGGCGGACCGGTGGTGGCGCCGGCTGTCGTCCACCTGGACGAGAAGGGCAGACTCCGCTCGTCCGCTTCCTCGGCTCCCATCCGCCCCGACCGGCTGGCGGAGCATCTCGCCCGCGAGTTGCGCGTCCCGGAGCAGGCGACGGATCTGTACGTGTACGCGCACGGCTGGCAGACCTCTCCGAGCGTGGCCGTGCGCAGCGCGAGCCGGCTGCTCCGGCAGGCCCAGGAACTGACCACCGCACGTCCCGACCTGTATGCCGGGCTGGAGGGCGGGTACCGGCCTTGGTGTGTGGTCATCTGCTGGCCGTCCTCCAGCCTGCCCGGCCCCGCCGGCTACCGTCGCATCCGTGAACGCGCGCACGCGATGAGCGCCCCGGGAACCGGACAGGCCGCCCATGTCCTGGGGCACCTGCTGGGCTACCTGGACACCCATCGGACGGACCCCGGTGACCCGGCGGTGCTGAGAAACCGCAACGGGCAGTATCTGCACCTGCTCGGACATTCCTTCGGTGGGCGGTTCCTGTGCGAGGCGGTCCAGTGGGCGGCCGAGGCACCGGAACGCCCTCGCGTCCTCGGCTGGTCCCACCCGGCCGACCCCCGCCGGCCGTTCACGGTGGACAGCGCCCTTGTCTTCCAGATGGCCGCGCCACGCAACAGCCTCGACACGATGTTCCCCACACTCTTCGCCACTGACGACCGGCCCGCCGCTCCCCTGCAGGGCCCGCTTGCCCTGACCCACTCCCGTTGGGACCGCGCCACCGGTTTCTGGCATCTGAGGGCGGAGGGGGCTCCCGGCATCGGCCACTCCGGAGTGGGCACGACACCGGTGCCCCACTACCCCACACGGATGCTCACCGTCGACGAGCCGTACACGCGCGAACTGCTCGACCACCGCATCGTCGACATCGACGCGGGCTGGCGCTTCCGGGGCGGTCGGGTGAGCCGGCTGTCTCCGGCGGGGGCCCACTCCGACTTCCACCACCCCGAATCCGCCCACCTGCTGGCGAGCCTCGCATCCCTCTCCCGTTAGGGCCCGCGCATCGAGCGGCCGAACGCACTGCCGGCGGGCCCACGTCGAAAGCCGCCGGCTCGCGTCCGAGCGGTCCGCCGGAACTCAGGTGGCGGACCGGCCGGCCAGGTACTCGGTCATGCCCTCGCCGGTGAGCGGGTAGTAGTCGGAGAGGCGTCCGCCCTCGTCGAGGCGGCGGCGCGCGAACGCCTCGCGGTCCTGGTGCAGCAGGGAGTCCTCGGCGAGCGGGATCGCGTTCCGCTGCGGCACGACGACGGCGCCGTCCTCGTCGGCGACGATCAGGTCGCCGGGCGTCACCAGGGAGCCGCCGACGCCGACGGGCACGTTGAACGCGGACGGGAACAGCTCGGTCTGCGAGGCGTAGTGCGGGGTGACGCCGGTGCACCAGATGGGCACGCCGAGCGCGCGGACCCGGGCCGCGTCCCGTATCCGTCCATCCACCACGATCCCGGCGCCGCCGCGCAGCTTGAAGTAGCGCACCAGCATGTCGCCGAGGCAGCCGGTGAAGTGGCTGCCGTGGGCCGAGACGACGAGCACGTCGCCGGGTTGGATGGATTCGAGGACCCCCCACAGCGCGGTCTTGCGCTCGATGTCCTCCTGCTCCGCCCCGTTGAAGACGTCCTCGCGCTGCGGCAGGAACTGCAGCGTCACGGCACCGCCGGTGATCTTGACGTCCGGTTCGCGGTGCAGCGGCACAGGACCGTCGATGAACGTGCGGGTGATGCCCATCTGATGCAGCTTCGCGCAGGCCGTCGCCGCGCTCACGTCCTTGAGGGCTCCCACCATCTGTGAGGTGGGCCGTGCGTAGGACGAGGTGTGGACCGGCGCTCGCATCGATTCATAGGTACGGGCCTCCTCCGTCCCACTGATGCGGGTCTCCCCCGTCGACGGCGTTTCCTGATCCCCTGTCGGGTGCATGCACTTGCCTCTCCGCGCGCTCGTCGCGCGCCACGCCAGTGACATCATCGCCTATCGATGGTAGGTAACAGCCAATCGATTAGTGATGTCAATGCGTCAGGAGCCGTCCGTGACCGATGCTTCCACCGATTCCGCTGATTCCACCGGGTGGTTCGAGGCAGCACGCTTCGGGTTCTTCGTCCACTTCGGTCTGTACAGCCTGGCGGCGCGGCACGAGTGGGTGCGCAGCCGGGAGGCCATGCCGCAGCAGGAGTACGACCGTTACCTGCACCGGTTCGATCCCGATCTGTTCGACGCCGCACAACTGGCGCGTACCGCACGCGAGTCGGGGATGCGCTACGCGGTACTGACCGCCAAGCACCACGACGGCTTCTGCCTGTTCGACTCGGCGCTGTCCGATTACACCTCGGTGCGCGCGACAGGCCGTGACCTGGTGCGCGAGTTCGTCGAGGCGATGCGCGCCGAGGGCCTGCGCGTCGGCCTGTACTACTCGCTGCTCGACTGGCACCACCCCGACTTCACGGTGGACGAGCACCACCCGCTGCGCGGCACCGCGGCCGAGCAGGAGCCCCGTGACATGGCACGCTACCGCGCGTACATGGAGGGGCAGATACGCGAACTCCTCACCGCCTACGGCCCGATCAACCTGCTCTTCTTCGACTTCACGTATCCGGAGAAGGGCCCCGAGGAGTGGGGTTCGGAGCAACTCCTCTCCGTCGTACGTTCGTTGCAGCCGGACACCCTCATCAACGACCGGCTGGGCGTACCCGGCGACTACGTGACACCCGAGCAGTACCAGCCCGACCGGCCGCTGGAGCGCGGCAGCGAGCGGGTGATGTGGGAGGCCTGCCACACGCTCAACGGCTCGTGGGGGTACGACCGCGACAACCACGACTACAAGGACCCTGCGCTGCTGGTCCGGATGCTGGTGCAGTCCGTCGCCTGTGGCGGCAACCTCATCCTGAACGTCGGTCCCACCGGCCGCGGCGCCCTGGACCCGCGGGCCCGCGCCACGCTCCGCGCCATCGGCGAGTGGACCGGGCCGCACGCACGGTCCGTGCACGGCGCGGGGCCGAGCGCGTTCGAGGCGCCGGCGAACGCCCTGTACACGCAGTCGGGCCGACGTCTGTATCTGCACCTGCCGGCCTGGCCGCTCAAGCACCTCCACCTGCCGGGACTCGCCGGACGCGTGCGCTACGCCCAACTGCTGCACGACGGTTCGGAGATCCGCTTCCACGTGATGGACGGCGCGCGGCACGAGCACAACAACCTCGCGCCGCCGAGCCAGCCTGCGGGCACCCTGACCCTGACCCTGCCGATCGCCCGGCCCGACGTGCTGCTCCCGGTGATCGAGCTGGAGCTGGACGGGGAGGAGTGATCCTGTGGTGGAGTCATTGAGCGCGCGCCTGTCGGCGGTGCCGGGTCCGGACGGCGGCCGGGAGCTGGAGCGGTTGCTCGTCGATCCCGCCGGGCGGGTGGGGGTGCCCGATGCCACCTGTCGCGCCGTGTGGGACGCGGTCCCGGAAGCCGTACGGGAGCGGGTACTGACCGACGCGTCACGGGAGTTGAAGCGACCGGCACCGCTCCTGCTCGCCGGGGCATGGGCCCGTGCCTTCCGCGACGGCGACCGCGGTGCGTACGAGGACGCGGCCTGGGGGCTCCAGGAGCGGGTGTCCCTGCTGACGCTGGCGGCCGTCCTCACCGGCGAGTCCGCGGACGCCACGGAGGTCCCCGGGGCCTGCCCGCATCTGGACGCCGCGATCGACGGGCTCGTGGCGTTCGCCGAGGCCAGCACCTGGTGCTGGGCGCCGCACGAGCGCTTCGCGGCGGAGCGCGGCGACCTCGTGCCCGATCCGGACGACCCCTGCCTCGACCTGGGCGCCGCCGAGGTCGCCTCGCTGTTCGCCTGGGCGGACCATGCCCTGGGACCGCATCTCGACCGCCGGATGCCGGGACTTCGGCGACGGCTGCGCCGCGAGGTGGAGCGGCGGGTGCTGCTGCCCTTCGAACGCCGCCGGGACTGGCGCTGGATCGGCGCCGACGGCGGTGCCAACAACTGGAACCCGTGGATCCATGGTGCTGTGCTCGCCGCCGCGCTGCTGCTGTGCGAGGACGACGCCCGACGCGCCCGCCTCGTCCGGCTGGTCGTCCGGGGCCTCGACCACTACGTGGCCACGCTCCCCGACGACGGCGGGATCGACGAGGGCATCGCCTACTGGTGGGTGGGGGCGTGCCGGTTGCTGGAGATCCTCGACCTGCTCGCCGGGGTCGGCGGGCCCGCACTCGACGCCCGCCGGACACCTCTTCTCAGCAAGCTGCTGAGGTACCCGCAGCGCATGCACTTCGGCGACGACTGGTACGTGAACGTGGGCGACGCGCCCGCCCGGCTGACCGCCGAGCAGCCCTGGCAGGTGCCGTTCCGCTGGGGCGCGCGGCTCGGGCAGCCGGAGACGGTGGCGCACGCGTTGGCCGGAGCGCGGCGGCAGCACAGTGCCGCACCGCCGCGCGCGGGGCTCGGGCGTGCGCTGACCGCGCTGGCCGACGAACAGTGGTGCCGGGCGGTCACGGCCGACGAGCCGGAACCCGTCGCGTCCTGGCTGGCCCGCGAATCGTGGCTGCCACGCCTGCAGGTCCTGGTGGCCCGCGAGACGGCGGCGTGCACGGACGGTCTCGCCCTCGCGGTGAAGGCGGGCCACAACGGCGAGCACCACAATCACCTCGACGTCGGCTCGTACTGGGTGGCGGCGCACGGGCGGCCGCTGGTGGTGGACATCGGCCGGCCCACGTACACCACGCAGACCTTCGGCCCGGACCGTTACGAGGCCTGGCCGTTCCGGAGCGGCTGGCACAACGTGCCCGAGCCCGGCACCGCGCAACAGCCCGGCCCCGCCCACCGGGCCCGGGACGTACACGTCGAGCTCGGCCCCGACGCCACGGGGATGACCGCCGACCTGAGCGGTGCCTATCCACCCGGCACACTCACCCGATGGGACCGGACGGTGCGCCTCGTCCGGGCCGACGGGACCGCTCCCCCGCACGTGAGCGTCTCGGACCGGTGGGAAGGGCGCACGGAGAGTGTGGCCTTGCATCACGTGCTGGCCGGACACGTCGAGCACGGGGCCGGCTGGGCCACGGTCGCCGCTCCTGGCGGGGAGGGACTGGTGATGCACTGGGATCCCCGCGTCGCAGTCGCCTCCGTCGTACGCAGAGAGCTCGACGACCCGCAGCTGACCAGGAGTTGGGGAGACCACCTCACCCGACTGACGCTGACGGTCCGCGCCCCCGGCGCCCAAGGCAGCGTAGTCGTGCGGTGGTTGCTCGCCGACGCCGCCGACCGGTGCCCGGAAGAAGGAACTCAGAGGTTTGCCGCAGCACTCTTGAAGAAGCGAGGTGCCACCCCTAGCATCAGCAATCGATAGACGATAGTCACGAAGGCGAGGGCCCCGCCCCGCCTCCACCGCATCGCACCACCCCCGCGAGCGATCCGCACCGATGACCGTCCGCGGCCCCTCCCACCGCTGATCCACCGGGAACGCTGCGGCCGAACATCAGCTATCGATTATTCACGACTACGCAACGGAGCGTGTCCCATGAGAACAATGTGGCGCCGTGCCTGCGGGCTCGCCGTGGCTCCCCTGGTGATGGCGTCGGCCGTCGCCTGCGGCGGCGGGTCCGACCAGGCCGCGGAGGGCACGACCCTCCGCGTCATCGTGAACATCACGCCGAATCTGACGGAGAAGTACTGGAACGACCTTTTCGACACGTACGAGAAAGCTCACCCCGGCGTGACGGTCAAGCTCGAACTCACCGGCACGATCTCGGCGGACGCCAAGCTCAGGCAGGACCTGGCCGCGGGCGATCCGCCGGATGTCGCCCAGCAGATCACGCCCAACGCCGACACCGCGTCGCTCTTCGCCGACCTGTCCGACCAGCCCTGGACCGCCAAGACCCCGCTGGCCGACCAGTACGCCGTCGACGGCAAACACTACGTGGTCGGTGTGGGTGAGCAGATCCAGTCGCTCGTCTTCTACAACAAGGCGGCCTTCAAGAAGGCGCGGATCGACCCCGCCCGGATCCGTACGATGGATCAGTTCACCGTGGCCATGGGCAGCTTGAAGGACGCGGGCTACAAGCCGCTGCAGGCCGCCGGCCAGTGGGTCACCGGCTCCCAGTTCTCGATGATGGCCGACGCGGGTGTGCTCACCGCCGACCCCAAGTGGACGGCCAGGCGCAACGACGGCAAGGTCTCCTTCGCCCGGAGCGGCTACCTGCCCTACCTCCAGCACTACAAGAGCTGGATCGACAAGGGCTACCTGGACAAGAGCGCGCTCGGCCTCACCTACGCGGACGGCCAGACGGCCTTCCTGAACGGCAAGTCCGCGATGTACATCATGGGTTCGTTCTTCGTGCCCGCGGCGGACGCCGCGAAGAAGAGCGACGACATCGGTGTGTTCACCATGCCGACCGACGGGGCCTACCCCTCCGGCCAGTTCGGCAACATCTCCAACCCGTACGTCGTGGTGAACAAGTCGCGCCACAAGGCCGAGGCGATCGAGTTCGTGAAGTGGGCGACCACCGACCCGGAGGCCATCAGGAGCCAGCTCGCCTCCGACGGCAATCTGCGCGAAGGCTTCACCTACCCGATGTCCGGCCTCGGTTCGTCCGTGCAGCAGATCCTGGACAAGGCACCGTCGGTGCTCGTGAAGTCCGGCAGGAGCCAGCCGATCGCCGGGTTCAGCGACGAGCTCAACAAGCAGGTCCAGTCCCTGTACACGGGCTCGTCCCCCGCGGGCGCCGCCGACGGATTGGACAAGTGGTGGAACTCGCAGGGCTGAACGAAGGGCTGAAACAGCGGCGCCGGGCACGGCTTCGGGACTCGGCCGTCTCCCTCGGGATGATGGCCCCGGCCGTCCTGCTGTACACGGTGATGACCGTCGTGCCGGTGGGTGTCGCGGTGTATCTCAGCCTGACCGACTGGGACGGCTTCTCCACCGCCACGTTCACCGGGCTCGACAACTACAAGCACCTGTTCGACGATCCGAGTTCTTCGGATGCCTGGTACGTGACAGCGCTGATCGCCGTGGCCGGCACCGTCCTCATGGTGGGCCTGGGGCTCGTGTACGCGCTGGCCCTCAAGGGCCGATCGCGCACGAACTCCTTCTTCCGGGCCGTCGCCTACTTCCCGCACGTCATCAGCGCGCTGATCCTCGGATACCTGTGGGCGGCGATCCTCGGCACCAACGGTGCCATCAACAACACACTCGCCAAGTTCGGCATCGAACCGCTCGGCTTCCTCTTCGACGAGCAGTTCGCGCTGATCTCGCTGATCGCCGTGATCGTGTGGGCCGGATTCGGCTTCAACGTCGTTCTGTTCGTGGCCGCCCTGCAGACGGTGCCCGCCGAACTGCTCGAGGCCGCGGCGATCGACGGCGCGTCCAAGCGGCAGATCAATCTGCGGATCGTGATCCCCATGATCGCGCCCGTGGTGACCGTGGCGACGGTACTGAACCTGGTGGGGCTCATCCGGGCGTACGACATCGTGGTCAGCCTCACCGGCGGCGGTCCGGCCGGCTCGACGCAGACGTTCACGTACCTCATTCTCGCCCGGTCCTTCGAGGGCACCAAGGTCGGTTACGCGACCGCGCAGGCGGTGTTCCTGATGGTGGTGTCCGCCGTGCTCGCCCTCCTCGTGACGGCGCTGCGCAACCGTCAAGACCAAGCCGCGACAGGTTAGTCAGGAGCCATTGGTGGTCGTACTAGAGGCAGAGGTCCGCGACAGGCCGAAGGCTGTGCCGGCCAAGAGTGACGACACGCGGCGCACGGAACGCAAGGAGCCCCGCTCGCCCGTGCGGTGGGGACTGCTCGGTGTGCTCGTCGTCGTCATGATCGTGCCGATCTACCTGCTCGTGGTGAACGCTTTCAAGTCGCAGCAGGACATCCTCGACAACCCGTTCTCGATCCCGCTGAGCGGGCTGACCTTCGAGCACATGTCGGTCGCGATCAACAGTCCGCAGTTCAACGTCATCGGCGGCTACGGCTTCACGCTGTTCCTCGTCGTGGTCGTGGACGTGCTGTGCATCCTGCTCGCGGGCCCCGCCGCGTACGCGATAGCGCGCAGCCTCAAGCGGCGTACGCAGCTGGTGCTGCTGTACTTCCTGGCCGGCACGTTCATCCCGGGCGCCGCCGTGATCATCCCGGTGATCTATGTGCTGCGCGAGGTCGGCCTGGCCAACACCGTGACCGGTCTGGTCGCGCACGACGTGGCGTCCACACTGCCGGTGAGCATCTTCTTGTTCGTCGGCTTCATCCGCACCGTCCCGGTGGACATCGATCACGCGGCGACGATCGACGGCGCGGGCCGGTACCGGACGTTCTGGTCCATCATCTTCCCGCTGATGCGTCCCGCGGTCGTCACGGTGCTGATCCTCAACTCCATCGGGATCTGGAACGACTTCGTCTCCCCGCAGATCCTGCTCAGTCCGTCCTCCGGGCACTACACGGTCACGACTGCGATCTACGCCGGCATCAGCCAGTACTCGACCGACCTGACGAAGGTGTTCCCCAACCTTCTGCTCGCCGTCGCGCCCGTCGTCATCTTCTTCATCTACATGCAGCGCCACATCATCAGCGGTCTCACCGTCGGCGCGGTGAAGGGATGAGCCCCGGCGGGACGACCGGGCCCGACGTACCCCGTCCGAGAAAGAGCCGAGAGAAGAGAAAGGAACTCCGAGTGCTGAGGAGATGGATGCCACGGTCCCGCAGAGGACCGTGGTCCGCAGCCGCCCTGCTCGCTTCCCTGACCGTGGTGGCGGCCGGCCAACCCGCCACCGCCCATCCGGTCAGGCCCCACGCGGGACGGACCTATTACGTCGCGGTGTCCGGCCAGGACGCTGCCGACGGCAGGAGCGACAGGACCCCGTTCCGGCACATCCAGAAGTGCGCCGACGTGATGGTGCCGGGCGATACGTGTCTGGTCCTGTCCGGCACGTACGAGGAGACCGTCGTGCCGGCCCGGTCCGGCACCGCCGGGCTGCCGATCACCTATCGCGCCGCCCCGGGCGCGAAGGTGACGGTCAGCGGTGCCTCCGGGATCGGCGGTTTCGAGCCGGTCACCGCCGCCGATGTCACCGAGATCGCCAAGACCGACCCGTTCGCCGCGGACTCGCAGTTCGGCGACGCGGTGGCGGCCGGGCACATCTACAGCACGGACGTCGACCTCGGCTCCGACGTGAGCACCGTGCAGGTGTTCACCGACAAGAGGATGGGCATCGAGGCCCAGTGGCCGTATCCCGGCCTCGATCTGCTCGACCCCTCGCTCCAGTACGCCGGTGAGGGCAGCGCGGACGCCACCGTCGCCGACGCGGACCTGACCCGCCCGGCGGGGTACTGGGACGGCGCGCGTGCCCTCACCGGCTACTGGTACGTCTCGGCCACCACCACGGTGAAGAGCTCCGCCGTCGGCTCGGTGACACTGGACGCGGCGCCGCCATGCGTCCACAAGGTCGTGCCCAAGGAGACCCGGTACGCACTCTCCGGGAAGATCGGTGAACTCGCGCATCCCGGCGAGTGGTTCTACGACCCGACCGCGAAGCGCCTGTACGTGTACGGCACCGACGACCCGGACACCCACACCGTCGAGGCCAAGCGCCGCACCCTCGGCTTCGACCTGACGAACACCGGTCACACGACGATCGACGGCATCGGCCTGTTCGCCACGACGATCAGAACGGGCGCCACCAGCACCGGCGTCACCCTCGACGGCATCGACGGCCAGTACCTGTCGCACTACACGGACATCACCCGGGGCGCGACGGACTGCGGCAGCACGGTGACGCGGGGCGTCGGCGACAGCGGCATCATCCTCGACGGCACCCAGAACAAGATCGTGAACAGCGATCTGTCGCTGAGCGCCGGGAACGGCATCGCGCTGCGCGGGCAGAACAACACCGCCACGGACAATGTGATCCACGACGTCGACTACATGGGCACCTACGCGGCGGGCATCGCCGTGCAGGGCAACAGCCAGACGGTCACGCACAACACGATCTCCCGCGTCGGCCGCAGCGGTATCAACCTCCAGTGGAACGAAGTGGCCGGCCTCACCCCGGGCAAGGACCTGATCGCGTACAACGACATCTCCGGGTACGCCCGGCTGAGCCTCGATGTGGCCGCGATCTACACCTGCTGCAGCGCCTGGATGATGGGCACGAACATCGACCACAACATGCTGCACGATCCGGCGCCGACCACGACCTCCACCACGTTCGGGATCTCGGGAATCTACGCGGACAACGGCCAGAGCGATCTGGTGATCGCGAACAATGTGGGCTGGGGCAACCGGGAGGGCACGGTGATGCTCAACGGTCTGGGCACCGGATCGCACGACAACGGCGTCTACAACAACACCGGCGGAATGACGCTGTTCTATGTGAAGGAGCCGGGGCAGTCGACCGGCACCAAGATCTACAACAACGTCGGTACGATCCGGGGCCTGGACGGTGCCACCGACGGCGGCCTCGTTCTCTCCGACAACCTTCCCTCGGATGTCGATCCGCTGTTCGTCGATGCGGCGAACCGCGACTATCGGCTGACCGCCGATTCCCCGGCGCGCAATCAGGCGATTCCGCTTCCGGGGATCAATGACGGATCCACGGATGCGACGCCGAGTCTGGGTGCCTATCAGTACGGGGCACCCAAGTGGACTGCGGGCGCCCGTCGGTAGCCCGCTCGCGACATGGCCATGGGCCCGACCCGGAATTCCGGATCGGGCCCATGGCCGTGCGATCAATTCGGCTTCGCCGCGGTCTTCCCGGCCGCCGTCCTCTTCGTCGCGGCTGCCTTCTTGCGGGGCTTCTTCGCCTCCCGCGCGTCCGGCACGGGCCCGCGGCCGGCGGCGTGGTCAGCGAATGCCTCGGCCGCCTTCTCGGGGTCCCCGGACCGCAAGAGGCCGACGAGACGGCCGTGTTCGTCGGCCATCGCGCACCGGTCGCCGTCGAAGAGCGGGTCGGAAATGGCCCGCAGGGTGCGCAGGCTCGGTTCGATGACCTCCCACATCCGCGCCAGGAACGGATTGCCCGCGAACTGGCTGACCAGGGTGTGGAACTCTATGTCGGCGTCACGGAAGCCGCTGACGTCGCCCGCGGCGACCGCCTCGTGCATCCGCTCGACCAGCGCGTCGAGCTCGTCGAGCTGGTCCCCGGTGATGTGCTCGGTGGCGAGCCGCGCGGCGAGACCCTCCAGCGGCTCGCGTACCTGACGGGCGTACTCCGCGTCCTGCGAGGAGATCTCGACGACGAAGTGGCCGCGGCGCGGCACGTGCGTGAACAGGCCCTCCCGGGCGAGCCGCTTGACCGCCTCGCGCACCGGGGCCTGGCTCACGCCGAGCCGCCGTGCGATCTCCGATTCGACCACGCGGTCGTTCGGCGCGAGATCGCCCTCGACAACGGCCTGGCGGAGAAGTTCGTACACCTGGTCCGAGATCAGGGTCTTGCGGAACCGGTCCTTGTTGGTGGCCAGCGTGGAGACGAATCCACCCGACGCGTTAGATGCCATGAATTCCCAATCCTGCACTGGGGCACGTCAGTTTTGACATAATACGCACCCATCTTCTCTCGATGGAATCACACCGAGGTTTCCAACCGCTTGGCCAGCCATTCCAATTCGACGACCTCGTGGGCGGGCCCGCCGCCTTCGTGATCACTGAACGGATAGGCCCGTATCTGCTTGTCGGCCTGATCCACATTCCGTTGGGCGCCGTAATGGTTGAACGCCGGGTACACCGTGGAGGGCGGGCAGGTACGGTCCATCAGGCCGACCGAGAACAGCGTCGGCGCATTCGCCCTGCGGGCCAGGGTGGCGCCGTCGAAGTAGGACATGGTACGGGTAACCGTGGCCGCGTGCTCACGGTGCAGCTTCACGAACTTGGTGACCTCGACGAGCACGCCGCGGGTGAGGAAGCCGGGAGCGGCGATGTCGCCGCCGGCCGGGTCGGGGTCAGGGGTCCCGGCGCCCTGGCCGCGGGTGTCCATGACGAGGTGCGCGTAGCCGGCGTCCGCCCACAGCCGCCTCTCGTGCGGGCGCCGCGCCCGCTGCCGTAGCCCAGGTCGATCGTGGCGAGACCGTTGTGCACCGGCTCGAACGTCGTGGCGAGGTCGAATTCCTCCTGCTGCGCGAGGGCCTCCTGCCAGAACGCGTCGAAGTCGTCCGGTTCGGGGAAGGCGGGGCGATATCCCTCCAACTCGTCCAGGGGAAGGTCGAAATGTGCCATGGGGCATCTCCGCGCAGGTCGGGACCGACTCCCGGCGAGGCGGAGCCGGTCACTGTTCATCGCCTATCGATCATCGAGGGAATCGAAGCAGGGGCATTCGAGCACTGTCAACCACGCGGTCGGTCAGCCACCGAGTCCGTACACGCGGACGGCGGTCGCGTGCAGTACGCGATGTCGATGATCGGCCGTCAGATGGGCGAGTCCGAGCCGGGACGTGGCGAGCGAATCGGCCCGTGAGCCGCGGGGCAGGCAGATCGGCCAGTCGGAGCCGAGAAGGCAGCGGTCCGCCCCCAGCGCGTCCACGACGTGTCGCACCATGTGCGCGATGCGCCGCGGCGGCACCCCGTGCTGCTGGGTGAGCAGCCCGGAGATCTTCACCACCACGTTCGGGCTCGCGGCGGCGCGCTCGACGTCGCGGTACCACTCCCCCGCCGCCGGCGTGCGCGGGTCCGGCGCGTTGCCCAGGTGGTCGACGACGACGGTCAGCCCGGGATGCTGTGCGGCGACATCGGCCGCCGCCGTCAACGCACCTTGATGCAGGTTGAGTTCGAGCACCGATCCCGCCTCGGCCAGTACGGGGACGAGCGCGCGGGCCGACTCGGGGGTGCCCGTCCACGAGGCGCCGCCGAGCCGCATCCCGTTGGGGCGGGAGTCGCCCAGCTCGTCCAGAAAGGCACGGAACGGGTCCGGGCCGCCCGCGCCGTGGACGTGCAGGTTGGCCACGTACCCGATGACCAGATCCGGTCGGCGCAGGCGCAGTCCACGCAGGGCGAGCGTCTCTCCCGCATCACCGCGCGACGCCTCGACCAGTACCGCCCCGGCCAGGTCGAGGCCCGCGCCCGACTGCTCCAGGTCGTCCTCGCCGAAGGCCCGGTGGTGCTCGTCGCCCGGCCGGATCCAGGGGAATCCCTCGGCCGGATCCCACAGGTGGACATGGCAGTCGATCACGGTGCGCCTCCTCCTCGGGTTGGCCGGGGATGCTCCGGAGTATTGACACGTCGGCTCCCCGCCCGTGAGTCTAACTATCGGCTATCGATGGGCGATTGTTCAATCCGTACATGACGAGGGTGCAGGTGTTCTCGATGCTCAGGCCTGAACGAACCGGCGGTGCGCGCGCCATGGGCGAGGCGCACGGACCTCTGCTGACCGCGACCCGGCGTGTCACCGAGGTCCCCGAATGGGCTTACTTGGAAAGGGAGTTGTTCGCCACACAGGACAAGGCCTGGCGGCTCTTCGCCGACCGCTACACCGAAGGCGACGGCCGCCTCGTCTTCCGCGACACGCTCGGGCAGGGAATGGACGGCCGGGACGGCGTGGACGACTTCTACGAGCCGTTCTTCAACTGGCCGACGCTCTATCTGCTCGGGGGCAGCGCGGAGTTGCTGACCGCCGCGCGGCGGCACTGGCGCGGAGTCACCGCGCAGCTCACCGGGATGGGCATGCTCGCCGACGGTCTGGAGCGCGGCTACGACTGGTTCCACCAGGGCGAGGGCCTGCTCCTCTTCTACGGCCTGTGCCTCGCGGACCCGGACGACGCGGAGCTGCGCGAACTGGCGTGCCGTTTCGCCGACTTCTACCTGCCCGGCGGCCCCAACTACGACCCCGCCCACCATGTCGTCCGTGCCCCGCACAACGGCTCGGCGGGGCCGCGTTTCGGCTTCAGCGACGAGGAGGCGTACTTCCCGTGGAGCCTGGCCCTGCGCCCGTACGGTCTGCCGCTGGACGGGATCGACGACGTCACGTCCTTCGACGACCTGGCCGCTTCGCCCGAGCGTGCCCGCGCGTACGGCCGCGCGATGTGGGACCGGATGGGCCGCGGTGACACGATCGTGAACCTGGCCGCCACCGGCCTCGCCACCAACGCCTTCCTGCTCGGTGGAGAGCAGCGCTACGCGGACTGGGTGGCCGAGTACGTCGGCGTGTGGCAGGAGCGGCTGGCGGGTCGCGACGTCGTGCCCGACAACGTGGGCCTGAGCGGTGTGGTGGGCGAATACCTGGACGGCCGCTGGTACGGCGGCCACTACGGATGGTCGTGGCCGCACGGCCTGTCCCCCGTCGGCAGCGCCACCGTCATAGGTGCGGCCAACGCGACACTCCTCACCGGGGACCGGGGCTTCCTGGACCTCGCCCGCAATCCCCTCGATGCGGTGCTGCGCCACGCCGAACAGCGCGGCGCCGACGGGATGGGCACGCTCGGCGAGCGCTGGGAGCCGCACCTGCGCGCGATGCCGGCCGAGCGCACCCTCATGGTGCCCCAGCGGCACAACGACTCCGGCTGGTTCGACTTCACCGTCATGCCGGGCCAGCTCCCGCTCGCACTGTGGCACTTCAGCCGCGAGGAGGCCGACCGGGACCGGATCGAGCACCTGCGCACCGAGTCCCGGTGGGACTGGACCACCGTGCACACCCAGCGCATCAAGGACGAGGCCGGGCACGAGGAGCCCTGGTACGAGTTCCTGCACGGGCGGAACCCTCACTTCCCCGAGCGGATGCTGCGCAGCGCCCTGGCGAGTTGCGCCGAGCGGGTCGAGGCCATCGGGAACGACACCGTCGACCCGGCCGTCGGCCCCGACGCCCTGGACATCCACCACTGGCAGCACCTCAACCCCGTGATGACGGAAGCCCTGCTGCAGCTGACCACGGGCTCCCCGCAGGTGCTCTACAACGGCGGCCTCCACCAACTGCACGTGCGCTACCACGACACGGACGCCCGCCGTCCCGGCCTTCCGCCGGACGTCGCCGCGCTCGTGTCCGACATCCGCCCGGACCACACGGTGGTGGAGCTGGTCAACCTCGGCGGTGCGGCGCGCGCCCTGCTGGTGCAGGCGGGTTCGTTCGCCGAGCACCACGTCGCCACCGTCCGCGTGGACGACGGCCCCGAGCAGCCGGTCGACGGACCGTACTGCCGCGTCGGCCTCCCCGGGAACTCACGGATCCGGCTGACCCTGACCATGACGCTGCGCGCGGGCCGCGCGGCCTGTGCCTCCCCGTGGGAGACGGAATGACCGACGCCGCCGCAGCGAACCGGCTGCCCTTCGCCCTGCCCCGCCTCGGCATCGGCACCGCTCCCCTGGGCGGGCTCTTCGAAGAGGTCACCGAGCAGGACGCCGCCGCGACCGTCGAGGCCGCGGCCGAGGCCGGGATCACGTACTTCGACACCGCGCCCCGCTACGGACACGGCCTCGCCGAACAGCGCCTGGGCCGCCTGCTGGCCCCGTCCGGGGTCACCGATCCGGTGATCTCCACAAAGACGGGCTGGCTGCTGCGCCCACGGCCGGACGGCTCTCCCGGTGAGGTGATCACCGACTGGACGGAGCGCGGCATCCGCGAGTCCCTGGAGGCGAGCCTGACCCGCCTGGGCCGCTCCAGCGTCGACATCCTGTATCTGCACGACCCGGACGACTACCCGGACGAGATACGCCGCACGGCCTATCCGGCGGTGCGCAAGCTGCGTGACGAGGGGCTGGTCCGGGCGATCGGATTCGGCATGAACCACAGCGGCCCGCTCGCCTCGTACGTGGCGGAGTTCGAGGTCGACGTCGTGCTCGTCGCCGGCCGTTTCTCGCTCCTCGACCACGAGGCGCTCACCACCCTGTTGCCGCTGTGCGCCAGAACGGGTACCGCGGTGGTCGTCGGCGGTGTCTTCAACACCGGCCTGCTGGCCGACCCGTCTCCCGGCGCCATGTTCAACTACCGGCCGGTTCCCACGGAGGCCCTGGAGCGGGCGCGGCAGTGCCGGGCGCTGTGCGACGCGTACGCCGTGCCGCTCCCCGCGGCCGCGATCCAGTTCCCGCTGCTGCACGCCGCGGTCACCTCGGTCGTCCTCGGCTGCCGTTCGGCGGCCGAGGTGACCGCGAACGCGGCGGCCGCCCGCTTCCCGGTCCCGGACGAGCTCTGGCAGCGGCTGGCGGAGGCCGGGTTCGTGCCCGAGCAACTGCTGGATGGGCACCTGGGGTAGCCACGGACGGCAGGCTGCGGCTGCGCCCCGACGGCGGCGAGCGGATTGCCGCGGACCGAGGGCGCTGCCCGGCCTGTCGCCGGGTTGTGTCCGGCCTCAGGTGCGCTTGAAGAACTCGACCTCGCCGACCGCGATCGGCCGCCCCTCACCCTGGCCGGACGCGGCCTTCAGGACGAGCCGGACGGAGACGACGTCGCTGATGCCGGTCCGTACCGTCTGTTTGCCGGGTTTGTCGGTGAGCGTCACCGTCTTCTCCTGGACCTCGCCGTCCGCCTTGGTGATGATCAGTTCGGCCCGGGTGGGCCTGGCCCCCTGCCGGAATTCTTCGGGCTCCGTGGACACGCCGGGGTACACCACGACGCCGACCAGCCGGAACGGCTTGTCGAAGGTGCACGTCAGCGACGAGCCGAGCGTGGGTGCCGCCCAGTACTTGTTGGTCAGTCCGTCGGTGGCGGCGGACGCCGGATGGCCTGGAGCGTGGGCGCTCGCGGTGACGTCGGACGGGCTGATCTCCGCCGTGCCGCCGAGCTTGTCCCGTACGTCCTCGAAGACATAGCGCCCGGCGGGCAGGAGCAGGAAGCCCGCGCACAGCAGCCCGACGACCGCCAGCACCAGCAGGGTCCGCCGCAGTGCCCGGCCCGATCCGCTCCTCACCCGGCGGCGGAACGGCCACACCGTGCGCCACCACGGCAGCGGCGCCGGCTGTTCCCTGGTCTGCAACGGCGCCGCGCAGCGGCGGCAGAACCGGCGTCCCGGCAGGTTCGGGGTGCCGCATGCCGGGCACGGTGGCCCGTCCGGCTCCTCGTCCGCAGCCACGGGCCGCACGACGGGCCGCCGGGCGATCGGCTTGGCCGGCTGCACCGCGACCACGGGCGCCTCCGGTGCCGACGGCTCCGGCCGAACGGGGGCGGGCTGTGCCGGTGGTTCCAGCCGTACGGGGGCAGGCTGTGCCGGTGCTGGTGCCGGTGCGGGCGCCACCGGCGGCGCGGCAGGTTCCGGTGCGCGCGACCGCGCCGGTTCCGCCGGCGGTTCGGGGCGCGGGGCGGGCGGGGCCCCGGCCGAGGGAGCTTCGGTCTCCGGGGCGGGACCGGTCGCCGGCTCGGCCGGAACTCGGGTCGCGGGCTCGGCTGCCGGGGCCGCCGGTTCCGCGGAGCCGACCGGTTCCGCGGCGGCGGGAGCGTTCCGCGATGCCCGGGAGGACCAGCCCAGGTAGGAACCGCAGTTCCCGCAGAATTCGTCGTCCTCGCGGTTGGCCGTACCGCACGCCGGACACGAGCGCATCGCGTCAGTCTCCTGTCTCGTCTGGCGGGCCCGGCAGGATCTCCACCCGGCAGGTGAGGTGTACGGGGCACGAGGCGGCGACGACGTCCCGGACGCGGCTCGCGTCCACCGGTCCTCCGTGCAACGCCCAGACGCGCACCAGCAGTTCCCCGGTCGGCGGCGGAGGCAGCGCCGCGCCCGGCTCGGACGACCACGTGGCGCCGCCGCCGTCCTGGATATCGGCATGCACGCCGAAGCAGAGCCGGAGGTGTTCGATCAGGCCGCGGCGGGTGCCGCGCCACCGGTGCAGTTCGACGGCGCGGGCGACCACGGCCCGCCGCAGCTCCTCGGGCCACGCCGGATCGACATCGGCCGCCACCCAGGACGACAGCCAGGGCAGGAAGTCGGCCGGAGCCAGCGACGGATCGAAGTAGGCGGGAAGGTTGTCCAGGGTGGACAGGACGGGCGCCAGGACGGTGTCGAGGCCCGCCGTGAACCGCTGGGCCAGGTCGTCGTCCGCGTACAGCGCGGGCAGCAGCCCGCCGATCGGGTAGCGGCTGGGAAGCCCGGGTACCGCGGCTCTGGTCATGAGCCGTCACCGGCCACGCTCGCGGTGACCTCGACCTGGTGCTGGTGCGAGAAGACCAGGGCGCCCGGGGCGACGTCGATCCGCTGCACCGCCGCCCCGCGCCTGCCGGTGATCGGGTCCGCGGGGAACATCCGTACCTCCTCCACCAGGCCCACCCCCCGCACGCCCTGGAGCACGGCGAAGATCTCGCCGTACTGCACCGGCCTGCCGAACGGCCACCCGGTGCCCTCCGCTCCGCCCCGCAGCGGGTCGATGTGGCGGAACAGCGCGGCGACCGCCTCCGCGCGGACCCGGTCCACGTCAGCACCGGCCGTCACGAGCCTGGCGACCACGGTGACGCCCTGGTACGCGGGCGGTTCCACCAACAGCCGGGTGCCGACCAGGCGGCGTTCGTCGAGTCGCGCCGTGACCGTCGAGAGCACGGAGTCCGACGGGATCAGCTGCTCGAACCGCAGTTGCCCGCCCTCGTCGGCGACCGCGTCGGGCACCACCAGGACCCGTACCGCTCCGCCCTCGCCCGCGACGGCCGGCAGGCACCGGACCCTGCGCAGGGAAGGTGCGGCCTCGCGGGCGATGGCCTCGTAGTCCCCGGCCGTGACCGCCCGCTCCTGCACCCGCAGAATGTTGGGCGCCCGGACCTTCGCGTTCTCCACGGTCTCGCCGTCGACCCCGCCCCGGGCCGCCTCGCGGTTGTCCACGCCCGCCACGTACGGCACCGAGCTGCGCAGCACGCAGATGGCTCCCCGGGCGACGTTGCCGGCCGCCCCGCCGCCCGTGCGGTAGCGGGGAACCCTCAGCTGCGCGCCCTTCTCGGGCACCGCACCGTAGGCGCGCATCGTCCCGTCCGGCTCGCGCACCTCCGGCGGGAACGCGAACTCGCCGGAGACGGCGTCGATCCGCACATGCCGGTCGTGCGGGGCGGAGGCGCCGAAATGCTCCACCGCGGTCCAGACCTGCCAGCCCTCCGCGGAGGACACCTGGACGACCGGCGGCTCCCCGTCCAGCAGCAGCGGCGCCCTGCTCACGGAGAACCTCTGCCCGGCGACGCCCTCGGAGCTGCCGAGCGGAACGTCGAGGACGGTCTCCGCGTGTTCGACGCCCATCGTGCCGCCGACGGTGAACACCTCGGCCTCCCGGATCGTCGGCGACTCCGAGTAGAACGGCTGCCCCGGTTCCGGCGCGGTGACCCGGCAGCGCAGCCATCCCGCCCGGGTCCCCGCGGTCACCGACGCGGTGTGTCCGGCGGGGACGAACACGATCACCTCGCCGGGCCTGTTCAGCCCGCCGGTGCTGTCGGTGCCGGTCTGGCAGGTGACCCAGCGGGCACCGTCCCACGCCTCCCACACCAGTGGCGGCTGCCGCGGGTCGACGCCCACGCCCTCCACCCGGCTGTCCAGGCGTACGGCGACGATGCACCGGGGCACGGCCGTGGGCAGCCCGAACAGCAGGGCGTCTCCGGGCTCCGGCCGGGGCTGGAAGCACGGGATGTCCTTGCCGGCGCCGAGCGGTGCGGTGCGGTCGGTCTGGTCGCCCGACACTGGTGCGGTGACCAGCCGGACCAGCGAACTCGGCACGATCGACAGGTCGTCGGAGGTGGAGAACACCACTGCCTCCTCGGCCTCGCCGCGTGAAGTGGCGACCTCCGTGCCCGCCGGGAGCCGCACGGTCTCCGGCTGCGGCGCGGACAGCCAGAAGTCGACCTCCGCCCGTGCCACCGACGGCGGGAACAACGTGACGCCCAGCAGGTCGAGGAAGGCCGAGTAGTTCTTGTCCGGTACCCGGTTCAGCCGGTACAGCAGCTGGTCGACCATGTACGCGAACGTCTCGATGAGCGTGACCCCGGGGTCCGACACGTTGTGGTCGGTCCACTCGGGAGAACGCTGCTGGACGTACCGCTTGGCCTCGTCGACGAGTTGCTGGAAACGCCGGTCGTCCAGGTTGGGTGAGGGCAGGGCCATCAGCGCACTCCCGGTTCTTCGGATCCCTCGGATGACGGGATGGTGTAGAAGGGGAAGACGAGGTTGCGCAGGTCGTTCGTGGCCCGCACGGTGTAGTGCACGTCGATGTACAGGGTGCCCTCCTCGATGGCGTCGAACGCGATCACCACGTCGGTCACCTCGATGCGCGGCTCCCACCGCTCCAGCGAGGTGCGGACCTCGTGCGCGATGCGCCCGGCGGTGGCGCCGTCACCGGGTGCGAAGACGTAGTCGTGGATGCCGCAGCCGAACTCCGGGCGCATCGGCCGCTCGCCCGGCGCCGTGCCGAGCACCAGCCCGATCGCCTCTTCGATCTCCCGGTCCCGCTCGACCATGCCGATGCCGCCCGTGGCGCCGACCCGCAGCGGGAAGCCCCAGCCGCGTCCGATGAATCCGCCGCCGCTCACACCGGGCCCCCGATCAGTACGTTCAGCGCTCCGCTGATGATGGGTGCGCCGCAGGAGGTGTTGTCCCGCATCCGGGCGGCGGGCAGCCCGCCGATCAGGACCTGTCCGGTGACCGCGGCGGCCGGGTTGGGCATGATCACGTTCCCCGGCCCGAGTGCGGCGTGCGGGGGGACGACGCACACGTGCAGGCTCCCGGTGACGGCCGCGGGCCGGCCGCCGATCAGCACGGTGGCGACGGCCACCGCGCCCGGGGGCGGGGTACCGATGAGGCCGCCGTGGGCGGTGCTGTCGCCCGTGCGGGCTGCGGGGGGCATGGCCGGGGTTCTCCTTGCTGGGAAAGGGACTTCTGGAGGCATCGGATGGATGGCGGACCGTCAGTTGATCTTGATGAGTCTGGCCTTGAGCACCCCGAGCAGCCCGCCGTCGATGGTGACCCCCGTCTTGCCGTTGACGGTCACCGAGCTGCCCTTGATGTTCACGTCGCCCGTTCCGGCGTCGAGGGTGATCCCGGACGCGGAGAGCTTCACGGAACTCAGTGCCCGGTTGCCGCCGGGGGCGTACACCGTCAACGCGATCTCGTTCCGCCGCTCGTCCAGGGTGACTTCGAGCCGTTTGTCGCCGGTGGCCAACCGGACACCGGACGGTCCGCGCGGGGCGTCCAGAAGCTCCAGCCGGTTTCCCGAGCGGGACACCAGGGAACGGCGGTTGACCTTGCCGCTGGTCGGGTCGACCAGCGGGACGTCGTGGGGCGAGGGCTTGTCCACTCCGTTGTAGAGGCCTCCGAGCACATAGGGGCTGTCCAGCAGCCCCTGCTCGAACCCGACCAGCACCTCGTCGTTGACCTCGGGACTGAATACCCCGCCGCCGCCCTGACCGCCCCACTGCACCGTACGGACCCAGTCGGTCACATAGGTGTCGTCGAGCCAGGGGAACTTCAGCCGGACCCAGCCGCGTTCGGCCTTGCCCTCGCGGATGTCGGTGACCACGCCGATCGCGAGACCCGGCATGCGCGGGCCGCGCGAGGGTGCGTTCGAGCCGCTGGTCAGTCCCGCCAGCGAGCGGTCGGGCGCCGCGCTGACCAGCACGGTGGTGCGGTAGCCGCCGTTCGGTTCGAGTACGTGGTGCGCGGCGGTCGCCGTGTAGCGCCCGGCGAACGCCGGTCCGACGTTGCCGAGGGCCACCGGCTCCCCCGCCCGCAGCTGGGGATTGCCCTCGGCGACCGCCTCGATCTCACCGAACCCGGAGCTCACCGAGGCGGCCACCGAACCGGCCACGGCCCTGGCCTCGGCCTGGGTCCGGTACGGAGTGTCGGTGACCGTCATCCGGGCGTTCGGGCCGAACGCCCCGGCCGCCAGCGACGGGCTCATCCCGGGGGACACCGTGTCGCTGCGGACGGACTGCTCGCGGGCCACCAGCCGTGTCTTGGTGTCGACGTTCCAGCCGCGCACCTCCACACTGTCCGCCCCGTCCGCACCGGTCAGCACGGCCCGCAGGGCCAGCAGGTTGCGTCCGTACTCCAGGACCATCGGGTGGCGGGTGGCGGAGGTGGCCGGCGAGGGGGCCGACGCGGCGGGTTTGGGCTTCACGAACTGCAACAGGCCCTTGTCGTCCACCCGCACGTGCGCACCGCTCTCGCCCGCGAGGTACTGGAGGAACTCCCAGTCCGAGACATTGGGCTGGGTCAGCTGCTTGTACGTGATGGGCGCGGCCTCGATCCTTCCGCAGGCCAGCCCGGCGCCCGCGGCGACCTTGCGGACGATGTCCGCGGTCTTCATGTTGCGGAACGCCACCACCTTCCGTCCGCGCTGGAGCCGGTGGGCCTTGGAGAAGGCTCGGACCACCGTGAACGAACCGGTGGTGTCACTGTCCAGCTCGACCGCGGTGACCTCACCGGTGAACAGCCGCTCGCGCACCCGCTCCTGCACGGTGACCACGGATATCTTCAGCGGGGTGCCGATGGTCATCCCGGTGGCGGTGAGCAGCTTGTGATCGGGGTCCCGGTACGTCAGCACGGCGGTGTCCGGCAGGCCGACGTTCTCGTCCACCACGCAGCTCACCAGCTGGGCCGCCCAGGCGGGTGGCAGCTCGCCGGGGGCCTCGACGATCGGATCCGCGGCGAAGGAGCGGCCGGCGGCGGTCATCGGCTGCCCTCCGGAGCGTGGTCTTCCAGTCCGGGCACGACCAGCTCCCTGCCGGGAATCAACTGCATCGGGTCGTCCACGTCGTTGGCCTCCGCGATCGTGCGCCAGGCGGTGGCGTCGCCGTACTCCCGCCAGGCGAGCAGCGGCAGGCTGTCCCCGGCGACGACCCGGTGCGTACGACGCGCCTCCCGCGAGCCGGACGTGGGGTTCTGGCCCGCCGGATCCACGCTCGCCTCCTCGATGGACAGGGCGCAGGTGGCGCGCAGCGGCTTCCCGTCGACGTCGAAGAGGGTGTACGAGACGGAGAGGTTGGACAGCACACCGTCGAACGAGGTGGTCTTCGACGTGCCCCAGTCGAAGCGGACCCAGGGGCTCGCGGGTGTCTTGCGGGCCAGGCTGCTCGGTGTGGGCACACACGCCGTCATCAGCTGCTCCACGGCCTTCTCCACCGAGTTGTCGTGGGTGGCCGTGGAGTCCAGGAAGACCTCCAGGGACAGCGCCCGGGGCCCGCTGCCCACGAATTCGGGCAGCGCGGACTGCCCGGCCATCCGGGACGGCGTGCGCCGCCACTCGGTGCTCTTGCTCAGCGACAGCTTGGCGGGGTTGAACTGCAAGGTGAGCCGGGCGAGGGTCCCGCCCGGTTTGGCACCGACGGTCGCCGGCGGTTCCATGATGGTCAGCTGGGCGCGAGCACGGCTCGTACGGACAGCGGGTGACATTGCGCTCCTCCTTCCCGATCTTCTCTGCTACCTGTACCTGCTAAGGAATGTGACGACCCATCAGGACGGTTCCAGGCCCTCGTGTGCGATCTCCAGCGTCTCGATCGCCGCCTGGGAACTGGCGGGGTCGAAGGACGGCCCCTGCCAGCGGACCGGCACGATGCCCTGCACCTGCCAGCTGATGATGCGGCTGAGGTCCGGACGGAGCGCGACGATCTCGCCGTCCTTGGGTTCGACCCGCTGGATCGTCTCGTTCAGCCACCGTGCGATCTTGAGCGTGTCGGCGGTGACGGGGCGGGTCAGCGTGATGTTGGTCCAGGTGATCCGCCCCGGCAGCTGCCAGGTGAACCCGTTGTTGCCGCCCTCGGCGTACTGCTCCATCTCCACCTCGGCGCCCAGGCCCGAGCAGGTGTGGAAGGCCCCCAGGTCGCTGCCGCCGATGACGAGCTTGAAGAAGACGCTCGTCGCGAAGATGTTGTCCGTCATGTGCTTCTCTTCTTCTCTGCTGTTTCCAAGTGCCGTGCCGTGTCCAGCTGTTCGGGCCGCTGTCAGCGGCGCCCGTCGTACAACCGTCCGGTACGTTCCCGTCCTCTGCGCATGTCCGCGCGGATCAGCCGGCTCACCGGATCGAGCAGACGACGGGCCAGTTCCTCGATGTCCGCCGCGGTGACCCGGTTCGCGGGCGGAGCGTCCGCGGTGGCCGAGTCGGCCGATCCGGCCGGGCCGGTCCTTCCCGACGGCGCGGCGGGCTTCACCGGGGCCGCCCTCACCGGAACACCGGTGATTCCGGCGTCGGCCGCCGCGCGCTGGAGCACCTCGGCCGTGGCCCCGGAGGCGCCCGCTCCGGCGCCCGGAGCAGGTGGGCGTTGCGGAACCCGTACCGAAAGGCCCGGTGGTCCGGGAAGGGGGGTACCGGCTCCGGCCGCCGGTCCGGTGGCCATGGCAGCGCCGGAATCCGCCACTACCGGAAACGCCATCCGCTGCACGGGCACAGCTGCTGTTCCCGGCCGGTCCGTTGCGGGCGGATGCGGACGCACGACCGGAACCGGCTGTGCGGCGGACGGTGCGGACGGGGGTGCGGAGGGGGCCACGTACACGGTCGGGGGTGTGGGTCGTGGTGGCAGGGGCAGCGTTCCGGGGCGGCGGGCGGAGCCCGACTCCACGGGGCTCCGCTCCGGCAGGTGTGCGTCGGGACGGGACGGCGGCGTGGTCGCGCCGCCGCGTACCGAGCGCTGCACGAGCCGCAGGAGCGAGCCGCCGACCCCCGGTCCGCGACCCGGCCGGTCGGCGCCGACGCGGGCCCCGCTCACTGGTCCGGCCCCGGCTCCGGCCCCGGTCCCCGGAACGCGAGTGGGGTCACCGGCAGGCGTCCGGCCGGACTGCGTCCCGCTCCGCGTGGTGCCGGGCGACGGGCTCCCGGGCACGAGACGTTGGACGGTTCCGCCAGGCGCCGTAGTCCCGGGCGCCGTAGTCCCAGGCGCCGTAGTCCCAGGCGCCGTAGTCCCAGGCGCCGTGGTCCGAGACACCGTAGTCCCAGGCGCCGTGGTCCGAGACACCGTAGCCCCGGGCGCCGTAGTCCCAGGCGTCGGCCCACCGGGCGTCAGCCCCTGGCCGGTCGCACGTGTCCGGTGCGGCGCAGCGGGTTCGGAGGGGCGGGTGCTCGGGTGAGGAAGTGCCGGCCCGGGTGCGGTACCCGGCGGCGTCCGGTGCTCCCCGGTCCGCGTGCTCCCGGTACCCGGCGACGGCACGCCGGACGCCGGCTGCCGGCCATCACGGCGCCAGGTGGCTGCCACGACCGGCCGGGCCGCGCTGCCTGACGCAGGCGCCGAGAAGCCCTCGCCGGAGCCGGTGCTCACCTTCAGGGCCCTGCCCGCGAGCAGGCCACGCGACCGCTGGACGGCGGGCATCTGCCCCGCCGCCGACGCGGCGGGGCCGGATGTCCGTCCCGTCCCCCGCTCCGGGGTGATCCTCCGGACACGTACCGGCGCAACGGCAGCGGCGGGGGCAAGGGTGCTGATGGGGGTGCTCGGACGCGTGGTGTCCGCCGCGCGCTGGACAACTGCGGGTTGCGGTGCGGACGTATCGGGCCGGGCAGGCACGGGGGGCGTCCGCACCGGCATCGCGGAAGGCTCGTCAGGGAGCTTCGACATCGGCTTGGCAGGCACGGAGGGCGGGGGCGCCCCGGGCTCCCCCGTCGGCGTCGCGCCTTGCCGCGGGCCCGTGGTTCCCGGCTGAGGCCCACGACGGTCGCCGAGCAGCGGAGCGTCGTTACGGAGCCTGGCCGTCGGCGGAAGCGAGGGAAGGGGGGTACCGATCCCGCCCCGGGCACGAGCCGGAGAGCCGGACCGGTCGGGCTGTGGCGGCTGTGGGGCCCGAACCTCTGCAGACCTGGCTTCCGCGGACCGAAGCTCCGGAGACGACGGCTGACGCGCCGACGGCTTCGCCGCCTCTGGCGGACGCGCGGTCACCGGAGGGGCTGCCGGAAAGGTTGCCGGAGAGGTCGCCGAAGGGGTTGCCGGAGAGGTTTCCGTCTCCGCTGTCTGGCGTTGAAGTACGGGCATGGCCGCTGTCTGTTGCCCCTCCGGGGCGGACGGTACGACCTCGCTCCGCGCTGCCGGACCTGACGGTAGGGCCCCGGTGGGCAGTTCCTTCAGGGGCTTGCCCAGGGCGGGACGCACCGGTGCGGCGGTGGGACGGTCGGTGCCGGCGTCCGGCCCGGCGGGCGCGGTCTGTTGCGACGCGCCCTGCTGCACAGCGGCGGTGGTGGTGACGGGAGTGGCCGATGCGGAGGTCGTGGCCGGCAGGATCCCGGCGATGTGCCGCAGTGCCATCGCCGGACGCCTGGCGATGATCAGGGGTGGGGCGGTCCGCCGCGGACGTACGGCCACGGGCCGGGCCCGCTGAAGCGAAACCGGTGCCGACGGGGCGCCCACAGGATGCCGCGACGCCGACGCGGCGGCCGGACTCGAAGCCGCGGCGGGCGCCGTGCCCTTCGCCGGGGCCGCCTCCGCCGTGGCTTCCGGAGCGGTTGTGCGGCCACCGCCCGTCCGCTGCTCCGGTGCCCCGCTCCCGGAGGAACGGGAGGACGAGGAGCGGGAGAACGAGGTAGGGGCGGACGAGGCAGGGGCGGACGAAGGACGGGAGGACACCGTCCGGCTCGCCCGCTGGACGGTTGCAGTCGCCGGGGCCGGCTTCCCGCCCGCCCTGCCCCTGCCGGCCGCGGTGCCCGCTGCGGCGGACGGCAGGCCCGCAGCAGGTTCCGCTTCCTCGTCCGTTCCGGTCCGGGCGGCACGCAACAGCAGCGGTCCACCGGGAGACTCGGAACGCGCGCCGCCCGGACGGGCGACGCCATGGATGAGGCCCACCGGCGCGGACGGCAGTACGGCATGGCCGAGTTCGCTCCCGAAGGCGAGGTCCTGCCACGAGGCGAGGCCGTCCCTGAACCGCAGTCCGTCGCTCACCCCGATCGAAGACCGGGCGACGGTCACCGTCGGGGGCGCGACCTGCCGCCAGCCGCCGTCCCAGTCCCCGCCCCGGACGCCGTTCCGCTGACCGGCCCCGCTGTCGCTCCGGTCGGCCTCCGGTTCCGGAGCGTGCCCGGTGTCGGTTCCGGCCCCGCCCCGGGGCGGCGTTCCGGGCTGCTGCCGGTCCCCCCGGCGGAGCCAGTTTCCGATCCCCACACGATCACCCGCCTTCGTTGACGCGGGTGTTGATCCGCGCTATCTCCCGCACCCATTCCTGACGCTCGCCGTGGGTGAGGTCGAGAATGTCCTCTCGCTGCCAATGGAAGTGGTAGGCGACGTACGCGATCTCCTCCCGCAATCGGGGAAGCGCGTACGTCACGATTCCCCCAGGCGCCCACCCGAGAGGTCCACCTCGAACGCCCCGTGGCACAGCGGGCAGGTCACCGCGGCGTGCGTGTGGCCCTCGCTGTTGATCCGGCGGTAGAAGTCCTGGAGGAACGCCACATCCGTCGCGTACATCCGCTCGACGACCCCGGCGTGCACATCGGTGATGGTGCCGAGCTGGGTGATCACCTGGCTCAGCAGCACCACGGACAGGTACGCCGGGTTCTCCTTCACCCGCAGGTCGATCTGCGGGCGCAGCTCGTCCCGTGCCGTCGCGAGCCGCATCGAGCCGCTCCGATGGACCCGGCCCTCGTCGTCGACGTAACCGCGCGGGAGCTCGAACTCGAACTCCGTACGCAGATCCATCTGGTCACGGTCGCGGTCCCGGGCCGAAGGCGGTGCGGGAGCCGCCTCCTCGCGTGCGGCGGGCGGGGCGGACGCGAGGCTGTCGAGGACTTCGTCGAGCCCGCCCGACGTAACGGTCCTACGCCTCATTCGACCACGATCTCCTCGAAGGTGATGGTCACCGACTCGGTGGCCGCACTGGACTCGCCGGCCTTCAGCGAGGGCCCCTCCCACTTGCTGGCCCAGCCCTGCATCAACTGGATGCGCCGGACCGTCTCACCCTTCGAGTCCTTGATCTCGATGGTCAGGTTCTGGCGCGCGGTGTCGACGGCCCCGTTGTTGAGCGTCTCCTTGATCCATTTGGTGAACTCACTGCTCTTGTCGAGTCCGCGGGTGATCGTCACCTCGCCCGCCTGGCGTGCGCCGGGCTGCTTGCGGATGATCTGCTTGCCCTCGGCGGTCACTTGACGGACCTCGACGACTTCCTCCTCGACGGTCAGGCCGCTGATCTCTTGGATCGACTCGACGAGATAGCCGCCGAGCTGCACGCCGAAGACGTGGGTGGAAAGAGCGTCGCCCTCTGCCATGACTCTGTGTCACCTGTTCCGTTTGCGGACCCTGCTGGGTCACTCGTTGACGAGGCTGGTGCTGTCGGAGAACTGTGCGAGGCGGAAGATCACGAACTCCGCGGGCTTCACCGGGGCCACGCCGATCTCGCACACGACCTGGCCGAGGTCGATCGACTCCTGCGGATTGTTGTCGCGGTCGCACTTGACGTAGAACGCTTCCTCGGCCGTGCGGCCGAAGAGGGCGCCCCGGCGCCACTCCTCGGTGAGGAAGGCGGTGACGTTGCGCCGGATGCTCGACCACAAGCGGTCGTCGTTCGGCTCGAACACCACCCACTGGGTGCCCAGGAGGATCGACTCCTCCAGGTAGTTGAAGAGGCGGCGTACGTTGAGGTAGCGCCAGGCCGGGTCGGACGAGAGGGTGCGCGCGCCCCAGATCCGGATACCGCGCCCGGGGAAGGCGCGCACGCAGTTGACACCGATCGGGTTGAGCAGGTCCTGCTCGCCCTTGCTGAGGCGGATCTCCAGGTCCAGCGCACCGCGGATGACCTCGTTGGCGGGGGCCTTGTGCACACCGCGCTCGCCGTCGCTGCGCGCCCAGACGCCGGCCACATGGCCGCTCGGCGGCACCAGGGAGTTCTGGCCGGTCGCCGGGTCGAAGACCTTGACCCACGGGTAGTACACGGTCGCGTAGCGCGAGTCGTATCCGGCGTCGTCGTTGCGCCAGGTACGGACGCGCTGGGCGTTCATGCCCGGCGGGGTGTCCAGGATGGCGACCCGGTCGCCCATCTGCTCGCAGTGCGAAATCACCGCCAGCTGAACGGCCTTGACGCCCTCGGCGTCGATGTCGCCGCGCTGGAAGGCGCTCATCAGGTCCGGAACGGCGACCATGGTGATCTCGTCGATCGCTTCGAGGCCCGCGAAGCCCGTACGGGCGGCGGCGTCACCGACGTACTCGGCCGGGTCGAGCCGTGCGACACCGGATCCGGGAGCGGCGGCGGTGGCCGCGAGTGCGAGGGTCTGGTTCTCGGGGCGGGTCTGGGCCGCGCCGGGCTGCTCGGTGACCTGGATGAGCTTGGACTGGCGGGTCTGGGCGACCAGATAGCCCTTGACGTTCTTGCGGGTGGAGACGTCGTAGGTCTCCACCACCTTGCCGGCCTGCCGCACCAGCAGCCGGAACCGGTCCTCCGGAACGTTCTCGCCCTCGGCGTCGGCGACCTCGACAGAGAGGTCTCCGCTCGTTCCGGGCCGTGCGGAGACCAGGAATCCCCCGATGGCGGCGGGCGGGGCCACTTCGGCGGCCGATCCCTGCTCCGAGTCCTGCGCGGGGCCCCCGATGCGCACGATGTAGGCCGCGCCGCCACCGTTGGCGAAGAAGCCGTAGACCGCGGGCGTCAGGTACGTGTCGGCGGTGAAGGTACCGAAGGTCTGGACGTACTGGTCCCAGTTCGTCACCAGCGTCGGCTGGTGGAAGGGGCCGGACTCCGCGAAACCGACGAAGGCTGCGACCGCGGTGCCGACTCCCTCGATGGGCCGCGCTCCGGACTGCACCTCCTCCACGTATACACCGGGGGTGAGGTACGACGGCATGCTCGCTCCTTCGCGTGGTCGTTCGTTCGCCGCCGAGTCTTCCTCGGCGGTTGTGGCGGACAGTAGGTCTCAAGGTCCTGGGCACGGGGCAAGGGTGCTGCCTTCCCGGGCACCCGTGGGACAGGAAATTCTTCCCCTTGCGGACCGGTCGCGGCGACCGCCGCATTTCCCGTTCCGATCGTGTGACAGCAAGGTGTACTGCGGATCTCCGGAAGACGTCCACCGGCAGGGGAACGGACAGGAATCAGCCAGAATTCGCGAGCACCGGCCATCCGCTCGGGACCGGGCGACCGAATCTGATCCCTGACCGGGCCATGTGCCCTTCCGGAGGTCTCCGAGAGGCCGGTGGCCGAAAGCTCCTCACCCACTGCCGACATCGCGGAACCCGGACGGCCCGGATGGCCTCTCATGTGCACAGGAGAAGGAAGCTGCCAAAGACCGGCAAGCCGGGTTTCCCTCGGTCGGGATTTCTGCTGTTCTCATCCCCTGTGGGGGAAGCAGGAGGCCGGGCACTTTGTTTCTACGGTGCGAGATCGCTCAGTACACCGCTGACATTGAGTACTTGATGGCAACCGGAGGCCTGAGTTCCGGTTGCCGGCGTGCCGGGTTTGGCACAGGTCACGGACGCGGTGACCGTGTCGTTCTCCTGAATCTCGATGGGGGTGACCCAGTGGTAGTCCTGGTTCCGGAAGGTCTCCAGAGCGATGGTGGTGATCTTCCGCTCCCCGAAGGAGATGGTCAGCACTCCTTCGTCGCCCTGGAAGTTCGCCACCACGATGTCCGTGATGCCGAATACCTTCCCCTTCGGAACCCGGTACGTCCCGTTCTTCTTGGCCCCGGAGCCGGTCTGCACATCGATCGTCGCCGAGCTCTGCTGTGTGCCGCCCGTTCCCCCGCCCGTTCCCGAACTGGAACCGCCCGAGCCGGAGCCTCCGGACGCGTTCGGCTTGCCCTGCCCCTTGTCATCTCCCTGACCCCCGGTCGGGTCGCCCGTGCCGCCCCCTGTCGCCGAACCCTGTTGCCCGCCGGGGGGCGTCTTCTCCTGCGCGGCCTCGTGCGCCGCCTGCTTCGCGGTGCTCCGCACCGCGGGCCGGACCAGCGCGAACCACGCGAGCAGCAGCGCGAGCAGCGCGGCCAGGACGATCAGCAGCCACCTGGGCAGTACGGGCAGTTGCGCGAACTCACCGGACAGTGCCTCGGACCGGCCGGACTGCTCGCTGTCGGTGTCCCGTTCGGTGCTTTCGGCGGCCTCGACCTCGAACGGCCAGACGACCGGCTTGCCGAACCAGATCAGCTTCCGGGCCCGTATCCGCAGGCCCACCTCGGCGGACTCGCCCGGTTCCAGACGCCGTTGGGCCGGGGTGAAGGCCAGGCGGAGTTCCTCCCCGGCCTGTTTGCCGCTGAGAGCGACATCGACCGCCGTGTTCCCCTTGTTCTGCACCGAGGTCCGGTACCGGGCGCCCAGCCAGCCGGAGCGCCGGCGCGGGTCGAGCTCCGCCCGGAGCTCGTGAAAGGGCCCGACGATCACCGTGGCCTCGGGGACCGCCACCGACTCGGGGTGCTCCGTGGGCAGCACGCGGACACCCAGGGGCATCTCGCCGGCCCGTACCTCGTGGGACCGCGGCGGCGCGAGCCGTACGGTCACCACCTCGGAGGTGCCCGGGTAGAGGGACACGCGCGCCGGCTCGACGGTGCTCCAAGCGGCGCAGTCCCCGACCACTTCGAGGGTGTACGCCTCGACGATGTCGCCGTCGTTGCGCACGGTCAGTGTCGTCGTCGCTTCGGTGCCGGGCGACACCGTCACCGTAGGCGTTTCGAGTTCGGCAGATGTGGTCACGATGCGACGTTAGGCCGTCCCCGCGGCCGTGCAGCAGAGACGCGAGGGCAACGATCGGGCAGGGGTGGTGCCCTGACGGCACAACGCCGCGATGTCCCGGCGACCCTTCCCCGGGCCCGTTCACCGTGCGGGAGGCCGACGCGGTCGAGTGCGGCAACAGGCGTATCGGACAGAAGCATCTGAGAAAGACAGGCACACAATCGAATGACGACGACAGCAGACACGCAGAACAGGGCAGTGGAGCGCGGTCAGTTCCGCAGGCCCACCGCTTCGGAGCGCTCCGCCGGGAGCGGGGCCAAGGAGGCTCCCGGGAGCAGAGTCTCCGTAGCCGTGTACGCGGAGGACCTGATCCTGCGGACCGGTGTGGTGCACCAGATGCGCCCACGGCCCGAGATAGAGCTCGTATCGGAGTCCGAGGCGGACCGGGCCCAAGTCTCCTTAGTAGTAGTGGACATGGTGGACGAGCGCACCGTCCAGCTCCTGCAGCGTCTCCAGCGCAATACCTCGACCCGCACCGGACTCGTCGTCGGGTTCTTCGAATCGGGCGCGCTCCAGACCATGATCGAGTGCGGCGTCGCCGCCGTACTGAGGCGCGGGGAGGCCGACCAGGACAGTCTCGTCCACCTGGTGACGGCGATGGCGAACGGTGAAGGTGTCCTGCCGGGCGACCTGCTCGGAAAGCTCCTCGACCACGTCAGCAGCCTCCAGCGCACGGTCCTCGACCCCCGGGGACTCTCGCTCTCCACCCTCACGACGCGCGAGGCGGAGATGATCAGGCTGGTGTCGGAGGGCTACGGCACCGCGGAGATCGCGCAGAAGACCTCGTACTCCGAACGCACCGTCAAGAACGTTCTGCATGAGGTGGTGACACGGCTCGAACTGCGCAATCGGGCCCACGCCGTCGGCTACACCATGCGACACGGACTCATCTGAGTCCTGCCCCGGGCTCCCGTGCGGACGGCGTCGCGGACGCGGCCGCGCGGGGGGCCGCCGGGGTTCGTGGCCGGAGCGGCCGGGCGAGGGGCCGGGAGGGCGCCGCAAAGGGCAACAGCCGCTTCCCCCGCTCCGGGTACTTGGGACCTGTCCTTGGCGCCGCAGGGGCACGATGCTTGTCTTGGAGAGTCATCAACAGGACTGTGAGGTGGGCCGTGACCGGCACTGCTGGCCCTGCGAGGCATACCCGGCTGGGCCGACTGACGGGCGCTTTGATGCTGCTGGCGCCGTTGCTGGTGGCGGGTTCAGCGTCCGCCCCGCAGGGTGCGCCGAGGCTCGCCGCGGCGGCGGACGAAACGCCGGCGGACGCGGGGCGCATCGCCTACGCCGGCACCGAACACCGCAGCCTCGGCCGGGTCACCGACCCGGCCACCAGCGCCCCGCTGTTCGGCTCGGGACCGGTCCACTACGACCAGGACCCCTCCGCACGCGGCGAGTTACTGGTCTTCACCAGCCTGCGCGACAGCGTGCGCCCGCAGGTGTACGTGCGCGACGCGGGCGGAGCGGTGCGCAAGCTCACCACCGGCCGGGACGCCGCACACCCCGAACTCTCCCCGGACGGGCGGACCGTGGTGTTCGACTCCGCGGAGCGGGGGCCGGACGGTGTGGTCCAGCGTGAACTGTGGACCGTCGGGATCGACGGCTCGGGCCTGCGGCGGCTGACGGACACCCCCAACAACGAGACCTCTCCGACCTTCTCCCCGGACGGCTCGCGGATCGCGTACTCCTGCGACTCCGGTCCCGGGCGGACCGGCCTGATCTACGAACAGGCCGTGGCCGGCGGCGCGGCGCGGGTGATCAGTGACGGCCCGCCCGGCGACGCGACCGAGCCGGAGTGGAACCCGGTGGACGACGACTCCCACCGCGCCCTTGTGGCGTACACCCTCACCGCGGACGAGGAGACGGGACCCCGGCTCCGGGTGACCGAGGGAATCGGGACCGACCGTCCCCTGCTGGCCGGTGTCCAGGCGAACTGGCGCACCCGCTCGGCCGCCTGGCTGCCGGACGGGAACGGCCTGCTCTTCCTCAGCCCCGACACGACCTGCGGGTGCAAGGACTACGACCACGTCTACCGGACGACCGCCTTCGACGGGAACGAGCCGGGCCTGACGCTCGGCGAGGACCGTGCGGTCGAATCGCCCACCTGGATGGGGCCCGCGGACTCCGGGACCACCGTCGTGGCACGGCGGACCCCTCGCGAGGCGAACGACGTGACGCTCCAGGACGTCAGGCAGGACGGTTCGGACCCGCGGGATCTCGGGCTCCCCATCCTGAAGGAGGACCCGGAGGCCAATACGAACACCGACCCCGCCAAGGACCCGCTGTTCAATCCGGCGGACGCCTACGACCCTTGGACCGAGCGGCAGAACTACACACCGGACGGCAGGCGCATCGTCCTGACCCGCTTCGAGGGTCCGGAGAAGGAGCGCGTCGAGCGGATCTGGCTGGCCGACGCCGACGGGACCCATGAGGCAGCGATGCCGCTCGACGGGCGCGGTCCCCGTGACTGGGACACCGACCCCACGTTCTCGCCCGACGGCACCAAGCTGGCGTTCACCAGGACCTCTCCCGGCAGGGTCGACGGGCAGCCGGGGCCGAGCAGCATTCTCATCGCGGACGTCGCAACAGGGGCGATCGAAGGCAGGATAGTTCCGCCGGAAGGCCAGTTGGCAGGAGGTGACGCGCAGCCGTCCTGGTCGTCCGACGGCACCACCCTCGCGTTCACCCGCAACCACGTGATCCGGGGGCTGGGCGGCATCAAGCACGTCTGGACCGTGCCGGTGGCGGCGCTCGACCAGCAGCGGGACCTCAGCGTCACCATCTGCCCCGGTGAATGCAAGAAGATCGACGACAGCCCCGCCTTCTCCCCCGACGGCAGCTCGATCGCCTTCAACCGGAAGGACGGCGGCGGCCAGGTCAACGAGCGCGCCGGAATCATCGTGACCTCGCTGACCGGCGGCGAGTGCCGGGTCGTGCTTCCGTCCGTCCAGCGGAACAACCCCGACGCATGCCACCAGGACATCCCCGACACCTCGCGGACCGGGCCCTTCCAGCCCCGCGACGTGGCCTGGTCGCCGGACGCGGGACGGCTGGTACTGAGTTCACGCAGGGCGCTCGCGCCGAACTCCCCGGAGCAGCTGTCCATGCTCGACCTCTCCTCCGGCACGCTGACGCCGTTCGGCGAAAGACTCACCGGGCGGCAGAAGGAGCCCGCCTTCCAGCAGTCGGTCGACCTGACCCTGACCGCACCGCCCACCGGACCCGCGGTGGAGGTCGGTTCCTCCGTGTCGGTGACGGTCACCGTCACCAACAGGGGTCCGGCGCCCTCGCCCGGCACCGTGCTCACCGTCGACGCCCCGCCCGGCGTCCGTCTGGAGGAGCTCACCACCCCGGACGGGCCCTGTGCCACCGAGTCGCCCCAGTGCGACCTCGGCGTGCTCCCGCCCGGGGCCAGTGTGGAGGTCACCGCTCGGCTGACCGGCGTGACGACGGGAGACCAGCGGATCGGCTGGTCGGTGACCGGGGCCGTGGTCGACCCGAACCCCACGGACAATGCCACCGAGACGACCGTGCCGGTCCAGGACGTGCCTCCGACACCCACGCCGACCCCTTCTCCCACGACCTCGCCGCCCCGGCCTCCGGCGCCCGAGCCCGAGCCGAAGGCGGGGCCCGGCGTCACGGTGCGGGCACAGCCCAGCCCCGGCTTCGTCGGCGGCCGGGTGGTGGTGACGTACACCGTGCGCAACGGCCGGAACGCGCTCGCCACCGGTCTGCGGCTGAGACTCGGACTGCCCGCGCGGATCCCGGCGGGTCCGCTTCCGGCGGGCTGCGCCGCCGGTGTGTGCACGCTGCCCGACCTGGCACCGGGCGCCTCCACGGTCGTCCGTGTCGTGCTCAAGCCGGACCGGGCGCTGAGGACGACCATCACCGGAACGCTCACCACGACCGGCACCGACGCCGACACCGGCGACAACGTCTCCAGGAAACCGCTGCGCATCCTCCAGCCCCGGATCGTCGCGGTGCCCGCCGTCGGCAAACCCGGGTTCGTCACCTCCGTACGGGGCAAGGACTTCCCGCCCGGGGCACCGGTGAAGCTCAGCTGGAAGCCCGGGATCACGGCAGCCGCAACGCCCACCTTCCCGCGCCGGGACCGTACGTTCATCGCGCAGCTGCTGATCCTGGCGAAGGACCAGACGGGGCCGCGCACGATCACCGCAAGCGGACCGGGGTTCAGCCCGGTCACCACGCCCTTCCTGGTGGTCGCCGGCACCATCGTCCCGCCGGACGAGGTGGGGCGCCGATGATCCACGAAGTGGACGAGGGGCTGCGGCTGCTGCTGGTCGACGCCGGCCTCCAGGAGAGCGGCGTCGACCTGGTCTTCGACGCACCGACGAAGGACTGGTCCGCCCGGCGCAACGCTCCCACGATCAGTGTCTTCCTCCACCGCATCCGTGAGGACGCGGCCCGCCGCCGCACCGGCACGGCCGAGGAGCACGACGACCAGGGAATGGTCATCGGCTGGCGGACCCCGCCGCGCTGGTTCGAGCTGACCTATCTGGTGACCGCCTGGACCAATCGCCCGCAGGACGAACACCGCCTGCTCGCCGAGGTGTTGCGCTGCCTCGTGCGGTCGGACGTCCTGCCCTCCCGCATGCACACGGGCAGCCTCGCCGAGCTCGGGCTGGCCGTGGAGATCGAGGCGGCGGGTCCGGGCACCGACGGGCCGTCCGCCTCGGACGTCTGGTCCGCGCTCGGCGGTGAGCTGAAGGCCGCGATCGACCTGCGCGTGTGGGCACCGCTGGCCGGTGAACGGACCGACGCCGGCCCGCCGGTCACCGAGGGGCTGGTGGTGAGGACCGCGCCCGGACGGGACGGCGACGGTGCGGGACCGGGGCGCCGGCTGCGCTACGACGGGGCGTCCGACCCCGGCGCGCAGGGCTTCGCCGCGGAACGGGAACGGCAGTTGCCGCCCGGCCGGCGCAGGCGCGGGGGCGCGGCCCGATGACCACGACACAGGGCACCCGTGCCGTCCGCGAACCGGCCGACACCCCGACGGCGGTCATCGAGGACCTCTGGGAGCAGTTGGTCCACGTCGAGCAGCGGGTCAGGAACGCCGTGGCTCTCCGGCGTGCCGCCGACCCGCAACCGGACGATCCGTACCGGGGGCAGTACCTCACCCCCGAGGCGGCCGCGCGGATCGTGGAGTCCCGCGACGCGTTCGCACCCGTACCGGCGCACGGCTCCGACCCTTCGCCGCAGTCACCGCCCGGGAGCCGGATCCGGCGACTCGCCGAGGACTTCGGTCTGGTGCCGCTGGACATCGACCTGCTGCTGGTCGCGATGGCCCCGGACATCGACAACCGGTTCGAGCGGCTCTACGGCTACCTCAACGACGACCTCACCCGGCGCAGGCCCACCATCGGCCTGGCGCTCGACCTCTGCGGGCTGCCCGCCGCGAGCTCCGGCCGCTTCCGGTTCTCGCCGTCCGCCCCACTGGTCGCGGGCGGACTGCTGGAGGTCCTGGAGGCCGACCGCCCGCTGCTCTCACGGGTGCTGCGCGTGCCGGACCGGATCACCGCCCACCTGCTCGGCGACGACGAGATCGACGGGAGGCTGCGCGGCCTCGTCCGGGCGGTCGCGCACGCGGCGGAGCCGGACACCGGACCGGAGGCCCTGCGGGTCGCGGCGGCACTGGGCACGGGCAGCGGCCTGGTGCATCTGCTCGACCGGGGAGGCGACCCCGGCAGACTGGCGGTCGAGGCGCTTCTCGCCGCGGGACGTCGTGCGCTGGTGGTCGACATCGCGGCCCTCGCCGCCCTTCCCGAACCGGCGGAGGTCGTACGGACCCTGGCGGCCGAGGCCCGGCTGAGCGGCGGCGGGGTCGTCCTCGGGCCACTGGAAGCGCTCGCCCCAGAGCGGCCCGAGAGAGCCCGGCTGCTCGGCGGCCTCTGTGCGGCGGTCGGCGGTGCTCCTCTGGTCGCGTACGGGAAGAAGAACTGGGATCCCCTGTGGACCGGGGAGAGCCCGGTTCCGGTCCACGTCCTGTCCCCCGGCCCCGCAGGCGTGGCACGGCAGTGGCGCCGGGCGCTCGCCGAGGCCGGCACGTCGGTCGGGCTGCCCGCCGGGAGCGTGGCGGCCGGCGAGGAACTCATCGAGGCCACCGCCTCCTACCGGCTCGACTCCGAGCAGGTGCGCAAGGCCGCCGTTGTCGCCTCCCGGCTGGCTGTTCTGGAGGACCGTCCGGTGGACGCGCAGGATCTGCGCACGGCGGTCCGGGCACAGAACGGCGCGGGGCTCGAACGGCTCGCCCGTCGCATCGAGCCGGCGGTCGGCTGGGACGACCTCGTGCTGCCCGTCGCGACCCGCCACGAGCTGTCCGAACTCGCCCTGCGGGCACGCCACCGCGAGCAGGTGCTCGGGCAGTGGCGGATGCGTCCCGGCGGTGGCCGGGGGCGCGGGATCATCGCGTTGTTCGCGGGCGAGTCCGGCACCGGCAAGACCATGTCCGCCGAGGTGGTGGCGTCGGAGCTCGGCATGGAACTCTACGTCGTGGATCTGTCCACCGTGGTGGACAAGTACATCGGCGAGACCGAGAAGAACCTCGAAAGGATCTTCGTCGAGGCGTCCGACGTCAACGGCATCCTGCTGTTCGACGAGGCGGACGCCATCTTCGGGAAGCGCTCGCAGGTCAAGGACGCGCACGACCGCCACGCCAACGTGGAGTCGGCCTATCTGCTGCAGCGGATGGAGTCCTTCGACGGGATCGCGGTGCTCACCACCAATCTGCGGGGCAATCTCGACGAGGCCTTCACCCGGCGCCTCGATGTGATCGCGGAGTTCCCCATGCCGGACGCCCGGCAGCGACTGGCCCTGTGGGACCGCTGCCTCGGGACGGCGATCCCCCGCGAAGCCGGGCTCGACCTGGAATTCTGCGCGGGACGCTTCGAGCTGGCGGGTGGATCGATCCGTGCCTGTGCGGTGACCGCCGCCTATCTGGCAGCGGAATCGGGCAGTCCGCTCGGCATGGAGCAGATCGTCTCGGCCGTGCTCCAGGAGTACCGCAAGCTCGGCCGCCTGGTCCGGGAGAGCGAGTTCGGCCCTTGGCTGGACCGTTCGCGGGCAGGCGGGACGGGCCAGGGCCTGTTTCAGAAGTAGCGTCGTCCGCCCAAAGGGCGGGTCTCGCGGGGTCCGGCGCGTGCGATCACAAGGCGCCGGGGTGCCCTCGTAGCGGAGCTACCAGGGCATTTCGGCAACGCGGCGAGCGTGCGCGCCAGACCCCGCGAGACAGACCGGACTTCTGAAGCACGCCTTAGCGCCGTCGCCATCCCCGGTCGTGCTCTCCGCGCCGTCGGCCCCGGTTCCTGTCGGGTGCGGCCGGGCGGGAGGGCGCGAAGCGGACCGGAGCCCGGAAGCGGGCGCGGCGGGCGGCTCGGCGGAAGGTGGTGAGTACGGCCGGGCCGGCCAGCGTGATGCAGACGAAGTTGGTGACCGCGCGCCCGGTGTCCCAGCCGAGCGAGGTGGCGAGGTCGAAGGCCAGGTAGCGGTGCCACTGCTCCGTGAACGGCAGTCCTGGGAGGTAGGCGATGGAGCTGTTCGGGTCGAGGGAGAACGGCCAGAAGGAAAGGTTCAGCAGGAATCCGAAGAGGTAGCCCGAGACCGATCCGTAGGCGGCGAGCATCAGGACCTCGCGACGGCCGGCGGCGCGGGGCAGGAATCCGGCGAGCATGCCCACGAAGGCGCAGCCGAACATCTGGTACGGCATCCACGGTCCGACACCGCCCGTGATCAGCGCGGAGGTGAAGAGCGAGGTGCAGCCGAGGGTGAACCCGAAGCCCGGCCCGTAGACGCGCCCCGCCAGGACCAGGACGAAGAAGACCGTTTCGATGCCGGCCGTTCCGGCGCCCAGGGGGCGCAGGGCCGCGTTGACGGCGGACAGTACGCCCAGCATGGCCAGGGCCTTGGAGTTGATGCCGCCTTCGGCTATCTCGGAGAGCACCACGCAGAGCACGAGGACCAGGAGGACGCCGAAGATGAGCGTGGGGGTGTAGTTCGAGCCGAATTTTCCGGGCGCGACGACGAAGGGCCAGAAAAAGGCCACCACGCCGAGGAAGGCGGCCAGGGCGATGACCAGCGAGACCCGGGGGCCGAGCCGGATGGCCGTCGTGCCTTCGGCGCTCATGGCCGGTCCTCGCGGTCAGGAAGTGGGGCACCGCCCGTGCCGAATGCCGAGGTCACCTGGTCGACGGTGAGGAAGGACAGCGGCGCCAGGATCTTGGCGGTCTGCGGCGCGAACACCGGTGAGGCGACGATGACTTCGGCGGTGGGCCCGTCGGCGACGATGTCGCCCTCGGCCATGACGACGACCCGGTCGGCCGTCCGGGCCGCGAACTCGACGTCGTGCGTGGAGATGACGACCGAGCGGCCTTCCTCGGCGAGTGCGGCGACGATCCGTGTCAGCTCCGCCTTGGCCCGGTAGTCGAGCCCGCGGGTCGGTTCGTCGAGGAGCAGCACCTGGGGCGTCGCGGTGAGCTGGATCGCGAGGACGAGGGCCAGCTTCTGTCCTTCGGACAGGTCCCGGGGGTGGGTTTCGTCGTCGATGCCCGGGGCCAGGCGGTCGAGGATGTCCCGCGCCCCGGGGCTCCCGCTCCCGCTCCCGCCGGCCGACTCGCTGTCGGCCTGGCCGAGTTCCTGCTTGACGCTTTCCAGGTAGAGCAGGTCGGCGGGCGTCTGCGGAACGAGCCCGACGAGCCGCCGCGCTTCTGCCGCGGACCGGGTGTGCGGATCGCGCGGTTTCCCCTCGCCGATGACGCGCACGCTCCCGGCTCTGCGAGGCCCGGATCCCTGCAACGCCCAGAGCAGGGAGGACTTCCCGGAACCGTTGCGTCCCATCAGGGCCGTGATCTCGCCGCCGCGCAGGGCGAGGTCGACCTCGCGGACGGCGGGGACGCCGTGATAGCTGACGGTGATGCCGTGGGCCATCAGCAGCTCTGGACGGCCGGCAGCCGGGGCGGGACGTACCGGGGCGGGCGTCGCACCGGTCAGCGCGGCACGGAGCGGGGCGGCGGCACGGCGGGCGTCGCGGATGGACAGCGGTAGCGGGTGCCAGTGGGCGGCACGCGCGAGTTCGACGATCGGCGGAGCGATGGAGGAGGACCTGAGGATCTCGGCGGGGGCACCGTGCACGACACGCCCGTCGCCCGGCAGGTGGACCACGCGGTCGGCGTACTGGACGACGCGTTCGAGGCGGTGCTCGGCCATGAGAACGGTGACACCGAGGTCGTGGACGAGCCGGGTGACAGCCGCGAGTACCTCGTCCGCGGCGGTCGGGTCCAGGGCGGAGGTGGGCTCGTCCAGGACGAGGACCCGGGGGTGCGCGGTGAGGACCGACCCGATCGCCACCCGCTGTTGCTGTCCGCCGGACAGTTCGTGCAGCGCGCGGTGGCGGAGGTCGGCCAGGCCCAGCAGATCGAGGGTCTCCTCGACGCGCTTGCGCATGACCGCCGGAGCAATCGCCAACTGTTCCATCGCGTAGGCGAGTTCTTCCTCGACGGTGTCGGTGACGAAGCCGTCGAGCGGGTCCTGCCCGACCACGCCGACCACGTCGGCGAGCTCCCGGGGCGGATGGGTGGCGGTGTCCCGGCCGTCGACGGTGACGCGGCCGTGGAGCGTGCCGCCGGTGAAGTGCGGTACGAGCCCGTTGACGGCACCCAGGAGAGTGGACTTGCCGACGCCGGTGTGACCGACGACGAGGCAGAGCTCGCCCTCCTCGATGGTGAGGTCGACCTCACGCAGGGCGGGTTCGGCCGCGTCGTCGTAGTGGACGGTGACCTGATCGAAAGTGATCACGTGGCTCCGGCTTTCTCGGTGCGCTGCGGGGGAACGACCGGGTGGGGCGGGGCCGGCGGCGGTGCGAGGAACCCGGCGGTCCCGGCGAGCAGGATCGCGAAGGTCGGCACGAACGGCAGCGAGGGCCAGCTGAGCGGGTAGATGGAGGGATTGAGCTCGGACGCGTCGTATCCCGCATTGCTGAACAGCAGGACGGCGGAGAACACACCCGCTCCGGTGACAGCCCATTCGGGCAGCCGCCACGGGTCGGGCCGGTAGGTCGTACGGCTCACCCTGCGTCCCCCCAGACGTAGGCCCGCCATGCACAGCACAGCCCCGACCACCATGGCCGGAAGACCGAGGAAGGTGGGCGTGGTCGCGTCGAGGAGCCCGTACGCCCCCGTACACAGACCGCACATGCCGAGAAGCATGAGTGCCCCGGTGGTACGGCGGGACCGGCGCGTCGCGGTCCCGGCGCGTCCGTAGCCCCGGGAGTCCATTCCGGCGGCCAGGCGCAGCGAGCGTTCGAGGGCGTCCTCCAGGACCGGGACGACGATGCCGCGCAGCGCCTTGGGCCCCTTGCCGCGCCCGGCCCGGAGTCTGCGGGCGCGGGCCACTCGTTGCACACTCTGCACGAGTTGGGGGGCGACGCTGATGGCGACGGTGACGGCGACGCCGAGTTCGTGGAGGGCACCGGGCAGGACCTTCAGGGCCCGTTTGGGGTTGGCGAGGGTATTGGCCGCGCCGATGCAGCAGAGCATGCAGGCCAGGCGCAGCCCGTCGGTGGCGGCCGAGAGGAGGGCTTCCAGGGAGACGGGTCCCCCGAGCCGGATGCCCGCGTACCAGTCGGGGGTGGGGATGTGCGGGAGCGAGAAGAGCAAGTGGTCGTGAGGGGTGATGCCGGTGGCGAAGACGGCCCGGAACAGGACGCGGATCGCGACCACGGTGAGGGCGAGGTAGAGGTAGTACTTGAAACCGCGGGCCCAGGGGGCCTCGGTGCGGCGCGCGGTGACGACGTAACCGAGAACGGCGAGCACGAGGAACAGCAGCAGGGGGTTGTTGGTGCGGCTGACGGCGGTGGCCAGGGCGAGTGCCCAGATCCACCAGGCGACCGGATGAAGCGTTCTGGGCAGGCGGCGGCCGCCCGTGTCCGGTGCTCGTCCGGACGCGGGCGTCGTCGCTGCGGGAGTGGTGTGCGACACCCCGGCTACTCCGTACGGCGTCGGCGTCCGGCGGCCAGGACGGCCGCTCCGCCGACGAGCACGATCAGCGAGCCGCCCACCACCACCGGCAGGCGGGGACCCGCGTCGTGCCCGGCCTCCGGTGTCGGGGCCGCGTCGACAACCCTGGTTCCGGGGCCCGCGGACTCCGTGACGGGTGTGGTGATGCTCGGGGAGGGGCTGGGCGACACGGACGCCGACGCGCTGGGCGACGGGCTTCTCGACGGATTCGCCGAGGCGGAACCGGACTTCGACGGTGAGGGCTTCTTGTCCCCGGACGGCTCGGGTCCGGTGTCGGTGCCCGGTGGCAGCCCGGGAGCCCGGTCGGTCGCTGCGGGCTTCCCGGCGTTGCCGTTCGGCCGGGTGTTGTGGGCGCGCAGTTGGTCGGGAGTGAGCTCGGGCCGGCCCGTGGTGCCACCGATGTCGGTGCCGCCGAAGATCCACAGATCGACGCTGCCGGGCTTCGGCTTGTAGAGCATGGCGCCGAGCCGGCTGTACTCCCAGGTGTTCGCGCCCGGGTCGGCGTGCCAGTACGACCAGTAGGCGGAGGCGGGTGGCGTCAGGACGCAGTCGTCCTGCTCGGGTGTCGGGTACTGCTTGCCGCCCCGGTGTCCGCTGTACCCGATGCGGCAGATGAACGCGGGGCCGTCGTGGCCGGTGCCGGTGGTGCGCCAGCCGCCCTGGTTGAGCAGCTCGTAGCCGGTCGTGGGTGTGGTACCGCAGGAGCGGTAGACCGGGCCGCCCCAGTGGCTGAAGTCGACGGCGAGGACGGCTCCGGATGTGGTGGTGCACCGGCCCATGGGCTGCGGATCCGCCGCCGCTGACGGCGCGTTGGCCGTCAGTACGGCGGTCGACAGCAGGAGCGCTGCCGACGCCTGTACGGTCCTGCGTCGCACGGGGGCAGTCATATCCGCCCCCCGGTGGCTGCCCGGCGGCGGGCCACGACGACCACGCGCCACCCGGCACCGACGAGCACGGCCGCGAGACCGACGAGCGCACCGATCCCCGTGCCGGTCGAGGCCAGCGCTCCCCCGCCGGAGCCGCCCGCGTCGGTGTCGACGATGCCGCCCGCCCCTCCTGTCGTGTCCCCGGGGGTGACGATCTGCGGGGTGGCGGCACCGGGGCTGGGCGTGGGCTGCGGCGTGGTGCCGGTCAGGCTGCGCTCCAGGGTGCCGAACGAGACACCCGTCGCCCCTCCGACCGCCTGGGTGGAGGCGCGCAGGTCGGATCCGCGCTGCCCTTCCTTCGCCACGTTGAACCCGCCGTCGTTGTTCTGCTGGCCCGCGAGGAACTTCCGGGCCTTGGCGATCTCGGTGGCATACCGCTTCCCTTCCAGGGCGAGCCCCTGGACGGCGAGGGCGGCGGAGTTGACGGAGTCGCCGGCCGCGCCCGGGAAGCCGCCGTCGGACAGCTGCTTGCTCGCGATCCAGGTCAGCGCCTTGTCGACGGCCTTGTCGGCCTTTTCACCACCCACAAGGTCCAGCGCCATGGCCGCGATGGCGGTGGAGTCGACATCGGCGTCCCCCGTGGCGGGAATCAGGCTGGGCCAGGCACCACTGCCGTGCTGAAGGCTCGCCAGGTACGCGATCGGCTTCTGGGCGGCTGTCTTCTCGTCGGCTCGCAACTGGGCCATGATCGCCAGCGACTGGGCGAAGACGGAAGGGGCATAGGTGTAGGCCCCCTTGGCGGCACAGCTGCGGTCCGGAGCCTTGCTCGGCCCGGTGCACACCGCCTTGTCGAGAGCGGCGACGAGGTCCTTGCCGCCGAAGGAGCGCGGGTCCCGGCCGACGGCCTCGGCCAGCAGAGCGACCTTGCCGATGGAGCCGCCGAGTGCGTACTTCGTACCTGTCCCGGTCCAGTCCTGGAGGGTCCTGCCGTCGCCGTCCTTGCCGCCGTCGTCGAGGAAGTCGACGATGCCGCGGAGCTTGTCGTTGTCCAGTCCGGTGGCCGCGAGTGCGTAGGCGCCGTCGATGGTGAGGCCGAAGTCGGCGCGGGAGGCACCTGGGCCGGCCGCGTAGTACCGGCCCTGCTTGAGGTTGGCCGCGCTGGTGAGGTAGCCCACGCCCTTCTTCAGGTCGGGGCCTTCGCTGGCCGGGAGGGTCGGGCCGCCGGGCGGTCCGGTCGTCGGCGGGTCCGTCGGGTCCGGCTTCTTCGCCGTGAGCCGGGTGAGGTCGGTGTCCGCCCCGGCCAGGACCGCCGGGCCGGTCGGGTAGAGGGCCGCGACGGTGGCGCCCTCGTCGAAGCCGAACCCGCCGCCGTCCAGCTGTTCGCGCGAGAGCCAGGAGACGGCCGCATCGGCCTGCGCGGTGTCGCCGAGAGCGCGGAGAGACTGCGCGGCGTACCCGGTGGCGTAGACGCTGCCGGACGTGGCCCCGGTGTAGCCGGGGAAGGAGCCGTCCTCGCGCTGCGCCTTCTTGAGATAGGTCCGGGCCTTCGTCACCGCCGTGTCCTGGCCGTGCGCCTCATGCAGCGCGAGGGCCACAAGGCCGGTGGTGGCGGGATCGCCGTCGCAGTTCTCGCCGGGGCGGATCAGGATGCTGGTGACCCCGCCGTCGTCGCACTGCAACTGGGTCAGCCGCTCGACGGTCTCGGCCGGAGGTTCGGTGCCGTCCCGGAGCAGGGCGAGCACGGCAAGTGCCTGTCCGTCCGCGTAGGTTGCGTTCCTGAAATCGCCCTTGCCGGTACAACCGGGGGTGGGACTGCCCGAGTCGGGGCCCGCGGCACAGATGTTGTCCACGAGGTCGGCGATCAGGTCGTGGCCGCCGAAGCGGTGCGGGTCGGCGCCCGTGACCTCGGCGAGAAGGGCCAGGCGTGCCGCGGCCGCCGCGTCGGGGGCCTGGTCCTTGCCCGACGGATAGGTGTAGTCGTCGGTGTGGGAGGCGAGGAAGGCGGTGATCTTGTCGAGAGTCGCGCTGTCGCCGTCCGCCGCGGCCAGCGCGTAGGCCGCCTCGGTGGTCAGGAGGTAGGCGGGGGTGTCGGCGCCGTCGTCAACGACGCGTTCGCCGTCCTTGAGCGTGCCGGCGACCCAGGTCGCCGCCGCCGCCACGTCGATCTCCCCGGCCGGGACCGTGGGCGTGCCCCCGGGGTCAGGAGTCCCGGTGCCGCCACCGGCGCGCACCTCGTCGGGGGTGAACGTCGGCTTGCCGGTGGTGCCGCCGATGTCGGTGCCGCCGAACACCCAGGCGTCGACGTCGCCGTCCTTCGGCTTGCGGTCCATGGCTCCGTACTGGCTGTACGTCCACGTGTGCTGGCCCGGCGAAGCGATCCAGTACGACCAGTAGGCCGTGGCCGGCGGGGTGAGTACGCAGGACTCCTGGTCCGTGGTCGGGTACTGCGTACCGGAGCCGAGGCCGATGCGGCAGATGAACGCCGGGCCGTCGTGCTGAGTGCCCTCGGTGGTGAATCCCGCCTCGTGGAGGAGTTCGTATCCGGTCGTCGGCGTCGTGTCGCAGCCGCGCTCGACCTTGCCTGCGAAGGGGCCGAAGTCGACAGCGACGATCGCGCCCTTGGTGGCTGTGCAGTCGCCGAGCGGGTCGGCCGCGGCCGGGGTGATGGTGATGAGTGTCACGCACATGGCAAGCAACAGGAATGCCACTGGTTTCAGGGACAGGCATGCCCTGCTCCCCGCCTGTCGGTCTCTTCGTTGTGCGGTCCCCACCGCAGCCCCCTCGCCTCTGTCTCCGTGGGGACATGAACGTGGCTGAGGCGGCCTCGGCCACGCGTGGTTCACCGCATGGCAGGGCTGGTCGACCACGCCGTAGTCCACGACGGCGCTTCTCGCTGAAGATCAGGCTCCAGGCATTCCGGCTCGCCCGGTGCTACCGGGCCTACGGTTGCGGGTCAGCGCCGGATTCTGACCGGCTTCCCCTGGAACTCAGTGCGTATGAGCCGGATTGGAGCACGCAGAGTGATACCTCGTCAAGACACCGGCCAGGGACGTGGAAGGGCCGCCTGAGGGGCATCTGGCGGGACGGCAGCGCGTCCGGTAGCGTCCTGCGCTGCCACGTGGGGGAACCCGGTGAGAGTCCGGGGCTGACGCGCAGCGGTGTGGGACGGCTGGGGCCGTTCCGAGCCCGAATGCCCAGGCGGCGACGCACCACAGGAAGCCGGTCCACGCGTTCGGGCGGCGGCCCTGCCTGCTGTTGTCTCCCGCCCGGGAAGGCCGTGGGCCCAGGGCGGCGCGCCCCTCATCCCAGGAGCAGGCCATGTCCCGTCCTTTGATCCCACGTCGTCTTGCGTTCACGGCGACCGCCTCCGTCGGGGCGCTCTGTCTGAGCGTCCTGCCGGCCGCTGCCACTGCCACACCGGTCCAGATCGCCACGTCGAGGACGAACGGTGTCACGTACCTCAAGTCCCTTCAGTCGTCGGATGGTTCCTACGCCGGGGCCGGACTGTCGAACGAGTGGGCGTTCAGCGCGCTCGCCTCCGCCGGCACCGCGGCCGTCGACGTCACACCTGGCGGCGACACCACGAAGAACGCGAGATCCGTGTACCGAACCCTGCTGTCGACGGCCAGCTGGCCGTCCGCGACGCCGGTGGTCACCGACTACGAACGCGCCACCCTCAACTCCTACGCGGCGGGCATCGACCCGGCCCGCGTCTCCGCCTCACGCAATCTCATCGGCGACATCTACAGCTACTGGCAGAAGGCCGAGCCCGGATACTTCGGCCCCTCGGCGAACTTCAACGGGACCGTGTTCGCCGCGCTCGCCCTCGGCGGCGCCCGGACGCAGGCGGGAACGCAGCGGATACCCAAGTCCCTGCGCGACTCCCTGATCACCCGCATCCGCGCCAACCAGCACAACGACGGCGGCTGGAACTACGGCAAGGCCGAAGGTGATCCGGGACAGCTCGGCTCGGCCGGCGATGTCGACATGACCGGCGCCGCGATGGCCGCGCTCTGTGTCTCCGGCGTCCCGAACACCGATGCGGACATCGTCCAGGCCAAGGCGTTCCTCAAGAGCAAGCTGGTGCCGGGCAGTGGTGCGTTCAACGCCATGTTCGGCGTCAACACCGACTCCAACGGCTGGGCCGTCTCGGGGCTCAACGCCTGCGGCATCAACCCGCAGACCGGCGATTTCCTCACCTCCGCGGGCAGGACACCCGTGGACTTCCTCATCGCTCAGCAGTTCAACCCCGGTGGCGGCTTCAAGTACCTGCCTGGTGACACCGAGCCGTCCGCCTACGCATCCATCGACGGACTCCGCGCCGTCGCGGGAGGCGGCTTCACCGCCACTCCCCCGGTCCCCGCCACCAGCGGGGCACCCCAGTGGGTGGCCCGGAGCACCTTCGCCTCCGGCACCGCCACAGAACTGGCCCTGACCGTGGACGACGGCGCGGGCGGCTTGAAGGTGTGCTCCGTCGCCTTCACCCCCACCGGCACCACAACCACCCTCGGCGCGGTTCTGGACTCGGCCACGACCGCGGCCACCCCGTCCGGCTGCGTGAGCGGCGTGACCCCCTCCTCCGGAACAGGCACGATCACCGCTCTCAACGGCAAGTCCAACAGCGGGTCGAACACCTGGAGGGTCAGCGTCGACGGTTCGGCGTTCACCGCAGCCGACCGCGGCAAGGTGATCAACGCGGGTGACACCGTCGCTCTGCGCTGGGGCGCCTGAGCCCAGGGAACGTACGGAATCGTGGGAGCGCTCAGGTCTTGATGTGAGCCACGCGTCGGTCGATGGAATCGGCCCGGTCGGCGTGTGTCGCCGGGATGCCGGGCCGGCCCTGCCACGGGAGCGGGCCGGCCCCCCGGCGGCACTCGATGCCGGGTGCGTCGAGCCGGACCAGGTGTGCGCAGCCGTACGCGGAAGTCGTGGAAGTCGATGCGCACGAGGCTTGCGGGCTTGCCGGGCCGGGGGCTGCCCTTGCGCGGGCCCATGCCGACGACGAGCTCGTCCGGGCGATCGATTGCACCCGGCTGTCCGGCCTGCTCGCCTTCGTCCGTCCCGGAGGCACCCGCTCCATGGCGGGCATCTGGAGCAGACCGCGCTGCGGACGGCGGGACCCGGCAGGGGGAACGGTGGATTCGGCCATGGGTGGGGGGCTTCCAAAGAGGCTTTGGTCAAGGCGCTTCGGCGAATCGAGGTGCACCCATGCCGCCGTCACGAGGAACGGACGGAGAACTCCCGGCCCTCGCCCTACCGCCGCACGACCGGGACCGGCGGCGCCAGGACATGGCGGTGCGGCCGGCGCCGTCATGCCGGCGCCGGCCGCTGAGGAAGGTTTCCGGAAGCTGGTGCCGCATCAGGCAACGTTCGCCTCGTTGCATCGTGCCGGTCGATTCCTGCACCGGGCGACACCGGACGGCGTTTCCACGGTGCAGAAGTCAGTGCACGACCCGTTGGCGAGTCGTCGCTCAGCTTGCCGCTGGACGACGGCCGACGAGTCCGAGCAGCCGCTCCAGGGCGGGAGAGCCCGCGGAGATCTCGACCGCCGGGGCGAACGCAGTCCTTGCCCGGTCGTCGGACGGTGCTCCGGTCGGGATCTGCGCCGCGACCTTGAGTGAGTGGCGGACGAGGTCGGCGCCCGGATCGTAGGCAACGCCGATGGTCTGAGCGACGTCCCAACCGTGGACTACGCAGTCGAGCACATGCATACCGAGCGCGGCCCGGCCGGGAAAGAACCCGAACTCCCCGATCTGGAGCGAATGGTCCAGGACATCCTCGGCGAACGCCGTCGTCATGGCGTCGGCCGAGTCGAGGTACGCCTGGTAGGGATCCCCACCCAGGTTGCCCTGGTCCCAGGCCCGGAGGTCACCGGTGACGCCTGCTGCGGCGGCCGCGAAGCCGAGGTTCTCGCTCACTTGGTGGCGGAGCAGGCCGTGCAGTGTCCAGTCGGCACACGGCGTTGGAAGACGAAGCTGATCCGGGCCAATCTGCGCGATCACCGCTCCCAGAGTGGCGAGAGCACGGCGGTCCAGTTCCCTGATATCCACGGACGCGACGTTAGCCGTGCCCCCGCTTTCGGGGCCACTCGTTTTCGGAAACGCCTCGGCCTGTCCCGACGCCTGTCGGGGGCGAACGTTGCCTGAAGCGCACCAGGCTTTGGCCAAGGGCTGTCCCGTAATCCCTGGTGGATCAGCGTGCGGCGTCGGATGCGGTGCGTCGCAAGGCGGAGGGGCCTTCGAATACTGGATGTATTCGGGCGTTCCGACAACGCGGCGAGGTGCCGTAGCTGTCGTCGCACGCCCGCCAGGGACTACGGGAACGCGAGAACCCGGACCGCCGTGCGTACGCGAGGGAGTCAGCGTCCCGAGGCAGACGTTCCGGGTGCCCTGCGTACGGGATGCTTGCTCAGAATGGAGACCCGGTTGAAGGCGTTGATCGTGATCGCCACCCATATCACCGCGGAGATCTCGTCGTCACCGAAGACCTCACAAGCCGCACCGTAGGCGGCCTCCTGCGCGGCGGCGTTCGCGGGATCGGTGGTCGCCTCCGCCAGAGCGAGCGCCGCGCGTTCCCGCGGGGTGAACACCTCCGTGTCCCGCCAGGCCGCCAGCACCCCGAGGCGCTGCGTGGACTCACCCGCGCGGAGCGCCGCCCTGGTGTGCACGTCGAGGCAGTAGGCGCAGCCGTTGAGCTGCGAGACGCGGAGATTGATCAGCTCCACCAGCACACGGTCGAGGCCCGCGTCGGCGGCGGTCGCACGGACCGCCTCGGAGGTCTGCACCAGGGCGTGGTACGCCTTGGGCGACTGCTTGTCGACGAAGACCCGTCGGTTGCCCGGTGTTGCCGTCACGTCGCTCACTCGGTTCTCCTTCTGGCCATAACGGTCCGCCCGCCCTTGCCGTGCGCTTCGGACGCCGGTGCTCTAGGATCCAACCATGATAGTTGAATATCCAACAAGTACTGCGCCGGGGGTGCCCCACGATGAACGACGCTGAGACCGAGCCGGTCGGGACACGCTGCGCGGCTTCGCCGGACGAAGGGCACAGCGACGGGACGCCGCAGGTCGAGGTGCTGTCCGCGCGCGATGTCCCGTTGGGCGGCCCGCGGGCGATGACGGTGCGGCGCACCCTGCCGCAGCGGAGCCGCACTCTGATCGGCGCCTGGTGCTTCGCCGACCACTACGGCCCCGACAACGTCGCCGAGACGGGCGGCATGGATGTCGCGCCCCACCCCCACACCGGGCTGCAGACCGTGTCCTGGCTCTTCAGCGGGGAGATCGAGCACCGCGACAGCATGGGCAGCCACGCCTTCGTGCGTCCCGGTGAGCTCAACCTCATGACGGGCGGGCACGGCATCAGCCACACGGAGGTCTCGACCCCGGGGACCACGATCCTGCACGGTGCCCAGCTGTGGGTGGCGCTGCCCGAGGAACACCGGCACGCGGAGCGCGACTTCCAGCATTACGTCCCCGAGCCCGTCCGCCTGGACGGGGGCGAGGCCAGGGTCTTCCTCGGAACACTCGCCGGCAACGCATCCCCGGTGCGGACCTTCACCCCCCTGCTGGGCGCCGAACTCCTCCTCGACCCGCACGCGAGAGTCACCCTCGCCGTGAACACCGGCTTCGAGCACGGCGTGCTCGTCGATCAGGGAAGCATCCGCCTGGGTGAATCCCCCGTGCTCCGGGCCGAGTTGGGTTACGTCGGCCCCGGACCCGACACATTGACGCTCACCAATACCTCCGGTGACACGGCACGGCTGCTGTTGCTCGGCGGCACACCGTTCGAGGAGGAGATCGTCATGTGGTGGAACTTCATCGGCCGTAGCCACAAGGACATCGTCGAAGCGCGCGAGGACTGGGAGGGCGCCTCCGAACGCTTTGGCACCGTCCACGGCTACGCCGGTGACCGCCTCCCCGCACCCGTCCTGCCGAACGCCACCATCCAGCCGCGCGGGAACCCGTCGCGCCGTTGAACCACCAGCCTCCGCAACCAGTTGAAGGAATGGGAAACGCCATGACGCAGAATGCCTCCGCGCCCGTCGTGGAGCGAATCGACGAGAAGCACCGGTACGCGATCCAGGTGGACGGTGCGACCGCCGGCTTCACCGTCTACCGAGACCGGGACGGACAGCGGGTCTTCTACCACACGGAGATCGACGACGCCTTCGCCGGACAGGGCCTGGCCTCGACTCTCGTGACAGAGGCCCTGAACGACGTACGCAGGAACGGTATGCGCATTGTTCCCGACTGCCCCTATGTGGCCAAGTACCTCAAGAAGCATGACGAGTTCGCCGACATCACCGACCCCGTGACCCCCGAGATCCTTCAGTGGCTCAGGGGCGAGCGGCCGTAGCCGTTCTCGTTCGGATCACCGTCCGGTCCCGGGCACCGCTCCGGTCGCTCAGCCCGCGCCTGCTTCGGCGGCGGCTTCGGCGAGCAGTTCCGGCAGGGTGCCTTCGCAGTCGGGCAGCCGCTCCGCCAGTACGCGCCACAGGCCGGGCCCGCCCCGGTCTGCGGCCCGCCGGACCAGTTGCGCGCACACGGTCCGCCACGCGTCGCGGCCCGCTGTGTCCCGTGGCTGTTCGTATCCATGGCGCAGGGCCGCGCTCGCGGGCCGGATGGCGGCCACCACCGACTCGTCGTCGAGCACGCCGGACGCGCGGACCCGATGGATCACATGGTCGGACATGAACGCATCGCCTACGTCGGACAGCGCCGACCGGGCGGCGGCGGGGCCGTGCGTCGACCAGTAGAACCGGGTCGAGCCCGGCAGCTCCTGCGCGAGAACGTCGGGAAATCCCGGGCGCGCGGCCAGCGTGTACAGCACGGGCAGCGGGAGCGGCTCGGTGGCATGGGCGCGGACCAGTTCCGGCCACGGGGTCGCGGCGTCGCCGCAGGCACCGTCCAGAACGGCCTGCGCCGCGACGGAATCGGTGCAGGGCCGCAGCTCCGCGACCAGGTCCAGGCTGAGGGGCAAGGGCCGTCCGAGGGCCGCGAGCCCCCGGCGCAGTGCCTGGTCGTGATCCGCTTGCCTGACGAGGCGCTCGTCCAGCCGGTCGTCCAGGCCGTACAGCCAGAGACAGTCCGCAGAGCTTCCGTACAGTGCGGCCCAGCGCGCGAACAGTGCCCGGCGCGGAACACCGGCCGCGTGCAGTCGCGGGGTGACGGCCGACCGGAACGAGGGCTGGTCGCGGACCCCGTGCCAGGAGTCCTCGGCCGCCTGCTCCAGCTCCTCGTCGTCGAGTCCGGCGACGATGGCGACCACCACCGCGGCCGGAGCGGTCAGCAGGACGCGCAGATCGGGGAAGGGCCGTTCCGCACCCTTCGCAGGCTCGCCGAGCCCCTGGATCAGCCGCTCCAACGTGCCGTGATGAAGGGGGAAGCGCTGGGCGGCGACGTACCAGCTTCGCGGGTCGTCGCCCAGTCGTGCGTGCAGCACCGCGCCGACCGCCGTCCAAAACGCCTCGGCCGCGGGGAAGTTGTTGTGGTCGTAGCCGTTCACGGCGCGCACCAGGTGGTCGAGGTATCGCACCGAACGCAGCACCTCGGGCAGGTTCGCCCCGTTGAGTACGTGGCGCAGCAGTGCGGGCCGGGTCTCCCCGATCCGCTCCAGGCAGGGCCACCATGCGGAGGTGGGCAGCTCCTGCCGGCGGGCCACCAGTCGGTTCGCGATCCTGGGGTCCCAGGGTGTGAGGAGGGCGGCGGTGAAGTCGTCCGGGCAGTCGGCGCGGGCTATCAGGGCCCGTCGCTGGGTGCGTGCGAACGGTTCACGCCGGTGTGCGGCAGCCAGCGCGGGCCAGTCGACGGGGCCTGCGGCGATTACCAGGTCGGCATCCAGCACGGTGCCGGCGGCACGCAGTGCGGCGATCACCTCCTCGGGGCGGGCCTGCGGCGTCGGCGCGGGCCGGGCGCGGGCCGCCGTCCCGTCCTCGCCGCTGTGCAGCGGCGCGTCGAAGCGTCGGCTCCGGGCGGCGAGGGCGGTGTCGTTCAACTCTGCCGAAGCGGGTGGGCGCGCGTCGGACGGCAGCAGCGAGACCGCCCAGGTGAGCAGCCTGTGGAAGTGCGCGGCCTGTCTGTCCGTGGCTGCCTGCGCCATCGCGATCCTGGCGTTGTGGACCATCCGACCAACCGTTCCGTAGGTGCTCCGCCGTGCGTCGTCCCCGCCACGTCGATCCGGGCGGCCCGTCATGGCCCGGCCGTGCCCCCGCATCGCGGTGGCTGCCGGCCGGTGGTCAACCGTAGGCGACGAAGCGCCATGACCGCGCGGAGGTTTCTGCCTGGGCCGACGATGGCGGGACGGGGTGTCCCCGCCTTGCCGTATCCACGTGTCGGCGCCCGCGCGCGGTGGCGGACCACGGCCGCAACGGCCGCCAGTCGTTGCGTGGCGACCGACGGTTCACTCGCCTTTGGTCCCGGTGTCGGCCCGTGCAAAGTGCTCCGTCGTGGCAGAGGAAGGTCGCTCCCGCCTCGATGACGGTCAGCGGTTCGCCGGCTCGGTGGCAGCAGGGGACCGTCCTGCCGTTCGACCGGGACGGGTATGTCGACGTACCCGGCGCCCTGGCTCCGGTGAACTGCGACACCACGTAGGATCACGCCGTCCACGTCGGGCCCAACGTCCGGATCCGGCACGGCGTACCCTCGCGCACCGCTTGGGAACAGACTCCCCGCCGGAGAACACACTCCCTGCTACGACAACGTGTCGGCGACCACGGATGCCGCCTCCGCGATGAGTTCGTTGTCGTACTCGGCATCTTCCCTGGTCCGGTTCGACAGGATCGCCACGACGATGGGGGCGGCGTCGGGGGGCCACACCACGGCGATGTCGTTGCGGGTGCCGTAGGTGCCGCCGGCCCCGGTCTTGTCACCGATCACCCAGCCCTTCGGCATCCCGGCCCTGATGAGCTCGTCCCCGGTGGTGTTGCTCCGCAGCCACTTCGTCAGCTGCGCGCGTTCGCCCTTGCCGAGAACGTCTCCGAGGACGAACGCGCGCAGATCGCCCGCGAGTGCTCTCGGCGTGCTCGTGTCGGAGACGGAACCCGGAGACCACTGGTTGAGTTGCGGTTCCTGGTGTTCCATCCGGGTGACGTCGTCGCCGATCCCCGCGAGTACGGCATCCAGGCCCCGGGGACCGCCCAGTCGGTCGAGGAGCAGGTTGGCCGCGGTGTTGTCGCTGAAACGGACGGCGGCGTCGCACAGGGCGCCCAGGCTCATCCCGGTCCCGACATGCTTCTCGCTCACCGGGGAGTTGCTGACCAGATCGTCCCGGGAGTACGTGACCACCTCGTCCAGCCCGCCCACGGAGTACTTGCGCAATACGGCACCGGCTGCCAGCGCCTTGAACGTCGAGGCGTAGGCGAAGCGCTCACCGTCCTTGTAGGCGACTTCGCGGCCGGTGCCGGTGTCGATGGCGTAGACGCCCAGCCGCGCGTCGAACTTGCGCTCAAGTTCCTTGAACCGTCGGTCGACAGGCTTCACGGCCCCGGTCGGTCCCGTCGCCCCGGCGTGCGGGGATGACGCCACCGGGGAAGAGGGGGACGAGGGACGGGGGTCCTCTCCGCTGCACGCCACGAGCGGTACGAGGGCGAGCGCGGCCAGCATGCCGAGAAGGGCACGGCGGGCAGGACTGTGCTGCTGCATGGGGTCCGGACCTCCAGGTCACCCCGCGGGCGGGGCGCATAGGGGATGGAGCGGCAGATCCCCATCCCGGGGTGTGGTCATGAGTGCCGGGCCCACCTTCTCCGTCCGACTGCCATGCGGTCCAATACGCCCACGCGCTGTTTCATGCCGATCCGGCATGGCGTTAGGGTTCGGACTGTGGATCTGGTCGGAGCGTGTCGGGCATTCGTCAGTGTCAGCGAGCACGGAGGTTTCACCGTGGGAGCAGCCGCGGCCCGGATGTCCCAGCCGGTGGCCAGCCGTCGCGTCGCCGCCCTGGAGGAGCGCCTCGGCGAGCAGCTGTTCGAGCGGATGTCGCGGCGGGCCGTGCTCACGCCGTTCGGCCGGGACATGCTGCCGGCGGCAAGGCAGCTCGTGCAGGCGGCGGACGTGCTGCTGCACGAGGCCGATGCCGCCAAGTGCAAACCCTGGCGGCTCGCGGTGCCCGGCCTCTGCTCGACAGCCGGTCTCGCCCGTCTGATCGCGGAGGCACGGGGACACGGCATCACACTCGATCTCCGTATCGCCGCGCCCGCGCAGCGCGTCGAGTTCATCCACTCGCAACTGGTACGTGCCGCGCTGCTCGCCGTGCCCGCGGACGAGGCGACGTGGTCCCTGCCGCTCGGGCTCGCCGGTGCCCAGGATCCCGGCGTGCGGCGCGTCTACATCGAGACGCTACGGGTCGGGCGGGCGTCGACGGGCCCGGCCCGCCGGATCTGGATCCAGCCGGAGGACGACGTGCCGCACATCCGTGACCCGCTCACCCGGCTGCGGGACGCGGTCGGTCTGCGGCCCGCGCAGCTCGTTGCCGCGACCGACCTGACGACAGCCGCGGCGGAAGTGCTCTGCACGGGCGACCTGCTGCTGTGCACCCCCGCACAGGCCGAGGAACTCGCCCTGAACTGGCGGCCCATCGGTGAGATCACACTCAGCCGGGGCTTCGCGCTGGTCGCCGCCGCGGGCGGCAATCCCCAACACATCGAGGCGCGGCTGGGCGAGGCCATCGGCCGTTGCCTGGGCGCAGGCACCGGGGCGGACCGTGCGGGAGGGGCGGCGGCGTGAGCACCGAAGCACTCCTGAGCGAGATGCGTCGGCAATTGCACGACGGCGGACTGCACGGCTGTCTGCTCGTGCGGGAGCTCCACACGGGCGACGAAGTGGGAATCGCCCCGGACACCCAGCTGCCCGCCGCGTCCCTGGTCAAGGTTCCGCTCGCGCTGGCGACGGCGGAGCGCATCCGCCGGGGCGAACTGGACGGGGCGACGATGCTCGACGTACACCCCCGGCGCACGACCGCACCCGGCCCCACCGGGCTGAGCCGCTTCCGTCACCCCGCCAGGATCGCGATCGACGACCTGCTCTACATGAGCACCTGCGTGAGTGACGGCGCAGCCGCCGACGTGCTGTTCGGTCTCACACCGCCCGCCCGGGTCACCGACATGCTCCGTGAGTTCGGTCTCCGCGGCATCACTGTCCGGCACAGTCTCGACGAACTCACCGACACCCCCCTGGAACGCTTCGACGCCTCCCAGGCCCATCTCGCCCTCTCCCTCGCCATCGACGCCGGCACCAGCGGTCGCGGACATCGGGTGCCCCAGCTCGACACCACCCGCGCCAGCAGCGGCAGCGCACGCGCCTACGTCGAGCTGCTGCAAGCCCTGTGGACGCCGTCCGCGATCCATCCGGACGTGGCCGAACGCGTACGTGGCCTGATGGCCCACAACCTCATCCGGCACCGGCTCGCCCCCGACTTCAGCTCCGACGCCGCCACTTGGTCCTCCAAGACCGGCACTCTCCTCAACCTCCGGCACGAAATCGGCGTCGTCGAGCACTCCGACGGCCAGGCCTTCGCCATCGCCGTCCTCACCGAGTCACTCGTCCCGGCGAGTGTCCAGCCCGGCGCCGACGCCCTCATGGCGCAGGTGGCCCGCAGACTGCGTGATCATCTTCGACAGCTCTAGATGTATTGCCCTGTGGGGCCGCGAGCGCGGCCGGCGCGGCTGCCACTGGTGCCGGGTCGAGTGGGTCGGTGCGGGGCGCTGTCGCGAAGCCGCGGACCCGGAAGGAGTTGCCCGGAGTGAGCGCGTTCGCGTTCTCCCGTGCCGCTTGCACAGGTCGGGCGTCACGCAGCACTCCCCTGCGAGTCGACCGCGGGCCACGGTTGTTCCGGTGATCACTCGTTTCATGGTCTGTTGTCGTGCCTGGACGCCCTGGACGAGCGCCGGTTCCCGGAATGGGGACAACCTTATGAAACATGGCGGAACAGCCCCTCTCCGGTGCACACCACGCACCCATGACGTATCCGGACATAACGCGCCCCGGTCCGGGAGAAGCCCACCGACCGCCCGCTCCGCACCGGCCGCACCGCCCGCGTCGTCGAGGCGCCGCGTCTCAGGCGTGGAAGCCGTTGCACACGACGGAGGTGTACTTCGTGGGCCCGCCTTCGACGTGGTACAGCACCACGGTCCAGTCGCCCCTGTCGTCTCCCACCGGGAGCGCGTCGACGGTGCGTTCGCCGAAGTGGGCACGGAAGTCGGCGGGGTACTTGAACTTGACGGTTCCGCCGGAGGTCCAACGGGAGTAGATGTCGACGGGCTTGCTGGTGAAGCCGATGCCCTTGCTGACGGACCGGAGGGGTCGTCCGGTGGCACGGTCCGTCTCGTGCGGGGGACGCACCCCCACGGCTATGTAGTACGGAGCAGGCCTCTTCCCCTCCCCGGCGTTCTTGGGGCGCAGCTCCAGCGAGGCCGTGTCCGTGCCCGTGGTGTGGGAGACGGAGGACCGCAGTCCCGAGGGCGGTGAGGAATCGGTGAGGCTGGACAGATCGCAGGAACCGATGCCCTGGGCCGCCTGCTCCGGCTCGTCGGACAGGGTCCAGCGGTCCTGCGAGACGCGATCGTTCACGATGTGGTCCGGCGGTCCACTGGCCGGGCCTCTGGTGGCCGTCCGCGGCGCGGTCGGCTGCCCGGACGTGGTGACCTCCGTCGTGGGGGCGGCGCCGGTGTCCCTCGTGTCCGATTCCGGGAGCAGCCAGACCGTCATGGGCACCGCGAGCGCCACCGCGCATACCGCGAGCCAGGCTCTGCCCCGTGCGGCCTGGCCGGGGCGTCGCTGCGGATCCGGACGGTCGTCCGGTGCGGTGTCCGACAGGCCCGTGGGTACGGTGGTAGCGGCCCGCTCCGCCCTTTCGACGACCGGCTCGTGGTGCTTCGGCCGTGTCCCGGCCTCGCTCCGCGGTGCCCGGACCGTCCCCGTCTCCGTCCCCGTCTCCGGCTCCGTGTGCGCGCCGGACGATGCGGGCGGCGTGTCCACGCACCCGGATTCGGGGACGGGTTCGGCGGTACGTGCCAGCATCCGGTAGTGGGCGTCCGACGCCAGCGGCGAGTCCACCGCGCACCGGGCGATCACGGCGGCCGGTTCGGGCCGGTCCGCCGGGTCCTTGGCGACGCACTGCCGGATGAGCTCGGCCAGCGCGGGCCGTACCCCCGCCAGGTCGATGTCCTCGTGCACGGTCCGGTAGCTCACCGCCGCCGGTTCGCCCGTGCCGTACGGAGGCCGGCCCGTGGCCGTGTACGCGAGGGTCGCGCCCAGTGCGAAGACATCGGCCGCCGGGCCCACTTCGTTCCGCAGGAGAACTTCGGGTGCCGTGTAGCCGGGTGTCCCCGAGACCATCCCGTCCCGGGTGAGGATCGTCTGCTCCAGTCCTCGCGCGATCCCGAAGTCGATCAGTTGCGGTCCCTGCGAGGAGAGGATGACGTTGTGCGGTTTCAGGTCCCGGTGCGTGACTCCATGGGCGTGGACCGCGGCCAGTCCCTCGGCGAGCGCGGCGAGCAGTCTCAGGGCGCTGTCCGCCGGGAAGGGACCGCTCGCGCCCACGGCACCGCGGAGAGTGGGCCCTGCCACGTACTCGGTGGCCAGCCAGTAGGGAGGCGCGTCGAGCGAAGCCTCGATCAACTGCGCGGTGTAGGCGCTGCGCACGGCCTCGACGGTCGCGGTCTCGCGCCGGAACCGGGCCAACGCCTCGGGGTGGTCGCTGATCTCGTCGCGGATGACCTTCACGGCCACCAGCCGTCCGCCGGGCGACCTGCCGAGATACACCTGCCCCATGCCGCCCGCGCCGAGACGGGCGAGAAGGTGATAGGCGCCCATGCGCGCCGGGTCCTGGGGTCGCAGTGCATCCACGGCACGACTGTGCCATATGCGCACACGCGGTGGAGTGACGGCCCGCAACTCGTGACCGGATCGATGGGTGTCAACATGCGCGAGCGGCAGCCCGGTTGAGAACCGTACGGGGTTCCGCCCGGGAACGGGGGGTGCTTCGGTGCCGTCGAGGATCGCGGCGCGGCAGGCTCGGGGCCGGGCTGCAGACCGCGTGCGTCGAGCGGGGCCGTCGGCCACGCGCGCGGCGGCGCTGAGCGCGCTGCGGAGCCGGCCCATGGCTCCGGCCGCGTACGGGCTGTGCCCGACGAGGTCCCTGACGGCCGCCGCGATCCGGTCCCCGCCGGTTCGGCGAAGTCGTACCGGTCGCCACACACGTTCAGGGAACCGTCGGCCGGCCGGTGACGCACCGCTGCCCGGCGGCGGCCGGCCGGGCCGGAAGTCGGCAGCATCTCGGCCTGCAGGGTCGGGGCGACCGCGCGTTCGCGGGCGTGGGCCCGCCGGAGCCGCTCGTTCACTTCCTGGAGTTCTCTGGCCCGGGTGCAAAGGCCGGCCTCCAGCACCCTGGCCCGGTCCCCGCCGTTGTGACCAATGCGGGCGCGGATGAGTTCGGTGACGTCCTCCACCCGGTGCAGCAGCAGTGCCACGTGCCCGTCCGGGCCGAGGCCCGGGAGGTCGACCGGGCTCGCCGGGTCAGGTTCGCATTGCGCCATCGGCGGCATGCCACTGGGTCAGGCCAGGGCGGGGGCGGTGAGGTCGAGGGTCAGCCGGTGCTTCCAGTCGTTGGTGAAGACCGCGGCAGTACCTTCGTGGTGCACGCCCACGAACGGGTTGGAGCAGAACATCACGGCGAGCCACCGCAAGGAGCGGTCGGCGTCGAGACGGGCCAGGCAGCCGATGTTGCCCATCCCGCTGCCACCGCCGGACATCCGGCCCGATCCATCCGGCAGCGGGGTCTCGAAGTACGTGTCCACCTCGTTGGTGCCGCTCTCCTCGATGGCACGGGCCACGTCGAACGGCTCCCCTAGGCGGAAGGGAATCGGCTGCCCGGCGTCCGGGTGGTAGGCCCCGGGGCCGTCCACATGCACCTCGACGCAGGTGTCGTCCGGCCGGTACAGCCCGTCAAGGAAGGGCATCTCCCCGGCCGCCCACAGCCGCTCGATCATTCCCATGCTCCCACCCCGCCCGTCCAGCAGTCCGGTGCGCAGGACCGCGAGGCCCGTCGGGCCTCACCACGGCCCATCGAACAGTCCACACGGTGTCGCTTCCGGGCACTCAAGCACACCTGGCTCAGTAGGCGGAGTTGACGTTGTCGATGGATCCGTAGCGGTCGGCGGCGTAGTTGGCGGCCGCGGTGATGTTGGCGACGGGGTTGGTGAGGTCGTGGGGGGTGCCCTTGACGTGGTAGGCGTTGAAGGTGGGCTGGATGACCTGGAGCAGGCCCTTGGAGGGGGTGCCCTTCTGGGCGTTGATGTCCCAGCCGTTCTGGGCGTTGGGGTTGCCGCCGGACTCGCGCATGATGTTGCGGTGCAGTCCTTCGTAGCTGCCGGGTATGCCCTTGGCCTTCATGATGGCCAGGGATTCCTTGATCCAGCCGTCGAGGTTGTTGGCGTAGCCCTTGCCGGTCTTCTGGGTGTCCTGGACGTCGCCGGCGGGGGCGGTTTTGACGACGGGGGCGCTCTGCTTCGTCTCGGCCGCCTGTGCGGAGGTCGAGGTCAGGGTGAGGGCTGCGGCGGCTGCGCCGGTGGTGGCGAGGGCGGCGACGGACAGGGTGCGGATGCGGGCGATGCGGCCGGTGCGGGTCTGCGTGGTCATGCGGAAGTGACTCTCCTGTGGGTGTGGTGTCGCCGTCCGGTGCCGGAGGCGGGGGTGCGGGGCGGGGCCCTGCGTGGTGCGGGAGGGGCGAGCGGTCCGGCGGTGTCCGTGCGGTCCGGTCGCGGTTCCCCGCAACGACAGCCATGGTTAGCGGCGGCCGGGGTGGGGGTCAATGATGTGACGTACTACCCCAATACGGAGTAATGTCCGAAATGAACCGCTCTATGCCGATTCCGTGCTGTTCGGGCGGCTCCGTTCCTACTACTCTCCCTAGGATGTGACCTGGCCCCTATGGGTGGCATCACATCCACAGGGCCGTTCCGGGGCCATTTCGAGACGCCCGAGCCCGGTTCGACGACAACGACGCCGTACGGTCCGGCGCGCTTCCGATGGAGTTTCATTCATGCCGGATCTCCGCCACTCCCCCGAGGCGCCCACCCGCACCCAGGCGATGGCGCCCGGAGAGCACATCGACGCACACCGGCACGACGACCACCAGGTCGTCTACGCGGGCTCCGGCGTCCTCGCGGTCACCACCGACACGGGCACCTGGTTCGCCCCCGGCACCCGGGCCATCTGGGTCCCGGCCGGCTGCGTCCACGCCCACCGCGCCCACGGGCACCTCGCCCTGCATCTGCTGGGCCTGCCCGCCGACACCAACCCCCTCGGCCTCGACGCCCCGACCGTCCTCTCGGTCGACCCCCTGCTGCGCGAACTGATCCTCGCCTGCACCCGAAGCCCCCACGACGACACCCCCGAGCGGCTGCGGTTGCGCGCGGTACTCCTCGACCGGCTGCGCACCTCACCCCAGCAGCCCGTACAACTGCCCGCCCCCACCGATCCCCGCCTCAGAGCCATCTGCGACGCCCTGCACCACGACCCCGCGGACCCGCGCACACTGGCCGCCCTGGCGACCGCGGCAGGAGCCGGGGAGCGCACCCTCAGCCGCCTCTTCCGTCGCGAACTGGGCATGACGTTCCCTCAGTGGCGCACTCAACTGCGCCTCTACCACGCCCTTCGCATGCTGGCCGACGACGTACCGGTGACCACGGTCGCCCACCGATGCGGCTGGTCGTCCACCAGCGCGTTCATCGATGTCTTCCGCCGCGCTCTCGGCTATACCCCGGGCACCCACAACCGCCGGCCCTGACTGATCACAGCCCGGAGAGCACGGGCGCGGCCCGGCACGAGCACGCACCGTCGCCGATTCGCCAGCAGGCCCCACAGCACACCGAGTTGGCCACGCATCCGAGGGCGGATTTCCGGCAATGGTTGGCAGATTATCGGAAGCGCGACGCGACACTCGGCGACGACCATCGCGTTACGCCAAGGAATAGATCAATCGTTCTACTTTCGGTCGGACATGCGTGCGTGGACGTCTATCAGGGTGCTGTGGCGTCGCTCGTCCCGTTCTTCGTCGCCGAGCGCGCCTACTCCTACGCAGCGGCCTCGGGCATCGTGCTCGCCGCATCACTGCTGTCCTCGGTGGCACAACCGGTGTTCGGTGCACTCACCGACCGACGGGCCATACCCTGGCTGCTGCCCGTGAGCACAGCCCTGGGCGGTCTCGGTGTCGCGCTCAGCGGCCTCAGCGATTCGTACCCACTGACACTGCTCTTCGTGGCGATGTCCGGAATCGGGGTCGCCGCCTACCACCCCGAATCCGCCCGCGTCGCACGGCTCGTCGGCAAGGGGAGCCACCGTTCGATGGGGTGGTTCTCCTTCGGCGGCAACGTCGGCTTCGCTGCGGCCCCCCTCATGGTCACCGCCGTCGTGGCCACCGGAGGGCTGCGGTTCTCCCCACTGCTCGTGGTGCCGGCCGTCGTCGGCAGTGTGTTGTGTCTGCCCGTCCTGCGCGCACCGGAGAAATCGACATCCAACGGCCCCGGGGCCGCGGCCACGGCGGGGACCGACGACAAGGCTTCGTTCGTGAAGCTGTCGCTAGCCGTGGTCTGCCGATCGATCGCCTTCGTCGGCCTGAGCACCTTCATCTCGTTCTACGCCCGGCAGCGCACGGGAGGCGGTGCGGCGGCGGGCACGGCCGCGCTCTTCGTCCTCTATCTGGGTGGTGCGGCGGGCACCGTGCTGGGCAGCCGCCTGGCCAACCGGTGGGACCGGGTCGCGGTGGTGCGCACGTCGTATCTGATCACGGTCGGCGCCGTCGCCGGGATCGTCTTCGTCCCCGGCCCGTCGATCTATTTGTTCACCGTCCTGACCTCCGTCGGCCTGTACGTCCCGTTCTCACTGCAAGTCACCCTGGCCCAGGACTACTTGCCCTCGCGCTTCGGCACCGCCAGTGGGATCACCCTCGGGCTGACCGTCAGCATCGGCGGCCTGATCAGCCCTGTCATCGGCAGCATCGCCGACGCCACTTCCCTGCAGACGGCCCTCACGCCGCTGATCCTGATGCCCGCCCTGAGCTGGCTGCTGTATCGCACCCTGCCCGAGCCCGCCATGCCCAAGCACCTCGCCACCCCGCCAGGCCGGAGGCCGGTGGCCGGAGAAGGAGCCGAGCGAGGTCCGGGAAAGGGGGCGATCACGGCACCAGGCCCGGGTGACCCGTTTGGATGATCAAAGTAGCGAGGGGTTACCATATGAGCGCCGCCTAGCTCGAAAGATAAACCTGTGACTGTCAATGACGACTCGTTCACCAGCTGGAAGAACCGCGAGGAGATCGCGGAGTCGATGATCCCGGTCATCGGGAAACTGCACCGGGAGCGGGACGTAACGGTCCTGCTCCACAGCCGCTCCTTGGTGAACAAGTCGGTGGTCAGCATCCTGAAGACCCACCGATTCGCCCGCCAGATCGCCGGTGAGGAGCTCTCGGTCACCGACACGCTGCCGTTCCTCCAGGCCCTCACCACGCTCGACCTCGGCCCTTCCCAGATCGACATCGGCATGCTCGCCGCGACCTACGCGGCGGACGAGCGCGGTCTCTCGGTGAAGGAGTTCACCGCCGAGGCCGTCGCCGGTGCCACGGGTGCCAACAAGATCGAGCGCGGTGACGGACGCGATGTCGTCCTCTACGGCTTCGGCCGTATCGGCCGCCTCGTCGCCCGCCTGCTCATCGAGAAGGCCGGCTCCGGCAACGGGCTGCGGCTGCGCGCCATCGTCGTCCGTCAGGGCGGCGACCAGGACATCGTCAAGCGTGCCTCGCTGCTGCGCCGCGACTCGATCCACGGCCAGTTCCAGGGCACGATCACCGTCGACGAGGCGACGAGCACGATCGTCGCCAACGGCAACGAGATCAAGGTGATCTACGCCAACGATCCGTCCGAGGTCGACTACACGGCGTACGGCATCAAGAACGCCATCCTCATCGACAACACCGGCAAGTGGCGCGACCGCGAGGGTCTGTCGAAGCACCTGCGTCCCGGCATCGACAAGGTCGTCCTGACCGCTCCGGGCAAGGGCGACGTCCCCAACATCGTGCACGGCGTCAACCACGACACGATCAAGCCGGACGAGCAGATCCTGTCCTGCGCGTCCTGCACCACCAACGCGATCGTGCCGCCGCTGAAGGCGATGGCGGACGAGTACGGCGTGCTGCGGGGCCACGTGGAGACCGTCCACTCGTTCACCAACGACCAGAACCTGCTGGACAACTACCACAAGGCCGACCGCCGCGGCCGCTCCGCGCCGCTGAACATGGTCATCACCGAGACCGGTGCCGCGTCCGCGGTCGCCAAGGCGCTGCCCGAGCTCAAGGCGCCGATCACCGGCAGCTCGATCCGTGTCCCGGTGCCGGACGTCTCGATCGCCATCCTCAGCCTGCGGCTCGGGCGCGAGACGACCCGTGACGAAGTCCTCAACTACCTCCGCAATGTGTCGCTGACCTCGCCGCTCAAGCGCCAGATCGACTTCACCACCGCGCCCGACGCGGTGTCGAGCGACTTCATGGGCTCGCGCCACGCCTCGATCGTCGACGCGGGTGCCACCAAGGTCGACGGCGACAACGCGATCCTCTACCTCTGGTACGACAACGAGTTCGGCTACTCGTGCCAGGTCATCCGCGTCGTCCAGCACGTCTCCGGCGTGGAGTACCCGACCTACCCGGCCCCGGCGGTCTGAGACCGGCGGACTCCCCCTCACCCGGGCCGGTAGGCCCGCCCCGGGACGAGGATCATCCGGACGCGCCACCAAGGGCGCCCGATGGGCAGCTGCTCATCGGGCGCCCTTGGCGCCTCTGCGTCTGCCAATGCGCGAGACGGTCCACGTACGCGGTCTCCGTGGCGGATTGTCTTCGCGGCGGATTATCGGATATCGCGCGCCGAAGGCCTGGGGCACGATGCCCCGATGATCTCCAGTGCACCCATATCCCCTGTCGTTCCCGCAGGTCGGATGGACCGCAACCGTCAACCGGTACTCGGCCTCCCCAACGGCCTGGAGCTGCGCCCCTGGTGCCGGGACGATGCCGATGTGCTGGCAGCCGCCGGCCAGGATCCGGCGATTCGCCGATGGAACCTCCTCGTCGTGGACTCGGTGCAGGACGCGCCCAACAGGATCGAGCGCATGCACGGGCGTTGGCAGGCCGAGACGGGCGCGATCTGGGCCGTCGCCCGGCCGGGCGGCGAGGCCACGGGACTCATCGCGCTGAACGACGTCGATCTCGAAGGCGGCAGCGCCGAGATCATCTACTGGCTCCTGCCGGCGGCCCGTGGCGGTGGTGTCGCGGTCGAGGCCGTGGGACGGGTCAGCCAGTGGGCCCTGGAGGATCTGGGGCTGCACCGCCTGCGGTTGTGCCACTCGGTGGCCAACCCGGCCTCCTGCCGAGTGGCGCACAAGGCCGGATACCCCTTCGAAGGCGTCATGCGCGGCGCACTGCTGCACGCGGACGGATGACACGACCAGCATTTGCACGCCCGCATCCGGGGTGACGACTCGGACGCGCTGTGAGAGCGTCTGGACGTCACATGAGCTGCGGGACGCAGTGGGAGGTGGGGTCCTGATGATGCACTACAGCGAGTACCGAGCCCATGACGCGGTGGGTCTGGCCGAATCGGTCGCCCGGGGAGAGGTCTCACCGGGCGAACTGCTCGATGTCGCCATCGCCCGCGCGGAGGCCGTCGACGGCAGACTCAACGCGATCGTCCGGCCCATGCACGAACTCGCCCGGGAGCGGGCGAAGGGGCCACTGACCGGGCCGTTCGCCGGGGTTCCGTTCCTGATCAAGGACCTGTCGCAGGACTACGCCGGGCTGCCGACCGGCAGCGGCAGCCGGGCCCTTGGCCACCGTCCCGTCGAGCGGCACAGCGAGGTGGTCGAGCGCTGGCTGGACGCCGGACTGGTGATCTTCGGCAAGACCAACACCCCGGAGTTCGGCGCGAAGGGCATCACCGAACCGGAGGCGAACGGGCCCACCCGCAACCCCTGGGACCTCACCCGCACCCCGGGCGGCTCGTCCGGAGGGACGGCGGCAGCCGTGGCAGCGGGCATCGTGCCGGTGGCCGGTGCCAACGACGGCGGCGGATCGATCCGCATTCCGGCCGCGTGCTGCGGCCTGTTCGGCCTGAAGCCGGGACGCGGACTCGTCCCGGCCGGTCCGTCCGTCGCCGAGCACCTGCACGGTGCCGCGACCGACGGCGTCATCTCACGCAGCGTCCGCGACAGCGCGGCCATGCTCGACGTGCTGACCTCGCGACCGGACCCCGCCGGACCGTACCTGCATGCCCGCCCCGAGCTGCCGTACGCCGAACTCGCCCGCAGACCCAGGGCGTTGCGCATCGGGTTCACCACCCGCTCGCCCATCGACACCGAGGTCGACCCGCAGGCGGTCGCCGCGGTCGAGGACGCCGCCACCCTGCTCCGCCACCTCGGTCACGACGTCGAGCCCGCAGAACCGGAGATCGACCAGCGTCAGCTCGCCCTCGACTTCCTGGCGATGTGGACCACTCAGCTCGCCCACACCGTCGACGGGATCCGCCGGTCGACCGGCGCCGGGCCGGAGGCCTTCGAACTCGACACCCATCTGCTGGCCGCCGCCGGCCGTTCTCTGAAGGCACCGGACTACTACGCCGCCCACGACCGCTGGAACACGTACAGCCGGCAACTCGCTTCCTTCCACGGCCGCTACGACCTGCTCCTCACCCCGACCCTGGCCCGGCCGGCCGTTCGGATCGGTGATCTGGACACCCCTCGACCGGTACGTGCCGTCGCCCGGACCCTGATGCGAGTGGGGCTGCTGGGAGCCCTCGCCGGGACCAGGGCGTGGGAGCGCGCGGTGATCGCCAACCTCTCGGCGACCCCGTACACCCAGCTGGCCAACATCACCGGCCGGCCCGCGATGAGCGTCCCCACCTACCGCACTCCCGACGGTCTGCCCCTCGGCGTGCAGTTCGTCGGCCCGCTGGGTGGCGAGGGAACGCTGCTCGCGCTCGCGGCCGAAATCGAGGCCGAACGCCCCTGGGCGCACCTCGAACCATCGCTCTGAGCGCGGTCCGCAACCCGCGCAGGAGCTCACGGGTTGCGGAGGACCGGCCGTGCACCCGCTCAGGAACGGATGGCCGCCACACGTCGGTTCATGTGCGCCTCGCGATCGGCCCTCGTCGCGGGTGCGCCGACGACGCCCGGCCGCGTCTGCCAGGGCAGTGGGCCCGCCGGCGCCCGGTACTCCACACCGATGGCGTCGAGCCGGGGCAGGTGCGCGTCGTACAGGCGGGTTCGGAACTCGTCGAAGTCACGGTCGCCCGCGCCGCGCCAGAGCGCCTCGGCCACCGCACACAGGCGGGGGAACGCGTAGTAGTCCACCATGCGCGGCGTGTCCATGTGCTCGGTCCACAGATTGGCCTGTCCCCCGAGCACCCGCGCGGCCTGTTCGTCGGTCAGGCCGTCCGGGACCGGGTCGAAGGAGTAGGCATCCTCCAGCGTCACGGGGACGGAGACCGGAATCGGCTCGTCGGGATGTTCCGACTGGCGGTAGTCGAGATAGACCTGGTCGTCCGGGCAGGACACCACGTCGAAGCCCCGGCGTGCGGCGGTCACGGCGCCTGTCATCCCGCGCCAGGAGGCCACGGCGACACCCGGCGGGAGTTCCCCTTCCAGGATCTCGTCCCAGCCGAAGACACGCCTCCCGCCTTCCGCGACGTGGGCGGCGATCCGGGCGATGAACCACGCCTGCAGGGCCTTCTCGTCGGGCAGGCCGCGCTCGGCCATGAGTTGCCGGGTGCGCGGATCGCCCTTCCACTGGTCCTTGGGGCACTCGTCGCCTCCCACACCGATGAAGGTGCTGGGGAAGAGGGCCATGACCTCGTCGAGGACCCCCCGGAAGAAGTCGATCGTCGACTCCTCCGCGTTCAGGGTGTGGGGGCTGACGCCCCATCGGGTCATGACTGCCAACTGCTCGCCCGTCACGCCCAGTTCGGGGTAGGCGGCGATGGCCGCCTGGGAGTGTCCGGGGACGTCGATCTCCGGTACGACCGTGACGCCGCGCTCCGCCGCGTGGGCGACGATCTCGCGGATGTCGTCCTGGGTGTAGTAGCCGCCGTGCGGCCTGTCCTCGGTCCTGTCGTCGTCCGTGGAACCCAACTGGGACGAACTGCGCCATCCACCGGTCTCAGTGAGCCGGGGGAAGCGCAGGATCTCCACGCGCCAGCCCTGGTCGTCGGTGAGATGGAGGTGGAGGGTGTTGAGGCGGTGCATCGCCATCAGGTCGATGAAGCGCAGCACCTCCCGCTTGGGCAGGAAGTGCCTGGCCACGTCCAGCATGGCGCCGCGCCAACGGAAGTGCGGCGCGTCCTCGACGACCGTCCCCGGCACCGCCCACCGCTCGTCGGTGGTCCGGGAGCTGCGGTAGACCCGTGGCGGCAGCAGTTGCAGCAGGGCCTGGCAGCCGTAGAACACCCCGCCGGCGTCCCCGCCCTCGATGCGGACACCGGCCGGCCCGGACTCCAGCCGGTATGCCTCGGCCCCCAGTTCCGGACGCAACGTCAGGGCGATGCCCGGTCCGGGCTCCTCGTCGGTGAGGGGCAGGGGCAGCCCCGTCGCGGGGCGCAGGGCCGACTGCAGCCAGGCGGCGGTCGTGGCCAGTTCGCCGGGGGCCTTGATCGTCGTGGCCGCGTCGAGCGGGAACTCTCCCGGGGCGGGTCGGACCGTGACGGGCCGGGGCAGCAACATGGGGGTCGTCATTCCTGCCGATTCCTTTCGACGGGCCCGTGTCCCGAGGACACCCGCCCTACATATACAGAGACTTTGGTTAAGACCGTGCCTGGACGGACCGCACCGACGGGCACGGTCAGGACGACGGTTCGGGCAGCACCGCGTCGACGTCGTACAGCCGGGCGTCCACGTGATCGAGGGCGAGCCGCACGGCGCCCAGCACCACGGCCTGGTCGGACAGGGAGGAGACCGCGAGCGCCGGGGGTTCCAGGCACAGCGGGTCGAGGTGCCGCCGCAGCGGCTCCAGCAGTACGTCACCGGAGCGCGAGACCCCGCCGCCGATCACGACGAGTTCCGGGTCCAGGGCCAGGACCAGGGCGGCGATGCCCTCGGCCAGGTCGTGGGCGTACTGCTCGACGGCCCAGCGGGCCGCCGGTTCACCGGTGCGGGCCTGGGCGAAGACGTACTCGGCGGCCTCCTGGGGCAGGGTGTCCGACGGCATCTTCGGATAGCCGGTCAGATGCGAGGTGGCCCGGTGCCAGCCCACCAGCGACAGTGCGCCGATCTCGCCGGCCGCTCCCCCGCGCCCCCGGTGCACCCGGCCGCCGATCAGCAGACCGGCCCCGGTACGCACTCCGGACAGGACGAAGGCCACGTCGTCGACGCCCTGGGCCTCGCCGATCCAGCCCTCGGTGAGTGCGGCCAGATTGCAGTCGTTCTCCACCAGGACCGGGCAGTCGAAGTCGACGGCCATCTCGCCCGCGAGGTCCAGCCCGTCCCATTCGGGCAGGCCGACACAGCGTTTGACCAGGCCGTCATGGCTGACCACCCCTGTGGTGCCGACGCAGACGGCGGCCAGCTGGGCGCGTGCGACCACCGCCGACTCCAGTGCGTCCGCGGCCGTCGCGCGCACGGCTGCCAGCCGCACGGCACGCCCCGCGTCCGCGCTCACCCGCTCGGTGCGGGACGCGACGACGGTGCCGTCGAGATCGGCGACGGCCGCCCTGATGCTGTACGAACCGATGTCGATCCCGAGCACGTAGTCGCCGGTGGAGTGGAAGCTGAACAGCCGGGCTGGACGGCCCATGTGGCCTGGCTGCGGCGGCAGTTCCTTCAGCCATCCGGAGCCGAGCAGCTCCTCCGTCAAGCTCTCCACGGTCGGGCGGGACAGACCTGTGCGCCTGGTGACCTCGGTGAGGCTGAGGGGGCCCTGGCCTCGCAGGGCGCGAAGTGTCGTGACCAGGTTGATGCGCCGCAGCCGCGAGGTGTCGCCTCCGGAAATTGTCACCGTCACTCCCTTGACAGGCTCTGTACCCGAGAAATAAAAACAGGTTGCATTAGTAAGTGGCAAGTCCGAGGGGGTATTTGTGGTCACTCTCGCCATCATCGGGGCGGGGCTGCGCGGTATGAGTTACGCGCGGCGTGCTCTGGAGACCGGCGCGGCGCGTGTCGTGGCCGTCGCCGAGCCCGATCCGGAGCGCAGGCGCAGCATGGCCGCAGCGCACGACGTACCGGCCGAGAACGTCTTCGCCGACTGGCGGGATCTGCTCGCCCGGGACCGGCTGGCCGACGCCGCGGTGATCTCGACGCAGGACAGCATGCACACGGCGCCCGCGGTGCGGGCGGCGGAGCTCGGCTACCACCTGCTCCTGGAGAAGCCGATGGCGCAGACGGAGGAGGAGGCCGCCGCCATCTCCGCGGCCGCCGACCGCAATGACGTTCTGCTGGCCGTCTGTCACGTCATGCGCTACACCCCCTACACCGTCAGGCTCAGGGAGCTCATCGCCGAGGGCCGGATCGGCGACGTGATGAACATCCAGCACCTGGAACAGGTCGGCTGGTGGCATCAGGCCCACTCGTTCGTCCGGGGCAACTGGCGCAGCCAGGAGGAGTCGGGCCCGATGCTGATGACCAAGGCCTGCCACGACCTCGACTGGATCGCCCACGTCAAGGGAGCACTGCCCCAACGGGTGTCCTCCTTCGGCAATCTGGTGCACTTCCGGGCCGAGAACCGGCCCGACGGCGCGGCGGACCGATGCGTGGCGTGCCCGGTGGAGTCCACCTGCCCGTACTCCGCCAAGCGCATCTACCTCGATTGCCTGGGGGACGTGGACAAGGAGTTCTGGCCGCTGTCCGCGGTCACGGCCGACCACACCGAGGAGGGGGTGCTCGCGGCGCTGCGCGAGGGCCCGTACGGCCGCTGCGCGTACACCTGTGACAACGACGTGGTCGACACGCAGGTGGTGACCATGGAGTTCGCCGACGGCACCTCCGCCACCTGCACGGTCACCGCGTTCGCGGCGCTGGAACACCGCAAGACCCGGATCTTCGGCACCCGCGGCTCCATCGACGGCGACGGCGTCGTCCTGCGCGTGCACGACTTCGTGACCGACGAGATCACCGTCATCGACACCGGTGCCAACGGCGATCCCACGGCAGCCACGGGGCACGGCGGCGGTGACGCGTCCCTGTTCGACGCCTTCGTCGACGCCATCAGCGGGAACGACCCCTCCCTGGTACTCACCGACGGCGCCGAGAGCCTGGCCACGCACCGGGTCGTCTGGGCGGCCGAGCGCGCTCGCCGCACCGGCACCGTCGTATCCCTCCTGCCGGACTGATCCCCGGCCGTCGCACCACGCCCGCGGACTCCCGCGCCCACCAGCCACCCTCACGAAAGGCACACTCCCGTGCGTAAGTTGACAGCCATGCTCACCGTCGGAGCTCTCGCCCTGAGCGTAGGCGCCTGCGGCAAGAAGAACGGTTCCGGCTCCTCGGACAAGGAACTTGTCTACACCTCCTCCTGGGGTGCCGACGAACCGCAGGGGAAGCTCATCAAGTCGATAGCCGACGACTTCACCGCGGCGACCGGCACCAAGGTCGACCTGAAGTTCGTGGGCCGCAAGGGCACCGACACCCTCCCCACCGAGATGAACGCGGGCCAGGGCCCGGACCTGTTCGACACCTCCACCGACAGCGTCGGCGCCTTCGTCGCCCAGAATCTCGCCGAGCCGCTCGACGACGTCCTGGACATGGAGGTGCCGGGCGAGGGCAAGAAGGTGCGGGACGTGCTGCCGGATTCCGTGCAGAAGGCGTCGACCGACAAGGGCCATGTGCGCTTCATGGCCCACACCGTGATCTCCACGGCCCTCTGGTACGACGCGTCCAAGCACGCGGGGCTCGCTCCCAGGACGTGGAAGGAGTTCATCGCCTATCTCGACGAGGCGAAGAAGGACGGCCGCACGCCGCTGGGCCAGGACGGCACGGTCAACTTCTACAACGTGTACTGGTTCTACTCGGCCCTGGTCCGCTCCGAGGGTGCCGGCAGCCTCAGCGCCCTGGGCGAGGATCCGGCCGCCTGGGACAAGCCGGCCGTTCTCGCGGCGGCCAAGAAGGTGGAACAGCTGGCCGACGGCGGCTACTTCCAGAAGGACTTCATGGCCACCAAGTACCCTGCCGCGCAGGATGCCTGGGCCCAGGGCAAGTACGACCTGAACCTGAACGGCACCTGGCTGGCCGCCGAGACCGGACCGAAGCTGGCCAAGGGCACCGAGGTCGCCTCGTTCCAGCTGCCGGCCGGCGGCAAGAACTCCGTGGAGGTCGGCACGCTCGGCTGGGGTGTCAACGCCAAGGGCCACAACGTGGAGACGGCCAAGGAATTCCTCGCCTTCGCCCTGCAGAAGAAGTACGAGGAGAAGATCTCCGGCACCGCCCACAACATCCCCGCGCGCCCGGACGTCCCCGCGCCCGGCTATCTGGCGGGCGTGCAGAAGGACGTCGCCGAGGCGAAGTACACCCATCGGACCTACGACGACATGGCCGCGGACAAGAACTGGTGGAACAACGTCTTCCTGCCCCTGGACGACCAGTTGCTCTCCGGCAAGATCGATGCGGCGACCTTCGTGAAGACCGGCAAGAAGAAGGCCGCCGACTACCTCGCCAGCAAGGGCTGAGCCCCATGGGGACTGCAACACTCACCCCGCCCACGACAGCGGCGCCGCCCGTCTCGGGCAAGGCGGGCAAACGGGTGCGGCCGGCACGCGAACGGGCCTTCTGGCCCTTCCTGCTCCCCGCGCTGATCGCCTACACCGCGCTCTTCGTCCTGCCGTCGTTGTTCGGCTTCTGGGTCAGCTTCAACAAGTGGGCCGGTCCCGGCTCCGCCATGACGTGGAACGGCCTCGGCAACTACCTGGAGCTGACGCGCAGCGAGGCCTTCCGCACCGCCTTCGTCAACACCTTCGTGCTGGCCTTCGGGGGCGGAGCCCTGGTCTTCGCCTTCACCTTCCTGTCCATGATGGTGCTGCGGCAGGTCAAGGGCCGGGCCTTCATCCGGTCCGTGATCTTCCTGCCGATGATCATCTCGGTGATCGCGGTCGGTGTCGCCATCGGCTTCCTCCTCAATCCCGACGGCGCGGTCAACACGATCCTGGGCTGGGTCGGCATCGAGGCACGGCCGTGGCTGGGTCCCGACATGGTGTTCAAGTGCATCGTCGCCGGGCTCGTGTGGTCGAGCACCGGCTTCTACGTGGCCCTGATGATGTCGGCCGCCGACTCCATCCCGCCCTACCTGTACGAGGACGCCAAGCTGATCGGCGCCACCAAGTGGGAGCAGTTCCGGCACATCACACTGCCGCTGACCTGGGACGTGTTCGCGGTGTCGGCCGTGTTGTGGGTGGTCAACAGCCTGAAGGTGTTCGAGATCGTGATCGCCTTCACCACGGCCGGCACTCCGGCCAGCCCGCCGATCCAGGCCCGCACCGTGGCGGTGCAGCAGTACGCCTCGGTGGCCGGCGGCGGTGTGCCCGAGCTGGGTTCGGGTGCCGCCATGGGCGTCGTCATCCTGATCGTGACGACGATCCTCATCGTACTGACCCGGCGTGTCACCCGCCGCGAACGTGTGGAGCTGTCATGAGGCGCCTACTCGGCGACATTCTGGTGCCGCGCGCGACGACCGTCGCGCTGTGGGCCTGGGTCGTCTTCAACCTCGCGCTGGTCGCCTGGGTCGGCATCCAGTCGCTCAAGGAGTCCGGGCAGGTCTGGCTCTCTCCGTTCGCGCTGCCGGACACCGTCGAGTGGGGCAACTACTCCGCGGCGTGGAAGGCGGCCGGCTTCTCCGCCGCCGCGCTCAACAGCACCGTCCTGACCCTGGTCGGATCCCTGCTGATCGTCGCGCTGTCGGCGCCCGCCGCGTACGTCCTGGCCCGCTCCGACCGGCGCGCCGCGGGGCGGCTCACCGGGTACTTCGCGATGGGTCTGAGCATCCCGGTCCAGACGATCGTGATCCCCATCATCGTGATCAAGCTGTCCGTGTCCACGTTCATGATCGACTGGGTCACCGGCTGGTGGGACAACCGCATCACGCTCCTGGTCTTCCAGGTGGTGCTGTCGCTGCCGTTCACCGTGTTCGTGCTCACCGGCTACATGCGCTCGCTGCCCCACGAGATCGAGGAGGCGGCCGAGCTGGACGGCGCGGGTCCGCTGCGTGCCTTCGTCCAGGTCGTGCTGCCGGTGGCCAAGCCGGGCGTGATGACCGTGTTGATCCTCAACGTCATCGGCCTGTGGAACGAGACGCTGCTCGCCCTGTTGATCACACCCACGCCTGAGGAGCGCACGCTGCCCGCGGCCCTCCTCAGCCTCTATGGCTCCATGCAGTACAGCTCCGACTGGGGCGCCCTGTTCGCCGGAATCGTGATCCTGGTCTATCCCATGATCGTGCTCTACCTCTGGCTGGGCCGCCGCATCGTCGAGGGCATGACTGCGGGGATCGGTAAGTAACGCGCGACAGAGACCGGCAATCCGATCGGAAGGACCGAGACTTGCGTACCTCACGTATCCCAAGCACCTCACCCACCCCGCGGAGGCATCTCGTGGGGGCGCTCCTGGCGGCCCTCGCCCTCCCGCTCTCCGCGGTGGCGGCGGGGCCCGCGCAGGCGGCGACCCCGGCCCAGCACCATCCGCGCGCGGCGGGCACCACGTACTACGTGGACGCCGAATCCGGCAACGACAGCGCATCGGGCCGAAATGAGTCCGCTGCCTGGAAGTCCCTGGCCAAGGCGAGTCAGTTGACGCTGGGTCCCGGTGACCAGCTGCTGTTCAAGTCCGGTCAGCGGTGGAAGGGACGGCTCGACGTCCAGGGGGCGGGGGCGGTGGGCGCGCCGGCACTCGTCGGCTCGTACGGCAGCGGCGCCAAGCCGGTGATCGAGGGCGGCGGCACGACCGATGTAGCGGTCAAGCTCAACAACGTCCACGACTTCACCCTCGACGGGCTGGAGGTGACCAACTGGAGCGACAGCACCACCCCCCGCTCCGGTGTGAACCTCTTCGCCAAGGACGCGGGCAGGCTGTCCGACATCACTCTGCGCAATCTGAACATCCATGACGTCGACGGCCCCGGCGGCAGCACCGTCAGCTCTGCCGGGCTGCTGGTCTCCATCCGCGGCAACCAGACGCCCACGTACTTCGACAACCTCGTGGTGGAGAAGAACGAGGTCAGCAGGATCCGTTCGTACGGGATCATCACCTGGTCCACCTGGTCCCGGCGCAACGGCATGACCAGCCTGTACCCGGTGGAGACCGGCATCCCCGACAGCGAGGTCGTCACCTGGACGCCCAGCACCGGCGTCAGGATCCGCGACAACTACGTCCATGACGTGACGGCCGGCGGCATCACTCCCATGCACACCAAGGGCGCCGTCGTCGAGGGCAACCGCGTCCACAAGGCCGCCAGCGGCCGGCTCAACACCAAGGGCGGCAACGTCGCCATCTGGTGGCAGGGCAACGACGACCTGCTCGTGCAGCGCAACGAGGTGTCGGGCACCGGCTTCAACGGGCCGGGCACCGACGGCCACGGCTTCGACGCGGACGCCGACAACAATCACAGCGTCGTCCAGTACAACTACAGCCACGACAACGACGGCGGGTTCTTCATCACCGTCTCCTTCAACGGAGCACCGACCAAGGACACCGTGGTCCGGTACAACCTGAGCAAGGACGACGGCTACGAGGTCTTCAGCCTCTCCACCGAGACATCGGGCACCCACATCTACAACAACACGGTCTACGCGAGCGGCCGGGTCGTCACCGTGCACCCGCCCTACGCCGGGGCCGGCGACTATCCGCTCGGCAAGATCGTGCACATCTACAACAACGCGAGCGGCATCGAGATCCGCAACAACATCTTCTACAACCGCACCACCGCCGGCTACGACACCGCCAACGGCACCGTCTACGACTCCAACCTCTACTGGGGCACCGGCACGCCCGTCGCCCCTTCCGGCGACATCAACGCGATCAAGGCGGACCCGAAGCCGGTCTCCATCGGCACCGACCCGGCGGGCTACGAGCTCCAGGCCGACTCCCCCGCGCGGGGGCGCGGCGCGGCGGTGGCGCAGGGCCTCAAGGACTACTTCGGCAACCCGGTCCCGGCCACCGCTCCCGACCGGGGTTTCCACCAGTTCACCGGCGCCCCGTACCGCCCGGCCGTCACCACGTCGTACCCCACGCTCGGCAACAGCCATCCCTACCGGATGACCGACGGCGACACCTCGACCGCGTGGAGCAGCGCGGCCGCAGGCATCGCCTTCCCCGGCACCATCGACGTGGACTACCGGCAGCCCACCAGCATCGGCTCCGTCACCCTGCACACCGCTTTCGCCACCGGCCAGGGCATCAAGCAGCTCGACGTGCAGACCTGGAACGGCTCGTCGTGGGTGACGCAGGTCGCCGGGCAGCAACTGGTCTGGACCGGCAACACGTCGACCGTCGAGCAGCGCACGATCACCCTGCCGCAGCGGGTCACGACCGAGCGTCTGCGCCTGACGGTCCGCGACGCCCACCTCCAGTGGGGCAACTTCGCGGTCTACGAGATCCAGGCAGCCTGACGGGTGGGGCGGCCCGTGCGGCATCCGCGGCCCGCAACTCGGGCCGCCCCGCCGAGTTCGTGAACGGATGGAACCCTGACGGCCTCCCGGCTGCGCGGACGCGTGGAACTCCGGGAGGCCGTCAGGGCCGTTCACACGGTGTGCTCGACGACGCCGCCGACCACGACGGTCTCCGCCACGGTGCCGGGGATGTCCTCGGGTGCGGCGCGCAGGATGTCGCGGGAGAGGACCACGAAGTCGGCGGCCTTGCCGACGGTGAGCGAACCGCGTTCGTGCTCAAGGAAGTTGGCGTAGGCCGAACCCATCGTGTAGCCGTGGACCGCGGTCTCCACGCTGATCGTCTCCTGCGGCATCCAGGGCTCCCCACCGCTCAGCGGACGCCGGGTGACGGCGGTGTGGATGCCGACCATCGGGTCCATCTCGGCCACGTTCCAGTCGCTGGACAGCGCGAGCACGGCCCCGGCCGTGTGCAGGCTGCGCATGGGCCATGCCTTGTGCCAGCGCTCGGCCCCGACGTTCTCCGCCCAGTCCTTTCCGGGGCCGGCGACCTCCGGGGCACTGTGGCGGGGCTGCATGCACGCGACCACGCCCAGGGCGGCGAAGCGCGGGGTGTCGTCGGGGTCGAGGCACTCGACGTGGACGACCTGGTGGCGGGCGTCCCTCGCCCCGTTCACCGCGCGCGCCCGCTCGACGGCGTCCAGGACCGTACGGATCCCCCTGTCGCCGGTGGCGTGGACGAAGCACTGGAAGCCGCGGGCGTCCAGCTTCGTCAGCAGCTCGGCGAACTCCTCGGGCGGGTAGAAGGTGTCGCCCCGGTGGTGGCGGCAGCCCGCGTAGGGCTCCAGGAGGGCCGCGGTCCGCGGCTCCACCACGTCGTCGATGTAGAGCTTGAGCGGTCCGACCCGGATCCGGTCGTCGTCATGGCGCCGGGCGGCGTCGGCGAAGTCGTCGAGGTCGGCGTCCGTGGTGCCGCGCGGGTGGAAGAGGGCGGCGACGATACGGGACTTGAGCCGGCCCTCGGCGCGTGCGCGCTCGAAGAGGGGGAGGTCGTCGAGCGAGTTCTGGGGTTCGACCACCGTGGTGATGCCGAAGCCGATGGCGTCGTCCAGGGACTTGGCGAGTCGCCCGTACTGCCGGTCCGGCGAGGCCCACGGCAGACCCAGCTCGCGCAGGGCCCGGTGGCCGTCGCGGGAGAGGCCCTTGACCGCGAAGTCCTTGATGAAGCCGGTGGGTTCACCCGTGGCCGGGTCGGTGGCGGCCTCACCGAAGGGCAGGTGGGTGCGGTCGCGGTCGATTCCGAGACAGCGCAGGCCGGCGGTGTTCACCCAGGCGGTGTGCACGTCGTAGCTGAGCACGAAGGCCGGTACATCGCCCGTGGCCGGGTCGAGGTCCGCGGCGGTGGGCATCCGGCCGTCCGGGATGGCCGAGTAGTCGAAGCCCTCCGCCTCGATCCACTCGGCGTCGGGGTTGGCCGTGTGCCAGGCGCGGATGCGGGCGTGGACCTCGTCGAGGGTACGGGCACCGGAGAGCTGGACGCAGGCGTCGTCCGAGCCGAGCCGGACATGGTTGTGGGCGTCGATGAACCCGGGGAGCACGAGCCTGCCTTCGGCATCGATCACGCGTGTCTCCGGTCCGGTCCACCCCCTGGCGTCCTCGTCGGCACCGAGCCAGGCGATGCGGCCGTCGACCACCGCCATGGCCTGCGCCTCGGGAAACGCCGGGTCGACGGTGTGGATGCGGGCGTTGCGCAGGACGAGATGGGCGGGACGGGCGGGGCTGGCCATGTGAGGTGACTCCTTGTGGTGCGGTGGTGCGGTCGGTCCGGTGGTTCGGTGGTTCGGGCGGCGCGTCGCCACGCGGGCCGGTGGGCGTCGCGTGGCGGCCGGTCAGGAAGGGTCGGTGTGCGGTGCGACGGCCCGCCGGGCGAGCACCCAGTAGACGAGCCCCGAGACGACCGCGCCGAGCAGCGTCAGGTCGGCGCCGCCCAACGGTGTGACCAGCGGGCCGGTCCACAGCTCGGAATCGCAGGTGAGGGCGGCGAAGACCATGCCGGCGAGCAGCGCGGTCATGCCGGCGGGGTGGTAGCCGGACCGGTACCAGTAGGCACCGTCGGGTCCGGCGTGCAGTGCCGGGGCGTCGTAGCGGCAGCGGCGCATCAGCATGTCCGCGAGGAACACGCCGCCCCAGGGCGCGAACACGATGATGAGCAGGGAGAGGAACGACAGCAGCGAGCTGGTGAAGTCGGTGAGGAAGAGCGCGCACAGGGAGCCGGCCGCGGTGACGGCCGCGCTGATGATGATGGCCTTGGAGCGGCTCCAGGGGACGCCGAGCACCTGGAGGTTCAGGCTCGACGAGTAGAGCGTGACGATCGAGTTGGTGACCGAGCCACCGAGCACGAGGGCGAGGAAGAGCGGCTGGAACCAGCCCGGCAGCAGTTTCTCGGTGCCCGCCACGGCGTCGGTCATGTCCGTCTGCGTGGCGGCGGCCACCCCGGCCACGCCCAGAGCGACCGAGGAGACGAAGCCGCCGAGGGCTCCGTACCAGGTGAGCGAACGCATCGAGGTCGTCCTCGGAAGGTAGCGCGTGTAGTCGGCGGGCATCGGAACGTACGAGAACGGCCCGGCCAGCATCACCACGAAGGCCAGGCTCCACCCGGACGCGCCGGGGTGGACCGCCGCCCCGCCCGTGTCGGCGCCCGGCAGCAGGAACACGAGGAGGGCGGCGAACCCGACGGCGAGGACGTACGCGATCCAGCGCTCGGCGAACTGGACGGTGGCGTGGCCCCAGAGGGCGACGAGGAAGGTCAGCGCAAGGGTGATCAGCAGGGCGAGGGCCCGCCCGGTGCGGCCGGACGCCCAGCCCGGATCGGCGAGGAACGCTTCGAGTGCGAGCGTGCCGACGACCGTGTTGAGGATCGTGTAGCCGATGCTGACCACCCAGTTGAGCATGCCGGCGGGCCAGTTGCCGCGTACGCCGAAGGGAGCCCGGGAGATCACCAGGGTGGCGGTGCCGGTACGCACACCGCTCAGTCCGGCGGCGCTGATGGCGAAGAACGCGAGTCCGCCGAGGACGACGACACCGGTCGCCTGCCAGAAGGACAGCCCGAAGGCGACGGCCAGGGCGCCGTTGATGACGTAGGTGAAGGTCAGGTTGGAGCCGAACCAGAGCCAGAACAGGTCCTTCGCGCTGCCGTGGCGGTCCTCGTCGGGAATCGGGTCGATGCCGTGTGTCTCGACCTGGAAGACCTGGTCCGTGGCCATGGCCCCGCCGGGCGCCCTCGCGGTCGTCTCCTGCTGCGTCATGCGGCCTGCCCCTCATCCGTGCGTACTCCGGGAGCCCCGGAGCAGTACTTTGAATGCCGTTCTAAAAGTTAGAACGGCATTCAAGATGCGTTTCCGGGGGCCCGTCAAGACCTCTGCCGAAATCGGCGGCTAAGGTCGTCACCGGGTTCATCGAAGTGGAGGGGCGGAGGGGTGGCGTGGCAGCGACGGCGCGACGGCGTGACGGGCACCTGGCCCGGGAACGCATGCTGGAGGAGGCGATGGCGGCCATCGCCGAGGACGGACTGGCCGCACTCACCATGTCGGCACTCGCCAAGCGCCTCGGCACCAGCGGCGGCCACATCCTCTACTACTTCGGCAGCAAGGACCGGCTGCTCCTGGAGGTGCTGGGCTGGAGCGAGAGCGCGCTCGCCGAGGAGCGCCGGGCACTGCTGACCGGCCGGGCCGGTGCCGAACGCAGGCTCGGTCAGTTCCTTGAGCTGTACCTTCCCCGCGGGCCACGCGATCCGCGCTGGACGCTGTGGATCGAGCTGTGGGCGCGCACGGCGTCGAACGAGCCGCTGCGACAGGCCCAGGCCGAGATCGACCGCGGCTGGCAGGAGGACCTCGAAGCACTCCTCGCCAAGGGCGTACGACAGGGCCGCTTCGCCGCGGACCTCGACACGGCGGCACGCGCTTCCGAACTCCTCGCCCTGCTCGACGGGTTGAGTACGCGCGTCGTCCTCGGTCAGCGGGGAGCGGACCGGGCGAGTGCACTGCGCATGGCGCTGTCGGCGACCGAGCGGCTGGTGGAACGGGGCTGAGTGCTCCGACGCCCCGCGGGGCGGCTCCCCCTGGGACCCTGGGATACGGTGGGTCGGCAACACGGCGTGGAGGGGACCACATTGACGCGGGTTGCGATAGTCGGCGGCGGGATGGGCGGCCTGGCCGCAGCACTGTTCCTGGGGCGCCGGGGCCATCAGGTGACCCTGTTCGAGCGGGACGGCCACCGGCCGGGCCGCGATCTCGACAGGGACTTCTTCGACTGGCACCGCCCCGGTGTGCCGCACGCGGTCCAGCCGCACGGACTCCTGGCGCCGGTCCGGACCGTGCTGCGCGCGGAGGCTCCGGACGTGTACCGCGAGATGCTGCGCATGGGAGCCCGCGAACACAACGAATTCGCCTGGTTCACCGAGCGTCCGCCCGCCCGCGCGGGAGACGAGGACCTGGTGACGATCCGGACCCGGCGCATCGTGCTGGAGGCCGCTCTGCACGATGCGGTGCACCGCGAGCCGGGCGTCGATGTGCGGCTAGGGGAGCCCGTCGACGGCCTCCTCGTCGACCGGCACGGCGACATTCCGCGGGTCACGGGGGTGCGGTCCGCATCGGGGGCTCACCGTGCGGAGCTGGTGCTCGACGCCGGCGGGCGCCGGTCCCCGGTGCCCCGGTGGCTCACCGAGGCGGGCTGCCGGGAGGCGGTCGTGGAGAACCACCGCGTCCCGATCGCCTACTTCTGCCGCTGGTACCGGCTGCGGCCCGATGGACCGCGCGACCCCGGACACGTCAGACCCGGCTCCTTCGCGGCCTTCGCGGTCGGCGGAGTGTTCCCGTCGGACAACGGCATCTTCGCGGCGTCCTTGACGGTGTCCACCGCCGATCCCACCCGCGCGGCCCTGCGGGACCCCGTGGTGTTCGAGCGGGCCGCCCGGACCTTTCCCGCCATCGCGGCCTGGCTGGACCTGGAGCCCGAGCCGGTCTCCGGAGTGCTCGCGATGGGTGGCCTGCACAATCGCTGGACCGCGCTCGCCGACGCCGAGGGGCCCGTGGTCACCGGCCTCGTGGGCATCGGGGACTCACTCGCGTACACCAATCCCACGATGGGGCAGGGAGTCGCCATGGCCCTGCGGGCGGGACAGTGGGTGTCCCACCATGCGGGCACCGCCTCGGACCCGGCGTCGTTCACCGCCGAATACCACCGATGGGCCGCGCGAGCCCTGCGCCCGTGGTTCGACGTCCAGGTCACCGCGGACCGGGCCAGTGCGGCTCAACTCAGCAATCCCACAAGGGTGTCGGGCGAACCTCCCACCGCGGCCGGCCGCGAGCGGGCCGCCCTCGCCGCCTGCGCCTTCGACGACCCGCTGGTCATGCGCGCACGAGCGAAGGTCCGCCACCTCGTCCTGACCGCCGATCAGGCATACGGCACCGAAGAGGTGCGCGCCCGTCTGGCGCACTGGCTGGGCGAACACCCGGACTTCACGCCCGCGTTCGACGGCCCCGCACGTGCGGAGTGGGAGTCGGCCATGGGACATCCGGACCACGCCACCTGAACGACCTGAACGACCGGAGTGACGGGAGTGACCGGAAGGTTCTCCTGACCGGTAACGAATGACGTCCGGCTACGAATCGAACACCTTTCGCACCATTTTTACACTGTTCCGACCCGTACGGGTGGTGTATCACTGGGTGTGGCCATATTGTCGATTCAGGAACGACGGCTGGAAGAAGGGCGCCACGACCGACGGCTGCTCCGGGCGGCGTGGGCTCGACATGAGGCAGCCGAGGAGCCGACATGCAAAAACGCAACCTCAGGACAGCGGTCATGCTGTGCGCCGCCACAGCGCTCGCAGCGGCGATTCCCGTACCGGCATCCGCTTCCGCAGCCACCTCCGCATCAGCAGCCGCATCCGCGTCCTCGGAGTCCCGCCCATCAGCTCACGTGGTGGCTGTCGACTGCTTCTCGGGTGCACGGGTGCGCCCCGGCGACTTCCTGCTCGCCTGCGGGGACGGCAACAACCGCCTCATCGATATCCACTGGTCCCACTGGGGACCGACATCCGCCGCGGGCACGGCACTTGACGCGGTGAACGACTGCCAGCCCTACTGCGCGGCCGGCAAGTTCCACACCTACCCCGTCATCGTGCGCCTCGACCGCCCGGAGGCCTGGAAGACCCATCCGGGACTGCGGCAGTTCACCCGGCTCCACCTCGTCTACACCGACGGCAGGCCGGCGCACACGGAGCGGGTCGTGACACACGAGCTCTGGGACTGACCCGTCCCGGGCCCGGCCGCGACGGGACACCGGCCGCGAGGTGATGTGCGTGAATGTTCGCGAATGCGCATGGAACGTCGGTGGTAGGTGGCGGCCGGGCTATGTCGCCGCTGCACTGGTGTTCGCCATCGGAATGGCCGGGACCACCCTGCCCACCCCGTTGTACGGGCTCTACCAGGAAAAGATCGGCTTCTCCGAGCTGATGGTGACCGTCGTCTTCGCCGTCTATGCCGTCGCGGTCATCACGGTGTTGCTGGTGGCGGGTAACTACTCCGACGAGGTCGGCCGAAGACCTGTGCTCCTGTGCGCCATGGCGCTGTCGGCGGCGAGCGCGGGGTGTTTCCTGCTGGAAAGCGGTCTGCCGCTGCTCTTCACGGGGCGGCTGCTGTCCGGCTGCGCGGCCGGGCTGCTGAGCGGCGCTGCGACGGCGGCCGTCATCGAACTGGCGGGTCCTGGGCACAAGGCACGTGCGGGATTCGCCGCCACCGCGGCGAACATGGGCGGTCTGGGCTGCGGTCCGTTGCTCTCCGGGATCCTCGCGCAGTACACGCCCTGGCCGCTGACCCTTCCGTTCTGGGTCCACCTGGGACTGGTGGTGCTGGCCTGCGGGATCACCTGGCTCCTGCCGGAGACCGTTGCCGCGCCGAAGCGCCGCCCGCCCCTGAAGCCGCAGGGACTGTCCGTTCCACCCGAGGTGAAGGGCGTCTTCCTGCCCGCCTCTCTGGCGGCCTTCGCCGGCTTCGCTCTTCTCGGCCTGTTCACCGCGGTCGCACCGAGCTTCGCCTCGAAGACGCTGGGTGTGCACAATCTGGCTGTCGCGGGTGCCGTGGTCTTCTCCGTCTTCCTCGCCTCGACCGTCGGGCAGTCCCTGACCCAACGGATCGGCGCACGCCGCGCGCTCCCGGTCGGCTGCGGCATCCTCGTCGTCGGCCTGCTGCTGGTGGCGTCGTCGCTGATCGCCGAATCCCTGATCCTGCTCGTCCTGGGCGCCCTGTGCGGCGGCACCGGCCAGGGACTTGCCTTCCGTGCCGCGCTCACCCTGATCAGCGGCGTGGCCCCGGCGCAGCACCGCGGCGGCACCATCTCGGCGTTCTTCGTCGTCGCCTATGCCGGGATCTCCGTGCCGGTGGTCGGGGTCGGCGCCATGGCCACCTGGCTCGGACTGCGTCAGGCCGGGCTGATCTTCACGGGTTGCGTGATGCTGCTGGCGGCGGGCGCGGGCACGTACGCCGCGCGGAGGCTGCCTCAGAACCCGGATCTGCAACCGGGCCCATCCCCTACAACGTCCTCCCGGTTCTGAGCACTTGGCCGGAACGGGCACCGACAGCCCGTCCTTGTACAAGGTGCCGTTCGATATCGGCGTTCTGCATGGGAGACGTAAGTCATGAGTGGTCAGCAGTCCGACCCGGGAAGGCCCTCTCAAGTCTTCCAACCGCTCGGTGGAGACGACCCGACCACCATCGCCGGATACCGGCTCGCCGCCAAGCTCGGCGCGGGCGGTATGAGCAAGGTGTACCTGTCGTACACACCCGGCGGGCGGCCCGTGGCCATCAAGGTGATCCGGCCCGACTTCGGCGAGGACACCGAACTCCGCCGCCGGTTCTCCCAGGAGGTGCAGTCCTGCACGTCATCCACGCCGCGGGCATCGTCCACCGTGACCTGAAGCCGTCCAATGTGCTGCTCGCCGCCGACGGTCCCCGCGTCATCGATCTCGGATCGCCCACGCCGCCGACGCGACCTCGCTCACCGGCAGCGGCGTCACCATCGGCACCCCTCGTTCATGGCACCGGAACAGGCCGCCGGGCGCAAGGTGCTGCCGCATCTGGTGATGGCATCCGTCGCCAGTGCGGACCAGGACACGGGTGTCCCGCACTTCGAGACCAAGGCCAGGACCGAGGAACTGCTCGCCGCCTCGGGACTGCCGGCGACGGTGGTGGCACCGGCCTACTTCTACGACAATGCCCTGGGCTCCGTGGACGAGGTGGCGGCCGGCCTCCTCACCATGCCGGTCCCCGGTGGCACTCACCTGCAACAGGTGGCGCGGCAGGATCTGGGCCGTGTCGTGGCCGCGGTCGTCGCCGATCCGGACCGCTGGATCGGGCAGCGGATCGAGGTGGCGGGCGACGATCCCACGCTGGTCCGGATGGCTGCGGAGATCGGGCGGGCCGCGGGCGGCACGGTCGCGTTCCGTCAGTCGTCGCTGGAAGACCTGCGCATCACCGACCCCGATATGTTTGCCATGTACAGCTTCTTCGCGAACGCCGGTTACCGGGTGGACATGGCTGCGCTGCGGACACAGTTCCCCACCGTCCCCTGGACCTCCTACACCACGTGGGCGGACGCCCAGGACTGGCCGAAGCCCCCCGCGTGACTCCCGCACCGCGTACGAGCGCCCCTACCAGGTGACGGCGATCCGCCGCGGGCTGCGGGAGGTGGTGCCCACGTGCCACTCGACGGTGTCGGCGGGCTGTGCCAGACGCAGGCCGGGAAAGCGGGCGGCGAGCCGGTGCAGGGCGAGCTGGAGCTCCAGCCGGGCCAGCCAGGCGCCCAGGCAGTAGTGCGCGCCGGCGCCGAACGCCAGGGTGGGCGCCTCCAAGGGCGCGAAGAGGTCGTCGAGCTGGCGGGGCGCGAACAGATCGGGGTCGCGGTTGGCCATGCCGCAGTCGGCGAGAACCACCGAACCCGCCGGGATCGTCACGCCGCCGACCTCCGTGTCGGCGGCGGTGTAGCGCGCGGTCCCCCGGTCGTCGCCGAGCGGAATCAGGTGCAGCAGACGCTCCGCCAGTGTCCCGGCGGCCTGTTCGTCCGCCCCGAGCCGGGACCAGACCTCCGGCCGTTCACCGAGCAGATAGAGGAGCGAATTGCCGAGCATGGTCATGGTGCTGTCGTGACCGCCCACGACCAATCCGCATACGAGGTCGACGAGTTGCCCCTCCGGGACACCGCCCTCCGCATCGGCCGCGGCGACCAGCACACTGGTCAGGTCCTCGCCCGGTGCGCTGCGTCGCTCAGCCAGCAGCTCCGCTCCGAAGGCGGCGAACTCCGTCAGCGCGGACGCCATTTCCTCCTCGGGGTGGGAGCCGTCGGAGAAGGCGTACTGGCTCCAGTGGCGCAGCCGTTCCCGGGCCTCGGTGTCGAGACCCATCAGTCTGCTGATCACCGCGACCGGGAGCGGGAGGGTGAAGCCGGCCACCAGATCCATCGGGCGTGCGCTGTCCGCGAGTTCGTCCAGGCGCTGTTCGACGATCGTCGCGATCCAGGGCCGCCAGCGGGCGACGGCCCGCGGCGTGAAGGCTCGCCGCATGGTGCGGCGCAGGCGCAGATGGTCCTCGCCGTCCTGGTTGAAGATCAGGTCGGTGCTGCTCACCAGGCCGGATTCGCCGGACAGGGACGGGGAGTCCGGCGTGTGGAGCCGTGCGCGCCCGAATCGGCTGTCGTTCAGGACCTTGCGGACGTCGGCGTAGCGGCTCACCAGCCAGGCCCGAGTCCCGTCGGGTAACGTGACGGGCCTGGGCGGTCCGGGTGGATCGAACGCCAGCCGGTGCAGCGGGGGCGTGGACGGGCCGGGGCGGACATGGGCGTCGGCGGGGCAGGACACGGAACCTCCTGGCTTGCGCGAGTACGGCGAACTGCTGGGCGGGGAAGGGCGGGAAGCGGTGTTGCGCGGCCGGCGTCAGAGTTCGACCAGCACCTTGCCCCGACCGGCTCCGGTGCCCTGGTAGAGGCTCCGGTAGGCATCGGGGATGTTCTCGAAGCCGTGGTGGAGGGTGTGCCCGCAGCGCACATCGCCCCGCCGGATCAGGCCGCCGAGCTCGTCGTGGAGCGCGCGCCAGTTCTCCTCGGTGAACCATTCCAGCGAGAAGATGCCGCGTACGTGTGCGCGCGGGAACATGATGTACGGCAGCAGTCTCGGTCCCGTGACGTCGCGGCCCACCTGGGTGGCCCACTGCCAGCACACGGCCACCTGGCTGTCGATGTTGAGCATGGAGAACACCGCGTCGGTGACGGTGCCGCCCAGATTGTCGAAGTACTTGTCGACGCCGTCCGGCGCGGCCCACAGGAGAGCCTCCCGTACGGCCTCGCGGTTGTCTCCGTGGCGGTAGACGACGACCGCGTCGAATCCCAGCTCGTCGAGGTAGTCCGCCTTCTCCGTCGTCGACGTGGTGCCCACGACCCGGGCGCCCGCGCGCTTGGCCAGCTGGCCGACCAGCGAGCCCACGGAGCCGGAGGCGCCGCTGACCACGACGGTGTCCCCCAGGCGGACCGACATGAACTTGGTCAGGGTGCCCCAGGCGGTCATGCCGGGGCCGCCCATGACGCTGAGCGCGGTGGGCAGCGGCAGCGCGTCGTCGTACCAGCCGGGGTCCAGGCGGCGGAAGGCCGGGAAGACCATCGGGAACGTCCCGGTCTGCCAAGGGGTGGGCGCGCCGTTGCTCACGAGATGGGTGCGCCAGCCGCCGAACCCCTGCACCAGATCACCGGGACGGTGGGCCGCCTGCGGACCCGCTTCCAGCACTTCCATGATCGAGTCGGCCCCCATGTGCGCACCGAGCGGGGTGTCCAGCGCGATGCCCTGGAGATAGGGGTCCACCGATACGTAGCGCGTTCTCAGGAGCATCTCGTCCGGGGCCAGCTCGGTATCGATGTCCTCCTCGACCTGTCCGTAGACCCTTTCGACATCGGGGACGCCCTCGATGTGCTCGCGCACCACCCACTTCCTGGCCCTCATCCGGTTCCTTTCCTCTCTGCGAGGACCGGGCGGCCCTCCACGACGGACCGTGACACCGGCCGGGGCGACACTTCGATGACCCGATGGGTCGGTGGCGGACCGCTCTCGTCCACGGACGCGGTGAATGCGCGGCCGTCGTCACGGCAGATGAACTGCACGACGTGCCGGCCGGCCGCCGCCGCGCGGATCAGGCCACCCGTGGTGGCCCAGACGCCGGACTGGTAGAAGTTGCGCAGTCCGGGCAGGCCTGGGCCGTGCTTCTTGATGAGCTTCTCCAGCGTTTCCCCGCTCTCCACGAAGGGCTGCCAGCCGAGCACCGTGCCGTCGTAGTTGCCCGTGTAGCGGACCTGGGTGAGCGGGCTCGACACATCGCGTACGGCGATGGCGTCGGCGATGCCGGGGTGCTGCCGTTCCAGGAACGCGACGAGTGTCTCGCGGGCCCGGCGCTTGGCCGCGTAGTAGCCGCGTCCGTGGCGTACCGGAAGCGTGTGGAGTTCCTGCCCGCCGCGGGTCCGGGTCGCCTGTTCGGGGCCTTCGTCCAGGGCGCGCCAGGGTGCGATGTCGCAGAAGTAGGTGACGTAGGCGACGCTCGTCCCCGGCGGGGACAGCTCGGGGTAGTGCCTGTTGCGGAACTGGACGTTGATGCTGGGGTGCCGGATGCCGGTCAGTCCGGCCGCTTCCGTCTCGTCGAGCAGATAGGTGGTGCAGGGGTCGGCATCGGGGAATTCGCGGCGCAGGCCGAGGAAGAGCGTGAAGTATCCGGGGAACACCATGCCGGGCTGTTCGATGGTCCGGGTGTAGAGACGTCGGTACGCCTCGTTGAGGTAGCGGCCCTTCAGCAGGTCCATCATCGTGGTACGTCCGTCGCAGGCCGACACGATGATGTCGGCGCGCAGTTCACGCCCGTCGCTGAGCCGCACGCCGACCGCGCGGTCGTCCTCGACCACGATCTCCTCGACCTTGGCGTTGTACGTCACTTCGCCGCCGAGCCTGCGGTAGCGCCGCTCGATCGACTCGGCCAGTCCGAGCGATCCTCCTTCGGGGACGCCCGCGGAGAGGTTGGCGTGCGAGGCGAGCTGGAAGTGGAAGGGCAGTACGGGGAAGGCCGGATGCTTCTCGTACAGGATGAAGTTGAACGCCTCGCGCAGCAGGGGGTCCTTGAACCTCGCCGAGTAGTCGGTCATGAGTACGCCGATGGATTTGCGCACGACGTTGAAGTACGGGATGAAGGAGGCCAGCATGCGCCAGCGCTCCATCACCGGCATCAGTCCGACCGGTCTGAGGAACGGATAGACGGCGAGGCATTCACGGAAGGCGCGCAGTTGCTTGCAGAAGTCCCTGACCAGGGCGGAGTCGGCGGGCGATAGCTCCGTGAGGTGGGCCTGGAGCCGGTCGGGGTCGGAGTAGAAGTAGACCGCCCGGCCGCACGTGCCGCGCACGACGTTGAACACATCGAAGTGCCGCACCTCCTTGCCCTGCAACGCACCGAGCTCCAGCCAGATCCGGTGCATCTCGTTGCCGGGGCCGCTGCCCAGGAGCCAGCTGACGCAGGGGTCCAGCCTGAAGTCACCTCGGTCCCAGGCCGTGCAGCAACCGCCGGGCAGTTCGTGCATCTCCAGGACTTGGGTCCGGTAGCCGTTCATCCGGGCGTAGCAGCCGGTGGAGAGACCGCCCAGCCCAGCGCCGATGATGATCATCGACTGTCGTTCGGAAGGCGGCATGAACCTGTTCTCCTCGGTGTTCATGTGCGGCTTTCACCACGCATGGACCACTTGTCGAGCTGGGGCAGTCGGCCCAGCTTCCCGGGGTGCCAGGGCTCGGTGCCCCGGCTCTCGGACGCCGTGAACCCGCGTCCCAGCTCGTCGCAGAGGTACTGGACGACGAAGCGCCCGGTGGACGCGGCGCGGATCAGTCCGCCCATGCCGACCCACTGCCCGGCCATCGAGAATCCGCTCAGACCGGGCAGGCGCATGCGGTCCTTTCCGACCAGCTTGGCCGCGATGTCGTCGGCCTCGGAGAACGCCTTCCAGGCCAGGATGGAGCCGTCGTGGTTGCCGGTGTAGCGCCGGGTGGTCGCCGGGGACGCGACGTCGACCAGCTCGATGCGCTCGCCCACCCCCGGCATCCGGCGTTCCAGGAATTCCCTGACGAAGTCGGCCACTTGGCGCTTCTTCGCGCGGTATTCCTTGCGGTCGGCGGCGCGCAGCGCCTTCCAGTACGCGAAGTCGCTGAAGTAGGTGCAGTGGACGACCGAGCTGCCGGGCGGGGCGAATCCGTCCGAGTAGTCGGAGCGCAGCTGGACCACCACACTGCTCTGGAGCGCGCCGGGCAGTTGTACGGCGTCCTCGGGGGTGAGCAGATACGTGGTGCTGTGGGGCCGGCCGGGGCCCAGCTCACCGCGGACCCCGACGAAGGCGGAGACCACCGCGGGGAACAGGGTGCCGGGGCGGTGCAGCAGTTCGTCGTACAGCTTGTCGATCCGGGGACCGGTGAACCGGCCCTGCAGAAGTCCGTGGATCGTGGTGTGGCCGTCGCAGGCGGAGACGACGTGGTCGGCGTAGTACCGTCTGCCGTTGCGCAGTTCGATCCCGATGGCGCGCCCGTCCTCGACCAGGATCCGTTCGACGCGTGCCCGATAGCTGATCCGACCGCCGAGCGATGTGTAGCGTTCCTCGATCGACCGGGACAGGCCCAGCGAACCTCCTTGCGGGAAACCGGCGTTGTGGTGGTGGGCACCGGCCATGTTGAACAGGTACGGGAGGAGCGGGAAGCCCTCCGGGTCCTGGAAGAAGATGTTGCGGAACGCCCTGCGGAGCAGCGGGTCCTGGAACCGGTCGGCGAATTCGTGCATCGGCGTCGCGGCCGTGCGCCAGAAGAGCCGGAACGCGGGCAGGACGGTGCGCAGCAGCGCCGCTCTCTCGCGTACGGTCCGCAAGGCGGGGGCGGTCAGGAACGGGTACAGCTCGATGTCGATGAACCGGCGCAGGTCACGGCAGAACGAGCGGATCAGCCGGGCGTCGGCGGGCGAGACTTCGAGCAGGTGGCGTTCCAGCCGGTCCGGGTCGTTGTAGAAGGTCACGGAACGGCCGGTCTCGTCGACGACCCGGTTGAACATCTCGAAGTTGGTGATGGTCTTGCCGTCGAGCGCCCCCAGTTCGCGCCACACCTGGTTGGCCTCGTTGCCGGCGGCCGTGCCGATCAGCCACTCGATGCAGTAGTCGAAGATGTAGCCGTCGCGCGACCAGGCCGTGCAGCAGCCGCCGGGCAGTACGTGCCGCTCGAAGATGCGGGAGCGCATCCCGTTCATCTGCGCGTAGCACCCGGTGGACATTCCCGCGACGCCGGCGCCGATCACGATGACCCGGGGGCCGCCGTCTCCCGCCGGGTCGCGGGTGCTCCACTCGTCCTCCGCCTCATCGGACATCGGCGCCGCCGTCCTGGAGGATGCCGCGCACCAGCTCGGCGTTGCGGGCCGCGTGCTTGGGGTCGAGCATGTCGGCGTGGGTCCCGGAGCCGCGCAGCACGGCCGTGGCCGTGATCGAGCTGCCGTGCCAGGTGCCGCGTGCGTCGGCGGCGTAGAGATCCGTCTTCTGCTCGTCGGTGACCACGCTGACGGTCGCGGAGACCGTTCCCAGGTTCGGTGTGCGGCCGCAGAAGGCCAGGTACTCCGCGGCGTGATCGAGGGTTTCGCGGGCGACGGCGTCCGATCCGGTGTGCTTGCGCAGGTGTTCGGCCAGTTCCGCCTCGAAGAACTCGATGTGCTCGGGGCCGGGTACGTACGGTTCGAGGATGCGGTGCGAGTCCAGCACGATCACATGGGCGACGTCGCGTCCCCGGCCTTCGAGTTCCTTGGCCACCTCGAACGCGAGGTTGCCGCCGAGCGAGTAGCCGAGCAGCAGGCATCGGCCCTCGGGCCGGTGGGACTCGACGAGGTCGGCGTAGTGGGCCACCTTGTCCATGCCGGGCACGTAGTTGAAGGCGATCAGCCGGTACTCGGGCAGTTTGGCGGCGAACTCCCGGTAGACGAGTCCGTGGCCGCCCGCCGGCGGGAAGGAGAACACGGTCCGTTCCTGATCGCTGTTGAAGCTGAGGCAGGGCAGGTCGTCGAAGTCCGAGCCGGTGGCGATGCGCTCCAGCGACGCGGCCATCCCGTGCAGGGTCGTCACCCGGTACAGCAGGCTGACGGGGATGCCGACGCCGTACTCCTTGCGCAGCCGGTGGATCAGCTCGATCAGTTTGATGGAGCTGCCGCCGACCTCGAAGAACTCGTGTGTCAGGCCGACCCGCTCCAGTCCGAGCAGTTCCTTCCAGTGCCGGGCCATGCTCACCTCGAACGGTGTGCGCGGCTTCTCCTCGGGCTCGTCGTCCGCGTCGAACCGGGGTGCCGGCAGGGCGGCGGTGTCGACCTTGCCGTTGGCGGTCAGCGGCAGTTCCGGCAGGGTGACGAAGTGCGCCGGAACCATGTACGTGGGCAGCCGGTCCGCGAGGTGCCGGCGCAGGGCACGCCGGTCCGGTGCCGCCCCTTCGGCGGGTACGCAGTAGGCGCAGAGCACGTCCTCGCCCCGGGCGTCGGGGCGCACCGTGACGACCGTCCGGGTCAGTCCGGGCCACTGGGCGAGGTGTGCCTCGATCTCGCCGAGTTCGATCCGGTGGCCCCGGAGCTTGATCTGGTCGTCGGCCCGGCCGAGCAGATGGACCCGGCCGTCCGCGTCCCAGCGTGCCGCGTCACCGCTGCGGTAGAGGCGTACGGGGCCCGCATCCTGTTCCCGGCTCAGGGTCCGGGTGACGAAGCGCCGGTCCGTCAGCTCGGGGTCGCCCGCGTAGCCGAGCGCGACGCCGTCGCCGCCGATCCACAGCTCGCCCGGCACGCCGGGCGGCACCGGTTCGCCGTGCCGGTCGAGCACATGGAGCGTGCTGTTGCCCAGGGGCCGTCCGATCGGCACCGTCCGCCCGGGTTCCAGGTCGTCGACGGGTCCCTCGAAGCAGGCGCTGTCGATGGTCGCCTCGGTGACCCCGTAGGAGTTGATCAGACGGGTTTCCGGGCCGCACAGTTCCTGCAGCCTCCGGTACTCGCCCACCTTCCACACATCGGATCCGACGACCAGCAGGCGCATGAACTCCAGTCGCAGTCCCCGGCGTTCGCAGTGATCCATGAGGCCGCGTACGACGGCGGGCACGAACTCCGCGCAGTCGACGCGCTCCTGGCGCATCGTGGTGTACAGGCGCTCGGTGTCGAAGAGCAGATCCCGGTCGACCAGCACCAGGTTGCCGCCCGAGCAGAGCGCGCGCACGACGTCTCCGGTGAAGACGTCGAACGACGGGGCGGCCATCTGGAGGTGCACCCGGACGTCGCGGTCCAGCCGGTACTCCTGGAGCCAGGCTTCGTACGCCGAGGACAGATTGCGGTGGCTGACCCGCACGGCCTTGGGGAGGCCGGTCGAACCGGAGGTGTGGATGATGTACGCGGGCGCGTCGGGATCAACAGGGTCCTCGGCGCCGGATCCGGTCCCGCGCCGGTCGTCCGCCGCGGGCGCCGCCTCACGCAGTTCCCGCAGCGTCAGCGTCCGGACCGGCAGCTCCGCCATCCGGTCGCGGCAGGCGCCGCCCTCGGCCACGACGAGGGAGGCACCCGCGGCGCGTACGGTGTGGGCTACCCGGTCGGCCGGGTGGTCGGCCGGGATCGGGAGATAGGCGCCGCCGGCCCTGAGGACCGCGAGCAGTGCGACGACGAGGTCGGGCGACTTGTCCAGGCAGAGCGCCACCACCGACCCGGCACCGACCCCGAGCCCGCGCAGGCTCCTGGCCAACTCATCCGACCCGCGGTCCAGTTCCGCGTACGTCAGCCGGTGGGCCGGCCCGTGGTACGCCGGGACCGTGACGGCCACCGCGTCCGGGCAGCGGGCGGCGGTCTCACCGATCAGCCGGTGCACCGGGCGGAAGCCGTCCGCCTCGCCGTCCCCCGCCCCCGTGGGCAGGGCGGTGCGCCCGGCACCGCTCCACTCGCCGACCAGCCGCTCGCGCTCCTGGGCGCCGAGCATCTCCAGCCGGGAGACGGGCCGGTCCGCCGGAGCCCGGGTCATGCTGTCGAGCAGTTCGGTGTAGTGCGATGCCATCCGCCGCATGGTCTCCGGCAGGAACAGGTCGGTGTTGTATTTCAGGACGCAGTGGAATCGGCGCTCCGCCTCGTCCTCGTACACCGACAGCGTCACATCGAACTGCCCCTCCTCCTCGGGAAGTTCGATGTACTCGAGCCGATAGCCGTACTTCTCGGTGGCGACCTTGTGGGTGAGCAGGATGAACATGGCCTGGAACACCGCGGAGCGGCTGGGGTCGTGCTGGAGCCCCAGCTCGTCGACCAGCAGGACGAACGGGTACTCCTGGTTGTCCAGGCCGCCCAGCACGGTGGTGCGGACCTCTTGCAGCAGCCGGGCGACCGAGGGGTCGCCGGACAGATCCGCGTGCAGCGGGAGCGGGTTGACGAAGTAGCCGTAGACGGAGGCGAATTCCTGCTCGGTACGGCCGGTCACCGGGCTGCCCACGATGACCTGGTCCTGGCCGGAGTAGCGCTGCAGCAGCACGTAGTAGGCGCTCAGCAGCACCATGAACGGGGTCACGTCGTGCTCGCGGGCCAGGGCATGCACCCGGGCGGTGAGCGCGGTGTCCAGTACGAAGAACTCCGAGGCGCCGTTGTGTGTCTGCACGGCGGGACGGGGCTTGTCGACGGGCAGTTCCAGGGTCGGGACCTCGGCCGGCAGGTGCGAGCGCCAGTAGTCGAGCATGCGCGGCGCCGCAGGTCCGGCCAGGAAGCGGTTCTGCGCGTTGAGGAAGTCCAGATACCGGGCGGTGACGGGCGGCAGCGAGGGGGCCTGGCCCTGGCGCAGCCCCTCGTACACCGCCAGGAGCTCCTCGATGAAGGTGAACGTCGAGATCGCGTCGGAGACGATGTGGTGCACCGCCTTCATGATCACCCAGCGGTCGTCGGCGCGCTTGAAGAGGCGGAACCGGAACAGCGGATCGTGCTCCAGGTCGTACGGCCTGCGGTACTCGGCCACGATCGTGCGGTGGATGTCCTCCCACTCCTGGTCCTGCACGTCGAACAGCTCGACGTCCGCGCTCGCCTCCGGCGACACCTGTTGCAGCGGGACGCCGTCCACCGTGAGGAAGTTGGTACGCAGGGCGGGGTGCCGCGCCACCAGACGGCGGACGGCCTCGAACATGAGGTCGGGATCGAGTGCGACCCGGACCTCGACCGCGCCGCCGATGTTGTACGCGTAGCCCTCGGGATTGAGCTGCCTGAGGAACCACAGGGCCTTCTGGTTCTGCGTCAGCGGGTGACGGAGTTCGTCCTCGAACACCTCCACCACGGCCGTTTCGGCACCGCCGGCCTCGTGGGCGACCAACTCGGCCAGAGCGTCGTGGAGTTGGGTGATCAGCTCGACGACGGGCGTTCCGCTGAGCAGCGCCACCACGGGTGGCGCGACGCCGAGCTCGGAGCTGATGCGGGCGCGCAGCTCCATCGCCAGGAGCGAGTCGAGTCCCAGCGCGTTGAGTCCCGCCTGCGGATCGATCCGGTCGGGGCCCGTCCTCAGCACCGAGGCGGTCAGCGTGATGAATCGCCCGGTCACCAGGGACAGACGTTCCGCCGGGTCCGCGTCGCGGAAGGTGTCGAGGATGCCCTCGCCCGGCCCGGTGGCCGTTCCGGCGGGGGCCGCCGCCGCCAGATCGGTGACCAGTGAGGGCGGTGATGCGTACCAGGCCAGGAAGACCGGCCAGTCGACGACCGTGGCGACGAGCAGCTGGGCGCGGTCCTGGCCGATGACGCGTTCCAGCACGGCCATGCCGACGTCCGGTGCGAGCGAACTCATCCCCCGGTTGTGCAGGTAGTGGTCGACGAGTCCCAGCTCTTCGATCATGCCGGTGGCCCACGGGCCCCAGTCCACGCTCAGTCCCGGCAGCCCGAGTGACCGGCGGTGCTGGGCCAGCGCGTCCAGGAACGCGTTGCCCGCGGCGTAGTTGGTCTGGCCCGCGGTGGTCAGCAGGGAGGCGATCGAGGCGAACAGGACGAAGTGGTCCAGCGGTTCGTCCCGAAGGTGGCGGTGCAGGAGGTAGGCACCGACGGCCTTGGGATCGTGGGCCTCGGCGAACGTCCGACGGTCCATGTCCTCGACGAGGGTGTCGCGGACCTGGCCGGCGAGATGGAACACGCCTCGGACGGGCAGCGGATCGGTGCGCCGGTGAGCATCCAGCCAGGAGGTGAACGCGGCTTCGTCGGTGATGTCGAGCGGCGCCAGCACAACCCGTGCCCCGAGCGCCTCCAGCTCCTTGACGAAGGCGGTGGCACGGCCTGCGGCGCTGCCGGGGTCCAGGTCCCGCCAGGCGGAGCGCTCCGGCAGTGCGGTGCGTCCGATCAGAATCAGACTGCGCGCCCCACGCCGGACGAGCGTGCGGCAGAGCAGTCGGCCGAGCGCTCCGAAAGCACCGGTGACCAGGTAGTTCGCATCGGTGCGCAGGCGCAGCGGAAGGGGGTGCGTCAGCTGTTCGGCCTGCCGGATCCGGCTGGTGAGGCGAGCCGCGCCCCGCAGCGCGATCTCCTCCTCGTCGTCGGTCCGGAGCTCACGCAGCAGCGCCCGTGCCTCGGCCCGGCGTCCCTCGTCGCTCCGCGCGCCGGGGTCCAGGTCGATCAGCTTGCCGGGATGGGAGAGCAGCTCCTGGTGCCGGAGTACCCGGCCGACTCCCCACGCGGGCGCTCCCAGCGGCTCGACGGCCTCGCCCGGCTCGACGTTCTGCGCGCCGCGGGTCACGATGTGCAGTCGGCCGGCCGACTCGCGGCGGAGCAGCGTCCGGGCGAGGGCGATCAGCGAGTAGGCCCCGGTGCCGCTGTGCCGTGCGAGGTCCTGCGGTGAGGCCTCGGCGATCTGGGGCAGGTCGAGGTTCCACAGATGCACGATGGGGCCGACGGGCCCCCCGCCACCGTCTGCGCCGTCCCTGTCCTCGTGCAGGTCGGCGAAGAGCCGCTCCAGATCCGTGACGGACCCCGGTTCGACCGTGAACCCGCTGTCTTCGCCGCCTTTTCGGTACGTGTCACCCGGGCGCACCAGGTGGCAGCGCTCACCGCGCGCGGCGAGCAGTTCACTCAGGGCGTCGCCGACGCCCTGGCGGTCCGCGAACACCAGCCAGTCGCCACCGGCGGACACGGGGCTCGGGGAGTCGGGGCCGACTCCGCCCTCAACCGCGGCGGGATCGAAGGGGCTGTCGATCCACACGGTCTCGGCCAGCCAGGAGTCGATCGTGCCGAGGCCGACCGTGGTGGACGCCTTCTCCACGTCGGCTGCCCGGAAGCCATGGATGCCGCCGAGAGGCTCACCGCCGTCCGCGTACACGGCCATGTCCCCGACGAGCTCGTCCGCGTCGCCGCGGGTCACCGTCGCGTGCACCCAGATCGGCCGGTCTCCCACCGGGGCGAGGCACAGCTCGTCGATCGACAGGGGCAGGCGGATCCCGGAGGTCTGCCGTTCCGATTCGCCCGTGCCGTGAACGCCGGCCTCGGTCTCGGTTCCGTTTTCGGGCAGCTGTGTCGTCAGCAGCGACTGGAAGCAGGCATCGAGCAGCACGGGGTGGATGTGGTGTCCGGCGGCGTCGTCGCCGATCGCCGCAGGCGGACGGAGTCGGGCGAGGACCTCTCCGGAACCGATCCACACCTCTTCGATGGCCCGGAACGCGGGCCCGTAGTGGTAGCCCAGGGCGGCGAGCGCCGCGTAGCAGTCCTCGCCGTCCAGTCGGCGCCGGGCGCGCGCCCGGAGGGCTTCGGTGTCGGCGGGGCGCCCGGCCGGGCGCGGCTGCCCCGAGCGCACGACGCCGCTGGCGTGCACCGCCCGGCCGCCCTCCTCCTGCCCCGCCGACGCGATGGTGAACGCCGCGTTCTGCGAGGAGAGGGTCAGCCGAACGGCCCGGTCCTCGCCCTCGGGCAGGAACAGTGCCTTGCGGAACTCGATGTCCGTCAGCACGACATGGGTGCCGCCGGTCAGGTAGCGGACCGCCTGCGTGGCCATCTCCAGATACCCCGCTGCCGGGAAGACCACTGTGGACTGGATGCGGTGGTCCTCGAGGTAGGGCAGCCGCTCGGTGTCCAGTGTGGTGTGCCAGGTCGGCTCGGTGTCCACGGTGCGGCGGCCCAGCAGGGGATGGTCGGCGCGGCCGAGGCGGACCTGGGCGACGGGTGCGGGCTCCGTCCAGTAGCGGTCGCGCCGCCACGGGTAGCGTGGCAGGACCACCGGTCTGCCCGCCGGGTGCAGGGTGTCCCAGTCGATGGGGACGCCGAGGTTGTGCAGCTCAGCCAGCGAGACGGCGAAGCGCTCCGGTTCGTTCTCCTGGCGGCGGATCGACGGAAGGGTCCGTGCGGCTGTCGGCTTGCCTTCGAGGCACTCGCGGATGGAGTGGCCGAGCACCGGGTGCGGGCCGATTTCCAGGAAGAGTCCGTACCCGTCGTCGGCGAGCCGGTCGACGGCGGAGCGGAACCGGACCCGGTGGCGGACGTTCTTCCACCAGTAGTCCGCGTCCAGCTCGCTGCCGTGCGCCGTGCCTTCCTGCCCGGTCAGGTACACCGGAACCTTGGCCGGCCGGGGATCGAGACCGTCCAGCGAGGCCAGCAGTTCGTCCTTGATCGACTCCATGCCCGCGCTGTGGTACGGAACCCGCACCGTGAGGAACTTGGCGAAGATCTGCTCGGAGCGCAGCCCGTCCGCCAGCTCGGCCAGCGCCTCGCGGTCGCCGGCCAGTGTGACCGCCGATGGGCTGTTGACCGCGGCCACGGACACCCGGTCCCCGAACACGGCCGCCCGGTACTGCGCCTCCTTCTCGGGCAGGCTCACGGCGAGCATGGTGCCGGTGCCGGTCAGCTTCTGCTGGAGCCGGCTGCGGTGCACCACCACTCGCACCGCGTCCTCCAAGGTGTAGACCCCTGCCTCGTAGAAGGCGGCGACCTCCCCGGTGCTGTGACCGACCACGGCGTCGGGCCGCACACCGTACTGGCGCCACATCGCCGCGAGGCCCACCTGGACGGCGAAGTTGGCCGGCTGTGCGAGCCATGTCTCGCCCATCCGCGATCCGGCTTCGTCGGCCCTCATCTCATCGAGCAGGGACCAGCCCGCGATCGAGCGGATGGCCCGGTCGCAGCGGGTGACCGCGTCCCGGAACACCTCGTCGCCCTCCAGCAACTGGCGGCCCATCCCCCACCACTGCGGCCCCATTCCGGTGAAGACCCAGACCAGCCCGCGCTGTTCGGCTTCGAGCTGCCTGCCGTGGACGACTCCCGGATGCGGTTCACCGCGCTGGAAGGCGGCGAGTGCCTCGTCCAGTCCGGCCCGCGAGGAGTACACGACGGAGAGTCGCGACTCCAGGTGTTGACGGCGGTGGGCCAGTGTGTGGCCGAGGTCGGGCAGCGACACCCCCGGCCCGTGGACACCTGCCAGCTCGCGGCGGATGCCGGCCGCCAGCTCCGGCAGGGCTTCCGGGGTATGGGCGGTCAACGGGAGGAGATTCCAGGCTCGTTCGCCGGTCTCGGTCGGTGGTGCGTCCCTGTCCGGTGCCTGTTCCAGCACGACGTGCGCGTTGGTGCCACCGAATCCGAACGAGTTCACCCCGGCCCGTGCGGGTCCCTCGTGTTCGGGCCATGCGGTCGGCTCGGTCGGGATGCGGTACGGGGCGGAGCTCCGGTCGATGGCGGTGTTGAGCTGCTCCAGGTTGATGTGGGGCGGGATGATGCGGTGCTTGAGGCAGAGCACGGTCTTGATCAGGCCGGCGATGCCCGCGGCCGCTTCGGTGTGCCCGATGTTCGTTTTGACCGAGCCCACGTAGCAGGGCGCGTCCGGTCGGCGGCCCACGGCCAGCGCCCGGCTGAGTGCGTTCGCCTCGATCGGGTCGCCGACGGGCGTGGAGGTGCCGTGCGCCTCCACGTACTGAAGGTCGCCGGGCGTGATGCCGGCCTCGCCGCAGACGCGTCGGATGAGGGAGACCTGGGCATCCGCGTTGGGCACGGTGATGCCGTTGGTCCGGCCGTCCTGGTTGACCCCCGCGCCGAGGATCACCGCGTGGATGGGGTCGCCGTCGCGCAGGGCGTCGTCCAGTCGCTTGAGCGCGACCAGGCCGACGCCCTCGGCCCGTACGTAGCCATTGGCCGCGGCGTCGAACGCGCGTGAACGGCCGTCGGGAGAAAGGAAACCGCCCTTCGTCTCGGCGATGGTGTACTGCGGCGCCATGTGCAGCAGGACGCCACCGGCCAGCGCGAGATCACTCTCCCGGTTGTTGAGGCTCTGGCAGGCGAGGTGCACCGCCACCAGGGAGGAACTGCACGCGGTGTCGATCGACAGGCTCGGTCCGCGGAAGTCGAAGCAGTACGAGAGACGGTTCGAGACCATCGTCATCATGGTGCCGGTCGCGGTGTGGGCGGCGAGTGACGAGAAGCCCAGGTCGGAGAATTGAAGGATCTTGTAGTCCAGCGTGAACGCGCCGACGAACACGGCGGTGTTGCTGCCGGCGAGCTCCGCGGGCCGCTGGCCGCCGTCCTCCAGTGCCTCCCAGGCGACCTCCAGCAGTTTGCGCTGCTGAGGGTCCATGTGGTCGGCCTCGCGCGGGCTGATCCCGAAGAAGGCCGGGTCGAACTCGTCGAAACCGTCGATGTATCCCCCGCGACCGCCGATCAGACGTCCGGGTTTCTCCTTGTGTCTGCTGCCGAGGCTGCCGACGTCGTAGCGATCGGCCGGTGTCGGTGTGATGCAGTCCTTGCCCTCCATGAGATTCTGCCAGTAAGCGCGATGGTCCGACGCACCGCCGGGCAGTCGGCACCCCATGCCGATGATCGCTACTTTGTCGCTCACAGAGGCACTGTTCACGTCGGGCAAGGCTGTACTCCTAGATTGTGGCGCCGCGGCACGGCATGGAAGGGCAGTTCAGGCAGAACCGGTCCCGGGCCCCTTCGCACGGCGCAAGGGGTGGAGAAGGCTGGAAACGATCTCCCCCGTACGGGGGAAGGACGCGGGATCGCCCAGGCCGACCGCGACCGGTTCGCGGCCGGGCCGCCAGGTGTAACTGCCGAAGAAGTGGTCCCAGATCGACAGGTCCGAGCCGTAGTGGCCCGCCTCGGACAGATCGGTGCTGTGATGCAGGCGGTGCTGTTCGGGGCTGGCGAGCACATGATTGAGCCGCCCGATGCGCACGTCGATGTTGGCGTGGACGAAATAGCCCTGGGCAGCCACGAAAAGCCCCACCACGAACACGGAGTCACGGGAGAATCCGACCAGCGCCAGAGCCAGCTGAACGGTTCCCTGCGCGAGAACGATATCGAGGACGTGGTTGACACCGTTATTGGCGACGTTGACCTTTTCCGGCACATGGTGCACACCATGCAGTCGCCACAGTATCGCGTTGGTATGACCGAGCCGGTGCACCAGATAACTGGCCAGTGAACCGGTCAGCAACGCCGCGGGTATTTCCATCCAGAGATTGAGCGTCGACTCGTTCGGCGACACCACGGAGACGACCGTGGAAACCAGATATTGGGCAAAGGCGCTGGCCACCATCGTCAACAGGAAATAGACCCCGTACCGACGCCACTCACCGGCGTTCGGGTGCCAGGCCCACCGGTGCGGAATCAGACGTTCGAGCACGGTGAGATAAGAGATGACGCCAAGCAGGAAGAGCGGGCTCACACGGTCGGGATCCCAATCGAGACACAACGCCGCAGCGGCCACCGAAACCGTGCTCGCCAGCAGAAATGGGTACGCCGACACACGCAGGACAGCGCGCACGGACGGTACCGGCACCACTTTTCCCCGGACCCTACCGGAATTCACCTCCGGATCACCACCGGGCAGCGGTTCACAACTTTCCACTCACAGCACCCTTACGAAAGGAACCAGCACGGAGCAGTGCACAGAAGGGTGCACGGACCGTGAAAGAGAAACTGAATACTAACCGCGGACGCGCGTGACCGGCACACCGGACGTTACCTGTCACGCGCGAGGAAGATGGGCTGAAGTGTAATGCGAGCCGCCTCATGGGCCCCGCGGACCCGAGTGTCGTCACCGGGGGCCGCCCTACTTATTTTTCCCCGATCGACTACCTCAACCGTCGAATTCAAGCCTCGTGGCGATACGCTGCGGCGAGCATGGCGAGAATCGCGGGTGACACCCCGCCCATTCGGACCGCCATGAATATGAATTATCAGTAATACCAATAAGCTTTTTCGTTTTTTCGAGCAAGTGCTCCCGGATCGACAGGAACACCTGTGCAACGGACCTCACCCTCATACCCCTTGCTGACCAGCACGGCGATCACAGCGGTGCTGCTCGTCGGAGTGGCGGCCGCACCGCTCTCCACGGCTGCGACGAGTCCCGGCGGTTCGGCCCGGCGGCCTCCCCTGCTCCCCGTGGCCGAGCTCGCCGCCCGGCGCATCGCCACCGGTGACCTGGTCGCCGCGGCCAAGTGGGGCACCGGAGCCCCGGTCGACGACCCCGCCAGGGAACAGCGGGTACTGAACTCCGTGGCCGAGCAGGCCAGGAGGATCGGAGCGGACCCACGGCTGATGAGGCTGGTCTTCCGGGACCAGATCGAGGCGAACAAGGCGGTGCAGCGCGGGTTGCGCCGGCTGTGGCGGGACCGGCCGTCCGAGGCACCCACCGAGCGTCCCGGCCTCGACGAGGTGCGCAAGGCGGTCGACCGCCTCAACAAGGCGCTCGTCCGGGCCGTCGCCGACGCGGCACCGTACCGCCGCTCCGCTCCGCTGTGCCGCGTCGCGCTGGCCGCCTCGGCGGAACGCGTGAGCCACGAGAGGCACCTCGACGGACTGCACGCGGCCGCGCTGGCCGACTCCTTGAAGTCCGTCTGCGGAGCGTCCACCGGCGCTCCGGACAAGCGAGGGATCTGAAGTACGCGGCGAGCAAAGGGCGTTGACAGCGGCCGTTCCGCACATCGGCGGATTCGCGCGGCCGGGCACAAGCGGCCAGAGTCGGCCCGGTGATGTGGTCGCGGCGGGGCGCACAAGCCACCACGGCCGGCCCTGCGGTGCGATCGGTGCCGGGCACTCAAGCCATCAGAGGCCGGTCCTGCGGTGCGATCGGGGCCGGGAGCACTGTGCAGCCGGTCAGGTAGCGGTCCGTCGCGGCGGCGGCGGACCGCCCCTCCGCGATGGCCCACACCACGAGGGACTGGCCACGCCCCGCGTCACCGGCGATGAAGATCCCGTCCCTGCGGGTACGGGCCGCCCGCCCGGACGGCTCCGCCGTCTCGGCCGCGAAGCCGGCGTTCCGGGCGAAGTTGCCCCGGTCGTCCAGCGTGAGCCCGAGCTGCCTCGTCAGCCCCGTGCCGTGTTCGGGGCCGTAGAAGCCGAGGGCGAGCAGCACCAGATCCGCCGGGATCCCCCGCTCGGTCTCCGGGCGCGGCCTTCTGGCCTCGGGTTCCACTTCCGCGAGGCGCAACGCGTGCACCCGCCCGGACCGGTCGCCCTCGAAGCGGAGGGTGGCCGAGGAGAAGACCCTCGGATCGGTGCCCTTCCGCCCCCGCGCCTCCTCATGGGCGTGGGATATCCGGTAGACCTTCGGATACGTGGGCCAGGGCTCGTTGTCCCGACGGGTGCCGCCGGGCTCCGGATTGATGTCCAGCTGCACCACGGAGGCGGCCCCCTGGCGCAGTACGGTCCCCATGCAGTCCGAGCCGGTGTCCCCTCCCCCGATGATCACCACGTGCTTGCCCTCGGCGGTGACGGCAGGCGCGTCGCAGTCGCCCTCGGTGACCCGGTTGGCCAGGGTCAGATAGTCCATGGCCTGGTGGATGCCGCACAGCTCACGGCCGGGAACGGGCAGCTCCCGCTGACCTCGCGCACCGACGGCGACGACGACCGCGTCATGTCGCTCGGCGAGCTCGGCGGCGTCGAGGTCGCCACCGATGTCCACCCCCGTGCGGAATTTGGTTCCCTCCGCCCGCATCTGCTCGATGCGGCGGTCCAGATGGCGTTTCTCCATCTTGAACTCGGGGATGCCGTAGCGCAGCAGTCCGCCGATCCGGTCGGCACGCTCGTAGACGGCGACGGTGTGGCCGATTCTCGTGAGCTGCTGCGCCGCGGCCAGACCCGCCGGCCCGGAGCCGACGACGGCGACGGTCTTCCCGCTGAGGCGCTCCGGCGGTCGCGGTGACGCGTACCCGCGTTCCCAGATCTGGTCGGCGATGGACTGCTCGACGTTCTTTATGGTCACCGGGTCGGCGTTGATGGTCAGTACGCAGGCGTCCTCGCACGGGGCCGGGCACAGTCGCCCGGTGAACTCCGGGAAGTTGTTCGTCGCGTGCAGCCGCTCGGCCGCGGCCCGCCAGTCCGACCGCCGCGCGTAGGTGTTCCACTCGGGGATCAGGTTTCCCAGCGGGCAGCCGCTGTGGCAGAACGGGATGCCGCAGTCCATGCAGCGCCCGGCCTGCTCGGACACGAGGGGGAGCCTCGCCTGGCCCGCGTAGACCTCGTTCCAGTCGCTCAGCCGTTCCTCGACGGGGCGTGCCGGGACGGGTCGGCGGGGGAATTTGAGGAAGCCGTGCGGGTCGGTCATGGGCCGCCTCGATCGCTCATTCGCGGTGTACAGGCGTTTTTGCCAGCGTACGCCTGGTTTGCCCACCGGCCACCATGCCGATGGCACCCCTTCGGCCCGATCGGAAGGGTTACCGGCAGGTCACCCGGCGGTGCATTGCTGGTATGGACATGACCAATTGCCCTGGCTAGTCTCGAAGTTGGTCTAGACCTAGCGGGGCGGAGCGCGCCCTCCCCACTCGTCTCGCAGCGCCCCCACACCTCCCTCAGGAGCGAAGCATGCGCAGAAGGATCACCTCGTTCGTTCTCGGCCTCGGAATCGCCGGAGCAGCCCTCCTCGTCACCACCGGCAGCGCCCAGAGCCACGGCTACACCGATGCTCCCGTCAGCCGTCAGCAGCTCTGCGGCAACGGCACCGTGCGCAATTGCGGCCAGATCCAGTGGGAGCCGCCGAGCGTCGAGGGCCCGAAGGGTTTCCCCGCCCGCGGCCCGGTCGACGGCACGATCTGCGCCGGCGGCAACGACCGGTTCTCCGAGCTCGACGACCCGCGCGGCGGCGCCTGGCCCGCGACGCAGGTCACCGGCGGGCAGAGCTACACCTTCCGCTGGCGCATCACGGCCCGGCACGCCACGACCGACTTCCGCTACTACATCACCAAGGACGGCTACGACCCCGCCAAGCCCCTCACCCGGGCCGACCTGGAGCCGCAGCCCTTCCTGACCGTGCCCTTCGGCGGCCGCCTGCCGGCATCCACCGTGACCCATGCCGGAGTCCTGCCGCAGAAGTCGGGCAAGCACCTGATCCTCGGAGTCTGGACGATCGCCGACACCGGCAACGCGTTCTACGCCTGCTCGGATGTGACCTTCTGAGTCGCGTCCGCGTCCCGCACGACCTCCGCTGCCCGGGGTGGTGGGGCCACCCCCCCCGGCAACGGAGGGTCTCCTCC